>JBIJBO010000139.1:0-9974 GCA_044345215.1 Prosthecobacter sp. | reverse complement strand
GCGCGGCGAGGGCGTCGAGGTTCGGGGTGCGGATGGCCTTGTTGCCATAACAGCCGAGCAGGGGGCCGAGGTCATCGGCGGTGATCAGCAGCAGGTTGGGCTGTGCGGCGGCGAGGAGAGGCGCGCCGAGGAGAAGGGCAAGCAGGCGCATGGATAAGGGATCAGGGATCAGGGACACGCGGTCAGTGAGGTCTATCGGGGCAATGAGGTCAGCCGGGGCGGTGGGTGGCTTGCTGGAAGCGGGTTTTGTCGTCGCTGTGTTCAAGGCAGCTGCGGTTTCACGGGGTCGCCGCCGGGCTGAGCGACCGGGTAAACGGCGCCATGGGCTTCGAGGGCGGCGATCAGGCCGCGCATCAGGCGGGTGAGTTCCGCGGGGTTTTTCTCCGCGAGATCCGTCTGTTCATAGGGATCGCTTTTCAAGTGGAAGAGCTGGTAACGCTTGTCGCCCGAGTCCTCGCCGGGGAAGTAGTGGTAGATGATCTTCCATTCGCCGTCGCGGTAGCTCGTCCAGTAATCGCTGCGGTGGGGCGCATGCGGGTAGTGCATGAGGAAGGTTTCCGGTCGCTCCGGATCCGTCTGGCCGGTCAGCAGGCGGTCGAGCTTGCGGCCGTCGACCGTGTGATTGGCGGGAGGCGTCACACCGGCCAGCCCAAGCAGGGTGGGAAAGACATCGGTCACTGAGGCGATCTGGGATTGGAGGGCGCCGGCTGTGACCGGAAGACGCTGTTGATGGGGATTCTCCGCGTCGGCCTTGGCCCAGGCGGCGACGAAGGGCACACGCATGCCGCCTTCATAGTGCGAACCCTTTTTTCCGCGCAATGGGGCGGCGCAGGCGACCGCATGTTCGTTGCCAAGCGGGGCGTCGCTGCCGTTGTCGCCGAGGAAGAGCACCAGTGTGTTGTCGGCCACGCCGAGGGTGTCGAGGTGGTCGAGCAAGTCGCCGAGCGACTTGTCCATGCCTTCGACCAGGGTGGCGAAGGCCTGGGCGTTTTCGGGTTGACCGCTGTCCTTGTAGTGGGCGGCGAAGCGGGGATCGGCGTCAAAGGGCGCGTGCACGGCGTACTGCGCGAAGTAAAGGAAGAAGGGTTTTTGCGCCTGCACCGCCGCGCCGACGTGAGCCTTGGCCTCAAGGGTCAGGGCTTCGGTGAGGAAGATGTCCTGGCCGTGGTACTTCTCCAGGCTTGGCACGGCGTGGCTGCCGCGCTTGGCTTTTCCTTTTGCCTTGGCGGGGCGGTCGAAGTTCTGGCGACCGTAGTAACTGCCCGGAGCGCCGATGGAACCGCCGGCGACGTTGACCTCGAAGCCGAGCGTGGCCGGATCGCTGCCGGCCATCCCGCGCGGGGCGAAGTGGCCCTTGCCGACGTGGATCGTCCGGTAACCGGCATCGCGCAGCAGTGCGGACAGGGTGACGTCAGTCGGCTTCAGGCCTTGCCAGTTCCAGTTGGGAGGGCCGAGGGGGCCGGCGTTGTTCTGATCGGGGTTGATCCAGTTGGTCGTGCGGTGGCGGGCGGCGTTTTGGCCCGTGAGCAGGCTGATGCGGGTGGGCGAGCAGACGCTCATTGCGCAGAACTGGTTGAAGCGGATGCCGCGTGCAGCGAGGCGTTCCAGGTTCGGTGTCCGGTAAAACTCGTTGAGCGGATGTTTCTGCGGCCTGCCCTGGGCATCGGTGAGAAAGGGCAGGGAGGTGTCCATGATGCCCATGTCATCGACGAGCATGACGACCAGGTTCGGCGGCGCGGCGGTCAGTGTGGCGGCAAGCAGGAGCAGGGCGGGGAGCAGCAGGCGTTTCATGGTCGAGCCACGGAAACGCCGGCCTGTTTGCAGTCTTGCCGCGGATGCGCTGGGGCTGCTGAGTCGCGCCGCGTCACTTCTTTTTCTTCTTCCTGTCTGTTTCCCGTTCCTGCATCTGCGCCTCGAATTGACGGTCGAGTGCGACGGGGCGGGCGTTGGTGAAGCGGTCGAGGGCGCCCTGCAGCTTGGTTTTAGCGGCGGTTTGCTCGGCACTGAGGGATGCAGCGAGCGGGGCTCGTTCCTCGAAGGGATCGGCGCGCAGGTCGAAGAAGCGGCCGTCGCGGTAGAGTTTGAAGTCGTGATCGAAGGCGCACTCGCGCACGCCCAGGTCCATCCGTTGGCGCGGGGAATACCAGGTGTAGAGCCAGTCGCGCGGGCTGCCGGTCTCACCGCGCAGCTGTGGCAGGAAGCTGACGCCGTCGAGATTGTCCGGCGCCGGCATGCCGGCGGCCTCGCAAAGGGTGGGCAGGAAGTCGGTGCTGCTGATGAGGTCACGGCAGACGCGGCCCTGGCGAAGGACAGCCGGCCAGCTGGCAATGAGGGGCACGTGGGTGCCTCGGCTGCTGGTGCTGCCCTTGCCGCCTCGGTAGTCTGTGCCGCGGAAACGGCTGGTGATGCTGCCGTGCGTGCCGTTGTCGCCGAGGAAGAGCAGCAGGGTGTTTTCGCGCAGGCCCAACTCGGCGAGCTTCGCGTCGAGCCGGCCGATCATCCGGTCCATGTAGGCGACCATCTCGGCAAAGTGTTTGGGGTCGCGTTTCACCCGCTCGCCGACCGCCTTGGGATCCCAGTCCGGGCTGTCGGGCGTCGGCTGGAAGGGATCGTGGGTGAGGATCATTGGGTAGTAGAGAAAGAAGGGCTCGTCCCGGTGTCGCGTGAGGAAGTCGAGCGCCCAGTCGTTGACGAGGCGGGGTCCGTACTCGCCCGTGCTGAAATCCTTCCCGGCGCCGTTGTACTCGAGCCCCGGGTTGGCGTAGCGCGGTGGCCGCCGGGTGTGCTGCCAGAGGCAGGACTCGGCGAAGCCAAAGTGCTGCGGGGCGTCCTTTTCGGCGCCGAGTTGCCACTTGCCGCAGATGCCGGTGGCATAGCCGGCCTGTTGCAGGAGTTGGCCGAAGGTGGTTTCGCCGCGTGGCAGGGTGCCGAAGTTGAGGTAGTTGCGAACGTTGGAGCGACCGGTCATCAGCTGCACGCGGGTGGGCGTGCACAGCGGCTGCACATGGCAGTGCTCAAAGCGCAGGCCGCCGGCGGCGAGGCGGTCGAGGTGGGGCGTCGCATACGATTCACCACCGTTGGCGCCGACGCACTCGTAGCCGAAGTCGTCGGCCATGACGAGGATGAGGTTCGGGGGCCGCGCCTCGGTGATGGCGGCGAGCAGGGGGGCGGCAAGGAGGATCAGGCGGCGCATGATTGCCCACTTCAACGCGGTGGGCCTGCGGCTTTCTCAGGGAACCGCGCGGGCGGGGAATTGCCGCCAACAGAAAAACCCCGCCCGGCGAGCCGGACGGGGTTTTGGAAAGGCGCGGCTTACTCGCCGGCGGTGATGTTCAGCACCTGGCGGCCGCGGTAGTAGCCGCAGGAGGGGCAGGCAACGTGGCCGGGAACGGTGGTGCCGCATTCCGGGCAGGTCTTCAGAACGGGGGCGCGCCAGCGGTTGGCGCCCTGACGAAGGCGTTGGCGGCTCTTGGATTGTCTGCGTTTCGGGTTGGCCATGGCGGGAAGGGGAGGTTATTTCAGTTGATCGAGGGCATTCCAAATTCCGCGCTCCGCGCCCGGCAGCCCGGTCTCGTCCGCAGGCGGAGTCGAGTCAAAGCGGCCTTCGGCAGGACAGTCGCGCGGTTCAACGTTGCCGTCTTCGCAGCGCGGAAAGTTCGGAAGGGCTAACAGAATGTCCTCACGCAAGGTTTCTGTCAAGTCGATCGTTGCGCCGTTTTCCACCGGCAGTTCGGCGGCGTAGTTCGCAAGTTCGACCCGGTAGGGAAAGCGGGCCAGGCAGCGCCCGCATTGCAGGTCAAAGCTGGCTTCGAGACGGCCGGCGACATGAAGGTTGTCACCTTCACGAACGAGCTGCAGTTGGAAGTCAAGCGGGCCCGCCACCAGGTCTTCGGCGCTGAGTTCAAAGAACCCGGCCGGCTGCCGGCCCTGCAGGGTTTTGCCCTCGGCGGGCAGCTGATGGAGGTCGATCAGGAATGGGTTCATGGCGGGGTGAGCTTGGTTTTCAGGGCGGCGACGACGTGCGGGGGCACGAACTGGTTCACGTTGCCGCCGAGGCGGGCGATTTCCTTGACGAGGCGGCTGCTGATGTAAGTCAGTTCCTCGCGCGGCATCAGGAAGAGGGTTTCGAGGTTGGGCTCGAGCTTGCGGTTCATCAGGGCGAGCTGGAATTCGAACTCGAAGTCGCTCACCGCACGCAGCCCGCGAACCAGGGCGATGGCGTCCTGCTGTCGGGCGAAATTGACCAGCAGGCCGCGGAACGGGAGGACCCGCAGGTTGGGGATGTGGCCGGTGGCGTCGGTGAGCAGGGCGACCCGTTCTTCCAGGCTGAAGAGGCTCTGCTTGGCGTTGTCCTGCGCGACCGCGACAATGAGTTCGTCAAAGAGGCCGGCGGCGCGTTGGAGCACGTCGAGATGGCCGTTGGTGATCGGGTCAAAACTGCCCGGATAGATGGCGCGGCGCATGGAGGTGAGGATAGGGCATCGCCGGGCCGCGGGCAAGGGCGGTCAAGGGGCGGGGGCGGAGGGGGCGGCAGTGGAAAGCCGCAGGCCGGTCTCGGTGACGCGGGCCTGACGGATGGCCTTGAGCACGCTGCCGAGCGGCTCAAGCTTGCGATAGGGAGCGACCCAGGTCCAAATTTCCAGGCCGATGATGAAGCCTTCCGGCACCTCCCGGCCGGGCACGGTGACATCGATGATCTTGGCGTCGACGCCCTCGGCATGAACATGGACGAAGAAACCGGCATGGCCGTTGAGGTAGCGTTTGCGACTCTCCCAGAACTTGAGGCGGTTCATCGGCAGGGAGATTCGGGCGATCAGGCGGCTGTTGGCGGCATCGGTTTTCTCGAAGTGGAGCAGGCCGGCGTAGCTGCCGTAACCAGTGTCGGGTGCGAGCACAAGCAGGGCGTTGAGTTCCTCAAGAGTGAGGTCGAGTTCGGTGCTCTGGCCGGAGAGGGCGCCATCGGCGAATCCCTTCAGGCGTTGTACGAGGGCTTGGCGCGCGGGTTCGGCAAGCGCGTTGCGCGGCAGGGTTTCGGGGTCGTCGACCGTCAGGCTGGCGATGACCTTGTCCTGGGTGACGAGAACATGCCAGCTCCAAGCAAGGATGCCGCCAAAGGTGAGCACGGCCATGAGCATGATCGCGCAGCCGTAATAGGGGCTGAACGAGGCGGTGGGGACTTTCTGGACGCTGGCCATGGCAGTCAATGGAGCCGGAAGGTGTGGTCGGCAAGAAGTGAGTCGAGGGCGCGACGGTAGGGGGTGGGCATGGGGGTGGACGCGAGTTCGCGGCGCGGGATCAGGCGCTGGGTGTCGGTGGGCGCGGTTGCGGCCGGTGCGGCGTGCACCCAGAGGGTGACCTTGTAGCGGGTGATGCCGTAGGTTGATTTCAGCAGCACGGGCGGCGGCGCATCCTGCAGATCAGCGGGCAGGGCGGGCAGTTTCCACAGGCCGGTGCGGCGGTTGCCACGTTCCTGCTCGAGCAGGATGGCATCGCCGTCCGCCCAAAAGAAAACGCGTTCGGTGACGGCGGTGATTGCCGGGCGCGGCTTTTTCACCGGCAGTTCGGAGGGGGCCACGGCGCGGCAGTGGCATTTCACCGGGCACTGCAGGCAGAGCGGCCGGCCTGGGCGGCAGACGCTTTGGCCCAGTTCCATCAGGGCCGAGTTGAGGACTCGCGGCGACTCGGCGGCCCGCACGAGATCCTCCGCGCGTTGCCAGAGGCGACGCTGGCCGGCGGTGGAATCGACCGGCTGGCAGTCATTGTCGAGTCGGGCGAGCACGCGGGCGACATTGCCGTCGACCAGCGGTGCGGGCAGGTCGAAGGCGAAGCTGGCGACAGCACCGGCGGTGTAGGGGCCGATGCCGGGCAGCGCTCGAATGGCGTCGGGATCGCTCGGAAAGACACCGGCGTGGCGGTCGAGCACGGCGCGGGCGAGGGACTGCAGATTGCGGGCGCGGCGGTAGTAGCCAAGCCCTTCCCAGGCCTGCAGCACCTCCGCCTCGGCCGCGGCGGCCAGGTGGGTGAAATCGGGGAAGCGCTTGAGCCAGCGTTCGTAGTAGCCGCGGTCGAGCACCGTGGCGATCTGGGTTTGCTGAAGCATCACCTCGGAAACGAGGATCGCGTAGGGGTCGGTGGTGCGCCGCCAGGGCAGGTCGCGGCCGTGGCGATGGAACCAACGTTCGAGGTCGCGGGCGAGTTCGGCGGCCACGGTGGGTCAGCGCGTCGACACGGACTTGGTGTTTTTGAGCAGGGTCTCCAGGGCCTCGTCGGGCTGCACGCCCTTTTTGATGGCCTCCTGGTACTCGCTCCGTGCCTGATCCCAGCGCGGCGGATCCCAGGTGGCGTAGAGCACGGCCAGGTTGAAATGGGCCTCGCCGTAGGCCGGGTCGATGGCCAGCGCGGTCTTGAACTCACGCTCGGCGCGGTCGGGCAGATTGAGTTTTGTGGAGATGATGCCGAGGTAATGGCGGCCGCGCGCGTTGCGGGAGTTTTTGGCCAGGCTCTTCTCAAAATGCCCCATGGCGTCCTGCCACTTCTGCTGCTTGAACTCGGTGACGCCGAGGTGGAAGGCGGCGAGATCGTTGTCCGGTTCGACGGCCAGGCATTTCTTCAGGGCGGCGACCGCCTCGTCGAGCTTGTTCTCGCGCTGGCGGGCGTAGCCGAGCCCAATCAGCGCGGTGGCGTTCTGCGGTTCGGCGCGCAGGGCTTCCTCGAAGAGTCCGGCGGCCTCGGTGAATTTCTGCGCGGCAAAGGCCTCGTTGGCCTGGTTGAGCAGCTTGTCGAGGGCGCTCAGCTCCGGGTCCTCCTTCTTGGAAATGCGCGCAATCAGGGTGCCCTGAATGCCGCCCTCCTGGCCCAGCATTTCGCGCACGGCGGGATCGGTGAAGAGTTTTTCTTCCTCTGGCGTGAGGGTCAGGCGACTGCGGTTGAGTTCGTCGACCTGCTCCAGAATCTCGCGCGAGACACCCTCCATTTTTCGGAGTTCCTGGAGAACGAGGTCCTTGGCCTGCTGCTGGCGGTACTGGCTGCGCAGCTGGCGCATGATGATCTCGCGCAGCAGGTCGTTCTCGCGCGTCAGCTCAGGCGGGAAGGCCTCGGGGTTCTCCTCCTGGATGCGCTTGAGCTTGAGCGTGAGGTCGGCGACCTGGTTCTGGTAGGCCCCGCTCTGCTGGCGCAGGCTGGTGATTTCACCCTGCAGGCTGGTAATCTGCCCGCGCAGGCTGGCGATTTCCTCGTCCTTGCGTGTCGCATCGCTCTTCAGGCTGCCTAGCTGTTCCTGCGCCGTGGTCAGTTCCTTGCGCAGGCGCTCGTTTTCCTTGAGCAAGCGCGTCAACTCCTGGCTGGCAGGGGCGCGCTTTTTCAGCACCTCGATCTCGGCGCTCATGCCGGCATTCTGCGTCTTCAGCGTGTCGCGCTCCTTGGCAGCGGAGTCGCGCTCGCTGAGCAGTTTATTGCGTTCCGTCTCCAGCTCGGAGATGCGCAGGGAAGCGTCGGCCAGTTTCTGGGAAGCCTCCTTGCTGGTCTTCTCGGCGCTGCCCAGGCGCTGGCTGGCCTTCTGGTATTCCGCCTTCAGGGCCAACTTTTCCTGCTTGAGGGCTTCGAGTTCGGAGGCGGCGGCGCGACCGGCGGCGACTTCCTGCTGCATGGCCTGGATGGACTTTTCGAGACTGGCTGACCTGCCCTCGATTTCCTGCAGGCGGCCGCGAGCGCCGGTGATCTCACCCGAGGCCCACTGGAACCACTGCTGCCACTTGCCGAGATCCGATTGCATCTGGTTGTTTTGCGTCTCCAGTTCCTGCACGCGCTGGCGGTACGCCTGCTCCCATTGCGAGAGGGCCTCGCTGAGGCTGGGCAGACCGCCGGGGGGGCTGGCGGGGGCAAGAGCGGGCAGCGCCGGGGCTGGAGCTGCGGTCGCAGGGGCGACGGACGGCGCGGCAGCGACAGGGACGGGTTGCGCCGCCTGACTGAGGGTGGCCTGCAGGCGGGCGAGGGCCTTGCTCACCAGGTTGCGTCGGGCGGTGAGCATTTCCGGCTGCCAATCGGGGTGGTTTTGGGCCACGGAGTCAAAGATTTGCGCCATCTGCTGGTAGAGCGAGAGGGCGCCGGCAGGGTTGTTGGCGGCCTCCAGCTTCTCGGCATCCTTGAGCATCATGTAACCGCGCAGGTACTCGTCGCCAGGGTCGCCGGCGGCCCTGGCCGTCAGGCCCGCCGACAGCAGCCAGAGGCCGGCCAGGACGAGGAAATTCAAACGGGGATTTTTCATGCGAAACGGCACTTTAAGCCGCGCTGCTGCTTTTGTAAACCATCGTGCGGCGCGGCATTTGGTGGACGCGTTCAGTCATTGCGGTTAAGCTTCCGCCGAAATTTCCGGGCTTTCGTGTGCGTTTGTCCGGGTCCAACCATCCACCTCCAACCACCATACACATGGGTCTAAACATCCTCTCCCGTCGTCACTTTCTGGGCCGCACCGCCGGTCTCGCCGCCTCCTCCATTGCCGGCCCGAATCTGCTCCTGCGCGGCCAGGACGGCGCGGGCAAGCGCCTCAATCTCGCCGTCATCGGCGCCAATGGCAAGGGGCAGTCCGACACCCAGGCGGTGACGCTCGACCACAACATCGTCGCTCTGGTTGACGTTGACCGCAAGCGCCTTGAGGAGGCCGGCAAGAAGAACGAGGATCACCATCTGAAGTCCGGCAAGAACGCGCCCAAGGCGCCGAAGCTGTTTCAGGACTACCGCAAGATGTTTGATGAGATGGCCAACGAGATCGATGGCGTCATCGTTTCGACACCCGACCACACCCATTACGTGGCGGCCATGCACGCCATCAAGCACAAGAAGCACGTGTGCGTGCAGAAGCCGCTCTGCAACTACATCAACGAGGTCCGCGACCTGCACCGTGCCGCCAAGGAGGCTGGGGTGGTAACCCAGATGGGCAACCAGGGCCGAACCATGGAGGGGCAGCGCCTTGCCAAGGAGTGGATTGAACAGGGTGCCATTGGCACGCTCAAGGAAATTCGCCTGTGGACCAACCGACCAATCTGGCCGCAGGGCCCGCTTGCCAAGAAGGCGGCCGAGTGCCCGACCAATCTCGACTGGGATCTCTGGCTGTCCTCCGAGGCCTACGAGCCCTACTTTGAGTTCGTGATTCCGGAAGGCGTCAGCGGCAAGCGAGGCAACAGCCTGCATCCGTTCAACTGGCGCGGCTGGTGGCAGTTCGGCTCCGGCGCTCTTGGCGACATGGGTTGCCACATCATGGACGCCACCTTCAGCGTTCTCGGCCAGCTCATCCCCGAGAAGATCGACGCAGTCAGCAGCCCGATCTCAGCGACCTGTGCGCCGGTCTGGTCCGATCTGGTCTATCACATGCCCGCCGGCAAGCATCCCGCGCTCAAGGTGACTTGGAACGACGGTTCCAAGGACGGCAAGCCAAACAAGCCTGAGATCTCGCCGCACATGACCAGCGACCTCGCCAAGAAGGCTTTTGAGAAGGCCAGCAGCGGCATGATGTTCATTGGCACCGAGGCCACCGTCTTCGAGGGCGAGGCCTACTGCTCCAGCCCGGTCATCTACAACGAGGAGCGCTACACCCAGTTGCGTCTCGACACCAAGGCCGGCAAGATCCGGAAGACCGAGACGCGCAGCGTCATGCCCAACAACCCGCAGGGTGAGTGGGCCTGGCACATCGTCAACGGTGGCAGCCCGAGCTCAAACTTTGACTACAGCTGCCCGCTCACCGAGTTCGTCCTGCTCGGCAACCTCGCCGTGCGCGCCCAGCAGACCGTGCAGTGGGACAAGGCCGGCATGAAGGTGCCGAACGCCGAGTCCGCCAACCAGTTCGTCAGCCGCCCGGCCTACCGCCCGGGCTGGAAGGTCTGATGCCGGCTTCGGGAAACCCGGTCCGGCTCTCCGGACCGGGTTTCTTTTTGCCGGTGTCCGCGGGCCTGTGCCGCGACTGTGGCTTGGTTGCGGTTTTT
>JBIJBO010000138.1:0-9987 GCA_044345215.1 Prosthecobacter sp. | reverse complement strand
CCATAGGGCGGCTCCTTTTTCTGGCTGCCGCGGAAGTCGATGTTGTTGATGTCGCCGCTGGTGCCGTTCGACATCAGGCCGACGAAGGGCGGGTCCGCCTCGCCGGCGCCGAGCAGTTCGCCGATGCGCCGGGAGAACACGCCGAAGTAGTCGGCCGAGATGTGGCCCGGACCGACACCACCGACGTAGTGCAGCGAGTAATTGGCGAGCAAGGCCAGCGGCTTGCCATCCAGCGATTGCACGCTGATGAAGGCGACCTCGGGATCGGTTGGACCGGCGGGTTCGACGAGGTTGGGGTTGTTGACGCCGGGATTCGTCTTCACCTGGTCGGTCGTCACGCCGAGGGGCGTCGGCGCGATGGTGCCGGGCTTCATCTTCCATCGGCGATTGAAGACCTGTCCGGGCACCGGGGCACTGCCATGACCGAGCTTGGCGGGCGCGAGGTTGTTGAGCGCGCGGCGCACGCCATCGGCGATGCGCCGGGCGAGAAAGCGCTGGTACATCGGGTCGGGCTCGCTCTGCCCCACCGCCTGGGCGGTGGCGCAGGAGTGCGAATGGGTGGCCGACATCATCAGGTTTGCCAGCGGCAGACCCGTGGCCTCGTGAACCAGTTTTTTTGCCGCATCGAAGACCTCGCGGCCGATGACACAGCTGTCGACGACAACAAAGACGAGCTGCGTCCGGCCATCATCGAGCGCCAGGCAGCGCGCGTGCAGTTCGTCATGGATGAAGTCGGCCTTGCCGTCCTGAAAGCCGCCGTTGATCGAGCTGCCCAGCGGTGGCGTGACGTTGCTGGTGGCGGCGCCGGCGCGGAACACCGGCTCGGCGGCGGGCAGGGCGAAGGCAAGCAGGCTGGCGGTGAGGAGAACGAACGCGCGCATCGCAGGACTACGCCCGTCGAGCGCGGATTCCTGCCCGCGGCTTTTTGTGCGGGACACCGCTGCGGAGTTGGCAGAGTGGGGGCCGCGGCTACGTTGCATCCCCTCATGCCCCGCCGTCTTCTCGCCTGCCTGCTGCTGGTCGCTCCGCTGCTGAACGCCCATCAGATCCCCAACATCACCCTTGAGGCAATGTTCGCAGCCGACTCCGGCTACACCCTGCGCATCAACCTCGACCCGCGCGTCTTCCTGAGCGCCCAGCCGACCGCCCTGCCGCCGGTCGAAGCCACCTGGTATCTCAACCAGTCCGAGGCCGAGCGCAGGGAGACCCACCTGCGGGCCGCGGAGTACCTGCGCAAGAATCTCGGGTTGCGCTTTGGAACGACCGACGCGGAATGGCCGGTGATTGAAATCACCGCCATCGACGGCACCACCCTCGAACCGCTCAAGCCCGACACGGCCGAAACCCATCTGCTGGCTGTCGCCAAGGGCCGCGTGCCCGGGAGCGGTCACACCTTCGAGCTGGTCTTCGGCCCCGACGCCAATATCAGTCTGATCCTCCTCAACAGCGAACAAGGCAAGCCGGAACGCAGGCCCCAGGTTCTCTTCCCCGGCGAATCCAGTCGCCCCTACAAACTGACCCCCACCCCCGTGCTCGCCCCACCACCGGCGGTCCCGCCGCGGGCACCCGCTCCGCGCGGCCTTCACCTCGACGACGCCCTCCTGCTGCTCGGCGTGCCGCTCATCCTCTTGGCCGTCGCCTGGCGACTGCACAGGACGGGCAGGGGGCGTGGAGCGACGAGCGGAGAGTAGCCGTCTCCCATGTTCTATCTCCCATCTTCCAAAAACCCCAGCACACGCCCCTCGTGCCAGCGGCGCAGGCGGCCATCGAGAAAACCGACATGGCCGCCATGCGCGGGCGCTTCGAGGTGAAGATGCGGGCTGAGGGAGGCGAGGTCGCACGGAAAGGAGGGTGACGCGAGCAGCGGATCGTCGAGCGCGTTGAGCAGCAGGGCCGGCACACGCAGAGCGGTCAGATGGGGGAGGGCACTGGCACGGGCGTAGTAATCGTCGGCATCGCGAAACCCATGCAACGGCGCCGTGAAGCGCTCGTCGAAGTCGCGGATCGTGTGGATGCCGTCGAGGCGGCCCACAGCCTGCGGAAAGCGCCGGGCCTTCGCCTGCGCCTTGGCCAGCAGAGAGCGCAGGAAACGCCGCTGGTAGAGCCGGTTGGCCGGCCGTTCGTCGAGCGCCATCGCGCTCGAGGCGAGATCGACCGGGGCCGACACGGCGACCGCGGCACGCACGGCGGGATGCGCTGGCGCCTCGCCAAGGTACTTGAGGGTGAGATTGCCGCCCAGGCTGAAGCCGACCAGAGCCACGTCCGCATAAGCCGGGGCCGCATGGTCAATCACCGCACGCAGGTCGCCGCTTTCACCGCTGTGGTAGGAGCGTGGCAGGCGGTTGGGCAGACCGCCGCAGCCGCGGTAGTTCCAGGCCAGGATGTCCCAGCCCGCGCGAGCCGAAGCCGCGGCAAGGCTGCGGATGTAGACCGCCTGCAGCGAACCCTCAAGACCATGACAGAGCACCAGCAGGCGGGCATGACCACCCCGCCACCAGCCCAGCTGCAGGCAGTCTCCATCCGGCAGCTCCAGCCTTTCCGGACGGAAAGGAGGGCGCGCTGCCGCCGGCAGCAGGGCGCCCAGCAGGGTCTGCACATGGCCGCCGCGCAGGAGACGGGGGGCGCGGTAGCTGGAAGCGAGCTCGGGCATGAACTGCCAGTTTCCCGGCAAGACACGGGGCGTCAAGGCACAGGGGGCGGAACCTCACTCCCGGCTGGGCGACACGCGGATCCGCACACTCTTCGAGGCGGGAGTCAGGCTGACGTCGGCATAGCTGTCGATCGGCACGAGCACGTTGGCCTCGGGGAAGTAGGCAGCGCAGCTGCCGGCAGGCAGGTCGTAGGGCACGGCCAGGAAACGCCGGGCGACACGGGTGCGACCGCCGTGCTCGGCGGTCATGTCGACCGGTTGCAGGGGGCCGATGCCACGCGCCTTCATGTCCTGCGGATTCAGGAACACCACGCGGCGCTCGTTGCCGATGCCGCGGTAACGGTCGTTCAGGCCATAGACGGTCGTGTTGAACTGGTCGTGGCTGCGAAAGGTCTGCAGGACGAGCTCGTCCTTCTCCGCCTGCACGCAAGCGAGGGCGTGGGTGAAGAAATTTGCCCGGCCGGTGGCCGTGGCCCACTGCCGTTCGCGGGCGCTGTTGGGCAGAACAAAACCACCGGGCCGGCGCACGCGCTCATTGAAGTCCTCAAAGCCCGGCACCACCCGCTCGATGCGCTCACGGATGCGGTCGTAATCGGCCGCGAGTTCGAGCCAGGGCACTGTGCTGCGACCGGCTAGGGTGGCGGCGGCAACACGGGCGACAATCACCGGCTCGGAGAGCAGGTGCGGCGAAGCCGGAGGCAGACGGCCATGCGAGGCATGCACGACACTCATGCTGTTTTCCACCGTCAGGAACTGCGCAACGCCGGCAGCATTGAGATCGAGTTCGCTGCGGCCCAGGCAGGGCAGGATGAGGGCCGTGCGACCTGTGACCACGTGGCTGCGGTTGAGCTTGGTGCTGACGTGCACGGTCAGGCGGCAACGGCGCAGGGCGTCGGCGGTGTACTCAGTGTCGGGCGTGGCCTGCAGGAAGTTGCCGCCAAGGGCGAAGAAGACCTTGGCGCGGCCTTCATGCATGGCGTGAATCGCAGCGACGGTGTCATGACCATGGCGTCGCGGCGACGTGAAGCCGAACTCGCGGTCGAGGCTGGCGAGGAAGGCCTCCGGCATCTTCTCAAACACGCCCATGGTTCGGTCGCCCTGAACATTGCTGTGGCCGCGCACCGGGCAGAGGCCGGCGGCAGGCCGGCCGATGGCGCCGAGCAGGAGGTGCAGGTTGACGACCTCCTGAATCGTCGCGACAGCATTCTTGTGCTGGGTGAGGCCCATCGCCCAGCAGGTGATCAAGCGCCGCTTGCCGGAAGCGCAGCGGCGCGCGGCGCGCTCGAGATCGGCACGGGTGATGCCGGAGACGCGTTCCAGCTCGGTCCAGTCGAGACCGGCGAGATGTTCGGCGTAGGCTTCAAAGCCATGCGTATGGGCCGCAATGAAGTCGCGGTCGTGCAGGTTCTCCGCGAGAATCGTCTTGGCCAGGGCCTTGAGCAGGGCCTGGTCACCATTGGCGCGAACCTGCAGGAACTGGCGCGCCAGCGGCGTGGCAAGGCCGAACACACCCTTGACCTGCTGCGGGTGCATGAAGCCGGTGAGGCCGGCCTCCTTCATCGGGTTGACCGCGATGACCTCGGCGCCGGACTCGACGGCGCGCTGCAGCGAGCTGAGCATGCGCGGGTGGTTGGTGCCCGGGTTCTGGCCGATGATGAGGATCGTCTCCGCCGTCTCCAGGTCGTTCAGGCTGACCGTACCCTTGCCGACACCGACGCTGGCGTTGAGGGCCGCGCCGCTGCTTTCATGGCACATGTTGGAGCAATCGGGCAGGTTGTTGGTGCCAAACTGCCGAACCCAAAGTTGATAGAGAAAGGCCGCCTCGTTGCTGGCGCGGCCGCTGGTGTAAAAGACTGCCTCGTCGGGCGAGTCGAGCGCATTCAACTCTTCCGCGATGAGCGTGAAGGCCTCGTCCCAGGGGATCGGTTCATAGTTCCCGGCCCCGGGGCGCAGGACCATCGGGTGGGTCAGCCGGCCGGCCTGGTCCATCTCGTAATCGCTCAGCCCGGCGATCTCGCGCAGGCTGTGGCGCGCGAAGAAGGCCGGATCGACCCGGCGCCTCGTGGTTTCCGAGGCAATCGCCTTGGCACCGTTCTCGCAGAACTCGAAGGCACTGCGATGGTCCTCGGGATCGGGCCAGGCGCAGCTGGGGCAGTCGAACCCCTCCCACTGGTTGAGGCTGAGCATGGCGGCCGTGCCGCGCACAAGGCCGGCATTGCCGTAAACATGCTTGAGCGAGCTGGCGACGGCCGGCACGCCGGCGGCGGCCTGCTTGGGGTCGTCGAGGCGGATGCCGGTGAGTCGCTCGGGGGGCTGGGCGGGAACAGTGGACATGGGGGGCCGGGGATGTAGCCGGACGAAGGCCGGGACTCAAGCGATACGCGCGTGGATCGCTCTTGGAACCGCGGTGAGCGGGGTCAGTGCCCCCGCCTGCAGCAAAGCAGGTTCACTGCCCCCGCCTGCAGCAAAGCCGCCCTACCCCCACTCCCTCATCGCCAACCCCTCCCAGTCACCCCCCAAGCGCCTGCGGTGGCGGGGGCTTCGAGAAGGTGCGCAGCCGCCGTCTTGCGCACGGCCCCCCGAGCCCGGCCGGAGGGGCGGCTCCGAAGCCGTTTTTTCCATGCGAGTCGCAATAAAAATCAACGAAAAACCGCCCCGAAAAGGGTGAAAAAAACACCCCGTTTCCCCTCACTTTTCCCTGTAAAAATCCCCCATTTTGGGCTATCTTATTCAAGCAATAAGATCTGGTTACTCCACGCCCATTTCACCCGGAATCCCGGCGGAAAAATCTTCCGAAAAACCGGAGCCTGAAACCGGTCATTTTGCCGCCTCAAATCAGAACCCGACCCCCTCCGCCAATCATGAGCTCACCCCTCTTCCCTTCAGGACTCTGGACAGGTTTTTACACGCATTCATCTCCAGCTCACAAATTCGAAATGCATCTGGATCTTGTCTTTGAAAAGGGTGTTGTTTCCGGATCAGGCTTCGATGGGATCGGACGATTTTCGATCTCGGGAAGTTACGACGAAGGCACACGCGAATGCGAGTGGATCAAGCAATACATTGGTCAACATCAGGTCCTGTATCGGGGCGGCGCCGACCACCACGGCATTTGGGGGACCTGGAGGATCGTTTACAGCACGGGAGGCTTCCACATCTGGCCGCTCCAAGCGACCTCGGGCGAAGAGGAGGTCCTCAGCGCCGAGGAGCCTCTGCCCATGCAGATGCCGAAAAGAGTTCCCTCGCATGCATTCGCCGAATAACCACCACCGCCCATGGGATTGAAAATTGCACTCTGTCGGCTTGGATTGCCTGTGACCTGTCGCAGCAACGCTCTGGAACGCCTGGCGGAAACCTACCGCCAGGCGGTTGCCCGCAAGGCAGACCTGGTGGTCTTTCCCGAACTCATTCTGCCCACCTCTGGCAAGAGGGCCGGCTCGCATGGTGAGATCTTTTTGCGGCCAAACGATTTGAAGATTTTGGCGAAGGCCACGGGAAACATTCCCATGCTTCACGGCGGCATCACCCAGCCCCGAGTTCCCAGGATAGGGCGTCTGGGCAGTCCGCGCGTGCATGAGCTGGCAAACGGCAAAGTTCGAACTCTCGATCAGGAGTGGAAATGCGGCGAGTGGATCGTCCAGGAGGGCGAGTGGCTGAACCTTGGTGCCCATCGGATTGAAATCCGGATGCTGTCCAACTACTGGACGGGACGATACAGATTTCATGAAGATTTAGACCGGACGAATGCCTTGATGGAGACAGGTGCTGTGGGCATCGACTTTCACCGGGAGAAACGCCCCCTCACATCGAGCAGCCTGCCACTGGAAGCTTACTGGCAGTTCCTGACGTCCAAGAGTCCTTACGATCCAACAGCCAACGGTCTGATTCGCTTGTCGCCCGACGATCCGGGCCGCTGGCAGTCGGATTGGGGCGACGGCTGTCTGATCGTGGATCCCACCACTCTGGATTCGGGGAAGGCCCGCCGCAGGCATGCGAAATCCCCCGCGGTTGTCGACGAGGCAGACAAAAGCCCTCCAAAATGCCTGGTCTTGGGTTGCCTGACCCGTTTGCCCATGCAGATCGGCGAGATCAGGCTGCGGGTGGAAATTCAACGCATCCAAAGGCAGTTTTTAAGTGGGATGATGTTTCGCGAACCCCTCGCCGAAGATGAGGGCATGCTCTTCATTCTCCACCAACCTCAACCGGTGTCTTTCTACATGGCCAACACGCCATCACCCCTCTCCATCGCCTACATTGACCCCGCCGGGCGGATTCTGCAGATCCTGGATCTGGAGCCCTTCGATCGCACCAGCAGACAATCCAGCCATTCGAACGTTCAGTACGCTCTTGAAATGCGACAGGGTTGGTTTCGAGATCATGGCGTCGGCGTTGGCTCTTACCTGCTGCTGGAGGATGGCCCGCTGCAGGATGCATTTTTGACCTTTGATAGGACCTGGCGCTGCTGGCCTTGAGCTGCCAGGGGACATCGCGTGGGAGCGCAGCCGCAGGGCGGGACTGCGCCCGAGACATCGCTGCGCCGCGAAACCGCCTTGGAACCGCTGCAAGCGGGGTCACTGGCCCCGACTACAGCGAAGCCGCCCCTCTCCCCACTTTCTACTCCTTCTCCGCCACCCACTCACGGACAGCGAGGGTGCCGAAGCTGAAGCCGAGGCTGAGGTTGGTCTTCGCGCGGGCAAAGCTGGGGTGCTCGAAGGTCTGCACGAAGTCGCTGCCGAGGCGCACCGTGGCCTTGGATCCCTGCAGCCGCACCTCGACCGGCACCCAGTCGCCCGCCTTCAGCGCGGGGCCGGGCTTGCCGACGGTGATCGACTTGTGGTCGGCCTCGTCGGGCGGGAAGGCGCGCACGGAGGTGCCGCGGGCGCTGATGACGAAGCGGAAGACATGGCCGTCGGCGCCGTTGGCGGTGAACACGACGGTCTTCACGGCGGGATCCGCGCGGTAGGCGAAGCGGACCACGGCATTCTGGTGGGCGAAGTCGTAGAACAGGATGGGGCCGTGATCCTTGAACTTCTTGTAAAGGGCATCGTCCTGGGTGCAGGAGCCCACGCCGTCGACAAACTGCCAGGGACCGCGCTGCGCGCGCCGCACCGGGTGTTCGGCGGAGGCGAAATCATCGCTCAGGCGCGGAGCATCGGCGGCATGCAGACCGACGGCAGCCATCAGGATCAGGGGGAGGAGGCGCATGTCAGTAGCTGCGGGCGAAGACCACTCGGCGGGCGCTGGGGCGACCGGTCAGGAAGCAATGGCCCGCCTCGCCTTCACCCAGCGGAATGCAGCGGATGGTCACCTTCATGTCCTTGGCCAAGCGGTCCTCCTCCTCATTGGAGCCGGCCCAGTGCATGAGCGCAAAACCGCCCGGAGCACCCTCGGCAAAGAAGGCCTGGAATTCCTCCAGGGTGTTGAGCGGGTGCACGTTGGCATCGCGGAACGCGGTGGCGCGGGCGAGCAGGCCATCCTGGATGTCCTGGAGCCGTTCGACGATGCTCTGGATGAACTCTTCCTTGGGCACAAACTCCTTGGCCTTGGGCCCCTGGTCGCGCCGGCAAACGGCGACGCTGCGGCTGCTGATGTCGCGCGGGCCGATCTCGATGCGCAGGGGCACGCCCTTCTTGATCCACTCCCAGTTCTTGGTGCCGCCTGGCAGGTCGCGCTTGTCGACGTGGACACGCAGGGGCTCGCCGTAGAAGCTCTGAACGCGAAGGGTCTGGGCGAGGGCCTCGCAGGCGTCGATCACTTCCTGGCGGGTGTCGGGCTTGGGTGTGACCGGCAGGATGACGATCTGGCTGGGGGCGACCCGCGGCGGCAGGATGACGCCGTCATCGTCGCCGTGGGCCATGATCAGGGTGCCGATGAGGCGGGTGCTGACGCCCCAGCTCGTCGTGTGGGCGAACTGGCGGGTGTTGTCGCGGCCGAGGAACTGGATGTTGGCCGCCTTGGCGAAATTCTGGCCCAGATAGTGGGAGGTGCCGGCCTGGATCGCCTTGCGGTCCTGGACCATGGCCTCGACGGTGAAGGTGTTGACGGCGCCGGGAAAGCGCTCGTTCTCGGTCTTCTCGCCGGGGATCACCGGAATGGCCAGGTGATTGCGCAGGAAATCGGCGTAGACCCGGTGCATGAGGCGGGTTTCCTCAAGCGCTTCCTCGGCCGTTTCATGCGCGGTGTGACCCTCCTGCCAGAGGAATTCGGCCGTGCGCAGGAAAAGGCGCGGGCGCATCTCCCAGCGCATGACATTGGCCCACTGGTTGATCAGCAGGGGCAGGTCGCGGTAGCTCTCCACCCAGCGCGCAAAGGCGGCACCGATGATGGTTTCCGAGGTTGGCCGAATGACGAAAGGCTCGGCCAGTTCACCGGTGGGCACCATCTTGGTGGTGCCGTCGGGCTGCTTCCGGGCCTCCAGTCGGTGATGGGTGACAACCGCGCACTCGGTGGCGAAACCCTCGGCGTGTTCGGCCTCCTTCTCGAGGTAGCTGAGCGGGATGAGCAGCGGGAAGTAGGCGTTGACGTGGCCCGTCTCCTTGAATTTGACATCGAGCTGACGCTGGATGTTCTCCCACAGGCCGTAACCCCAGGGCTTGATGACCATGCAGCCGCGCACCTCGGAGTTTTCGGCAAGGTCGGCGGCGCGCACGACTTGCTGATACCACTCGGGGAAATCCTGCTCGCGGGTCGGGGTGATGGCGGTCTGGCTCATGAAGAAGGGGAATCCCTACCTTAGATCGGCTTTGCCGACTGGCAAGGCTGGCCTGTCGGCAGCCGAGAACCGCCAAAGGAAGGGTGCAAGCTTCAACAAGAAATATCCACCCCAAGTCCGGAACCCGAGCCCCTTGCCGCGCCCGTCATCCCACCCGCGCGCACAGGTCGAGAAACTGCCGAGCCGCGCGCTCCCAGCTGAACTCCGCCTCCACCCAGGCGCGAGCGGTCCGCGCCAGGCCGACACGACGCGCGGGATCCTGCAGCAGGGCGATGACCGCATCGGCAAAGGCCTCCGGCGTGTCGGCCAGCAGGGCGTGCACGCCATCGACCACAGGCAGACCCTCGACACCGACGCGCGTCGACACCACAGGCAGGCTGGCGGCCATGCCCTCGAACACCTTGATGCGTGTGCCGCCACCGACCCGCAGGGGCAGGATCATGAGCGTCGACCGCTTCAGGTAGGGACGGACATCCTCGACCGTGCCGGTGACCTCGACAAGGGGATCGCGCGCGGCGAGTTCGCGCAGAGCCGGCACCGGGTTGCGACCGAGCAGCATGAGGCGGGTCGCCGGGACAGCTTGACGGATGCGCGGCAGGCTGTGCTCCACAAAGTGCCGGATGGC
>JBIJBO010000137.1:0-10034 GCA_044345215.1 Prosthecobacter sp. | reverse complement strand
CGGAGAAGCCCCGCGCGGCCGCCGCGGCGCCCCGCGCCAGACACCTCCGCGCGAAGCTCCGCAGCAGCGCGGCGTCGGCTCCGGCTTCATCATCACCACCGACGGCTACATCATCACCAACAACCACGTCATCGCCGACGCCGAAGAAATCGACGTCGCCGTCGAGATCAACGGCACGGCGAAAACCTACCCCGCCACCGTCATCGGCACCGACCCGCTCACCGACGTCGCCCTCATCAAGATCGAGGCAGCCGGCCTGCCGACCTCGATCATTGCCAACAGCGACAAGCTCCGTGTCGGTGACGTCGTGCTCGCCGCCGGCGCACCGATGGAGCTCAACCGCTCGGTCACCCAGGGCATCGTCAGCGCCCTCGGCCGCACCGGCCTCGGCATCGTCGGCAACTCACGCATGGCCGGCTACGAGGACTTCATCCAGACCGACGCCTCCATCAACCCCGGCAACTCCGGCGGCCCTCTGGTCGACTCGCTGGGACGCGTCGTCGGCATCAACACCGCGATCCTCTCGCGCAGTGGCGGCAACATCGGCATCGGATTCGCCATCCCGATGAACATGGCCCTCAAGGTCGTCGGTGACCTCATCGAGGGCGGCTCCGTCCAGAGAGGCTATTTGGGAGTGCTCATCGGCGACCTCGACGAGGAAAAGGCGGAGCTGCTTGGCCTCAAGGAACAGGGCGGCGCCCTGATCACCAAGGTCGGCGACGAGTCGCCCGCCCAGAAGGCCGGCATGGAGGTCGGCGACGTCGTGGTCGGCATCAACGGCCAGCGAATCGACACCAGCGCCAAGCTGCGCCTCATCGTCAGCGGCCAGAAGCCGGGCACCACTGTCAACCTCGATGTCCTGCGCGACGGCCGCAAGATGGAGCTCAAGGCGGTGCTCGAGGAATTGCCGCAGGAAGCCCTCGCCCAAGGCGGCCGCGGCGACAGCCTGCCGCGCGGCGGTCGCCAGACTCCGGACGTCGCTGAACTCGTCGCCGGTGTCACCGTTCAAAACCTTACCCCGCCCACCCGCCAGCGCTACGACGTGCCGGCCGACGTGAACGGCGTGCTGGTCACCCAGATCAACCCCGACAGCCGGGCCGCCGCCATGGGCATCGAGGAGGGCGACGTCGTCCAGCAAGTCAACCGCAAGCCGGTCGCGAGCGTCGGCGAAGCGGTCGAACTGGCCAAGGGCAACCCCAGAACCGTGCTGCTGCGTGTTTACCGCAAGGGCGACACCATGCTGTTCATGGTCAATCAGGGCTGAAGCCTGTCCACACCCACTCCGGGGCTTGGGTCTGCCGCCATCCGCGCGCACCCAGGCCCCGTTTCATTGGTGCCCACCCGTTCTCCGCCACAACCGATCGAGGGCCATCCAACCCCGGGTCAAGTCATCCACCGGGCGCCCGCCTTCGTTGCCAATTCCACAAATCGCACTGGAATTGCCCGTGCGACTGCTTAATGAATCCCACCGGATCGCCCTGCGACCACCGGCTCTTTCCCAACCTCCGCATGCCCCGCTCCAAAAAATCCGTCTGCGATCCCGTCGAGTCCGTCATCGCGGACATCCGTGCCGGCCGCATGGTCATCGTCACCGACGACGAGGATCGTGAAAACGAAGGCGATCTCATCTGCGCGGCCGAGAAGATCACGCCCGAGATGGTGACCTTCATGGTGCGCGAAGGCGGTGGCATGCTCTGCGTCCCCGTCTCGCTCCAAATCGCCCACCAACTCGGCCTGGAGAGCATGGTGCCGGAAAACCGCGAGGCCTTTCGCACCGACTTCACCGTCACCGTCGACGCCGCCAAGGGCATCACCACCGGCATCAGCGCCGCCGATCGAGCCCGCACGATCCGCCTGCTCGCCAACCCCAAGAGTGT
This sequence comes from Prosthecobacter sp., assembly GCA_044345215.1. Taxonomy (GTDB): domain Bacteria; phylum Verrucomicrobiota; class Verrucomicrobiia; order Verrucomicrobiales; family Verrucomicrobiaceae; genus Prosthecobacter. The sequence goes on along the minus strand of JBIJBO010000137.1, from coordinate 8,157 downwards.
CGCCGGCGACTTCGTCCAACCCGGCCACATCAACCCGCTCGTCGCCAAACCCGGCGGCGTCCTGCGCCGCGCCGGCCACACCGAGGCCGCCACGGACCTCTGCCGACTCGCCGGCCTGCGCGAGGCCGGCGTGCTCATCGAGATCATGAATCCGGACGGCACCATGGCGCGGCTGCCGGACCTGCACAAATTCGCCCGCAAGCACAACCTCAAAATCGGCAGCATCGCCGACCTCATCGCCCACCGCCGACGCAGCGAAAAGCTGGTCGAGAAGATCGAGGACGTCGACATGCCGACCGAGTTCGGCACCTTCCGCCTGCACCTCTACAAGAGCCGGCTCGACGGCGTCCACCATGTCGCCCTGGTCATGGGCAAGGTCGATCCCGAGATTCCCACACTGGTGCGCGTCCACAGCGAGTGCCTCACCGGCGACATCTTCGGCTCGCGCCGCTGCGACTGTGGCAGCCAGCTCCACGCCGCCATGCGCGGGGTCGCCGAGACCGGCCGCGGAATCATCGTCTACATGCGCGGTCACGAGGGGCGCGGCATCGGCCTGCACGGCAAGATTCTCGCCTACAAGCTCCAGGAACAGGGCCTCGACACCGTCGAAGCCAACCTCAAGCTCGGCTTCCCCATGGACCTGCGCGACTACGGCATCGGCGCCCAGATCATCTCCGATCTCGGCGTGCGGAAAATCCGCCTGATGACCAACAACCCGCGCAAGGTGGTCGGCCTCGAGGGCCACAAGCTCGAAATCGTCGAGCAGGTGCCCGTCCTCTCCACGCCGAACCCCCACAACCGCAAGTACCTCGAGACCAAAAAACGCAAACTCGGCCACAAGCTCTGACTCGCGAACCAGGAACCGAGAACAGCGAACTTCGAACCGAGAACCTCCAACCCTCTCCCCCATGTCCCAAAACGGCCCCAGCCGCCCACGCACCCTGCACGAGCCGGTCTCGATCGCCATCGTTGCCAGCCTTTACAACAACACCCACGTCCAGGGCCTGCTCGACTCGGCCTGCGAAGAACTCAACGAAATCGCCCCGAACGCCGCCATCACGGTCTACCGCGTGCCGGGCGCCTTCGAGATCCCGGTCTGCAGCGAGAATGTCCTGCGCCACAGCCGCCCCGATGCCGTCATCGGCTTCGGCGTCATCATCCGCGGCGCGACCGATCATGCCGACCTCGTTGGCGCCTCGGTCACCGATGCCCTGCAAAAGCTGGCGGTGCGCCACTGCACGCCGGTCGTGCACGAGGTGCTGCTGGTCGGCAACGAGCAGCAGGCCGTCGAGCGCTGTCTGGGCACCACCCTCAACCGCGGCACCGAAGCCGCGCGCGTGGCCGTGCAGATGATCAGTCTCTTCCGCAAGATGCGCGACAGCTTTGCGGGTGAACCCGGCGCGGAGGACTTTTAAGCCATGGGCAAGCGACGCGAAGGGCGGGAAGCCGCCGTGCAATTTCTATTCGCCCACGACCTCCACGGCGAACATACACCCGGGGAACAGGAAGCCTTCTGGGAGATCCACAACGCCAAGCCGGCCGTGCGCACGCATGCCGAAAGCCTCGCCCGCGGCGTCCTAGCCCACCGCGAGGAGATCGACGCCCTGATCGCGCCGGTACTGCAGAATTTCCGTCTGGAGCGACTCGCCAACGTCGACCGCAACATCCTGCGCCTCGCCATCTACGAACTGCTGCACCAGCCCGAGGTGCCGGCCCCGGTCATCCTCAACGAGGCCATCGAAATTGCCAAAAGCCTCGGCGCCGGCGAGTCCGGCAGCTTTGTCAATGGCATCCTGGACCAGATCGCCCGGCGGACGCGCCCGAACGCTCCAAGCCATAAGCCCCCGGCGCGGGAGTAAGTCACTCGACCTCCCGCGCGCGCGGCCTGCGCCGGTGCTCGATCTCACGCCGGTCCTCGCGATTGCGCGCCTGAATCTTGTGGTCGCGCTTGGCACGGCGTTCGAGCGTGATCTGGCGCTTGCGGCGGCGACGTCGCAACTCGGAGATCTCCTCGTCGAGCTTGAGATAGGCCCCGTAGCGTTCCGCCGACAAGATCCCGTCCTCCACCGCCGCGCGGATCGCGCAGCCGGCATCGCGGCCATGCTTGCAGTTGTGGTGGCGACACCCCGCGGCAATGGCATCGACATCGGCAAAGCGCTCGCGCAGCGTCGTTTCATTGGTCCACATCTGCACCTCGCGGATGCCCGGGTTGTCCATGACAATGCCACCTCTAGGCAGCAGCAGCAGCTCGCGCGTCGTCGTCGTGTGCCGGCCCTTGCCGGTAACCTCGTTGACCTCACCTGTCCACAGCCACTCCTCGCCGAGCAGATGGTTGATCATTGCCGACTTGCCGACGCCGCTGGAGCCGATGAAGGCCACCGTCTCGCCCTTCTTCAGAAAGTTGCGCACCGCCTTGAAACCGCGTCCCTTCTCGACGCTGGTGACGCAGACCACCGCCTCCGCATTCAGCTCGCGGATCGCCGCAGCCGCACCCTCACACTCCGCGGCCGTGTGCAAATCCGCCTTGTTGAGGATGACCAGCGCGCGCGCGCCACTGCGGCCAATGAGTGCAAAGTAACGCTCCATCCGCCGCAGGTTGAAGTCCGCCCCCGGCTCGGTCACCACTGCCACCGCGCTGACATTCGCTGCGATCACCTGTTCCTCCGCAGCCTCACCAGGTGCCTTGCGCGAGAAACAGGTCTGCCTCGGCAGCCGGGCGCGGATGACATTTTCCCCGCCCTCGGTGTCGATCGCCACCCAGTCGCCAACCGCCGGCAACTCGGCATCCGTCTCGGCCTCATGATACAAACGACCACTCAGCACCGCCTCCATCTCGACAATCTCGCCGTGCTCAACGCTCAGCGCACCGTAGGCAATCTTGTGGTCTCGGCTCAGACGCGCGGGCATCCAGCCCTGCTTGCAGCAGTCGGCAAAGGCTTTCTCAAAGGCTTCATTCCAGCCCAGATCGTGAAGGGTCATCTGCGAACAACTTAGTTTCTCACAGGCAAACCGCAACCTCTGCCGCATCCGAATAACATTTGACGCCGTTATCTTGCAACTTAGTCTGCCCTCTCGAAATGAGCCAACACATCCCCACCCTCGAACAACTCAAGCGCGCGGCACAAATCGCCGAACAAATCGCCAAGCTTGAAGCCGAATTGCAGGCCGTCCTAGGCGGTGCCAAGACCCGCGGTCGCAAGCCCGGCAAAGCCACCAAGAGCTCGAAAGCCACCGAAGGCTCCAAGCCTGAGAAGAAGTCCCGCAAGAAGCGCGCCCGCAACATGACCCCGGAAGCCCGCGCCCGCATCGCCGAAGCCCAGAAGGCCCGGTGGGCCAAGTTCCGCAAGGACCAAAAGGCCTGACCTCAACCCTTGCCCGCGGGCGCGGCCCCGGCATCGCCGGTCGCCGCGCCCGTTTGTTTTTTTGCCATGACCTTCCGCCTGCTCGCCCTCCGCTTCCACGTGCTGCCGATGCGGACGCGATTCCCCTTCCGCTACGGGATCGCCAGCATGACCGCCGTGCCACACCTCTTTGTCAGCGCACGAATCTGGACGGACGGGCGCGAAGTCGACGGCGTCGCCTCCGAGGGCCTGCCGCCGAAGTGGTTCACCAAAACACCGGACACGCCTTTTGAGGCCGACCTCGCCGAGATGCTGGCGGCCATTCAAAACGCCGCACGCATCGGCAGCAACGCCGCCGCCCGACCCACCACCTTTTTCCCCTGGTGGCGCGACCTGCACGATGAACAAAAGCACTGGGCCAGTCTGCGCCGGCAGCCGCCCCTGCTGGTCAATCTGGGCGTCAGCCTCATGGAGCGCGCCGTGCTCGATGCCCTCTGCCGCACCCAGGCCCAGCCCCTGCACGCCCTGCTCGCCAACAATGCATTCGGCCTGCGCCTGGAGGAACTGCGCCCCGAAGTCGCCGGCCTGAGCCTCCAGCAACTCCTGCCCGCCGCCCCACTCACCCGCGTTGCTGCACGTCACACGGTCGGCCTCAGCGATCCCCTGCGCGCCGGCGACATCCCGGCGGCCGAGCGACTCGACGACGGCCTGCCGCAGTCCCTCGAGGACTGCATCAAGACTTACCAGCTCACGCACTTCAAGATCAAAGTCTGCGGCCAGCCCGAGCACGACCTGCCGCGCCTGCGCGAACTGACCCGCGTGCTGGAAACCCACTGCACTGCCGGCTTCCAGACCACGCTCGACGGCAACGAACAGTTCGCCGACTTCGCCAGCTTCCGCGACTTCTACGATCGCCTCGCCGCCGATCGCAGCCTGCAGCCCCTCTTCCGCAGCCTGCTCTTCATCGAGCAACCCCTGCACCGCGATCATGCCCTCGGCGATGCCGCCGCCGCCGGCTTGCGCGAATGGCACGATGCCCCGCCGCTCATCATCGACGAGTCTGATGGCTCGCTCGACGACCTGCCGCGCGCGCTCGATCTGGGTTACCACGGCACCAGCCACAAGAACTGCAAGGGCGTCATCAAGAGCCTCGCCAATGCCGCCCTGCTGCGCGTGCGCGCCCCGCAGATGTCGCGCGCACCCATTCAGAGCGCCGAAGACCTCGTCAATGTCGGCCCTGTCGCACTGCTCCAGGATCTCGCCGTCGTCGCCGCGCTCGGCATCCCGCACGTCGAACGCAACGGCCACCACTACTTCCGCGGGCTATCGATGCACACGCCCGAACTCCAGGACCGCCTGCTCGATCGCCACCACGGCCTCTACGAACGCCACCATCAGGGCTTTGCCACCCTCGCCATCCACCAGGGTCACCTCGACCTGCAAAGCGTCAACTCCGCCCCCTTCGGCTGCGGCCTCGACCTCGATCCAACCGCCTTCCTCCCACTCCATGAATGGGTCAAAGCCGGCGGACTGGCGGAACTGGGTTAGAACTTCAACGTTTCAAGCTCCAAAACAGCACCGGCGGAGTGCGGCGGCTCTCCGCCGCCCTGCCGGCAAAGGGAGTTGAAGACTTCAAGTTGGCGACTTGCCATGTCGAGATACGGTCTCACACACCGTAGTTTCGATGGCCATGCTGTCTTCTGAATCCGCCACCGCCAACCTGCTCGCCGCGCGAATGCCACTGACCGCCTTCTTTGCGAGCATCACACGGGATTTTCATCTGGCGGAGGATGTGTTTCAGGAAGTGTGCGTGAAGGCCGTTGCGCGGGCGGATACCTTTGAAACTCCGGCGCATCTCATGAACTGGGCGCGGCTTACGGGAAAAAATCGCGCCATCGACATCCTGCGTGCTCGCTATGGCCGCTATGTGGGCCTGAGCGATGAAATGCTGGCCATGCTGGCGGACGAATGGCCGGAGCAAAGTCGCACAGACACCATGCTGGAGGCTCTGAGCCAATGCATTACACAAATCACACCAAACAACCGCGAACTCCTCCGCCTGCGCTACTTCGAAAGTCGAAACTGCACCAACGTGGCCGCGATCATGGGCCGCAAGATCGAAACCATCTATCAAGCGCTTGCCCGCCTCCACAAAGCCTTGGGCGATTGCATTCGCGCCCGCCTTCAATCCGAATCCAGCTCATGAACGACTCCGATTTTCTCACCCTCCTGATGCGCCATCAGGACGGCGTGCTCACGCCCGATGAGATGGCCGATCTCGAAGCCGTGATGCGGGATGATCCCGCAAAACGCCAGATCTTCGCCGACACTCAAGTGCGCTCGATGGCACTCCACGAGCATTTTCGCCATGAGGCCTTCCAAACTCACGCCAGCATGGGGAGCAAACCGAAAAACAAGGCCCTGCCGTGGATCACGCGCCCCATCGCCGCAATGGCCGCCGGGCTCGCCATCGGCCTGTTCAGTGCTTCCATCGTCTGGGCCATCTCCGCGCCCCGCGTGACGACCGAGAGACTTTCGTCGTTGGTGGATGGGAGTTTTGAGCAAAGCACCATCGGGCGTGGTTTCCCACGTCAAGCTGGCATGTGGAGCGGCGACGCGGCGGATGTCGTCGAGCAAAAAAAGGGCGATGGACGGCGGGTGTTGCGTTTTGTGAGCCCTGGGGCCGACGAAGCAGATCCCGCCGCCCGCGCCATCTCCTGTGATGTCTTTCAGATCGTGGACCTGCGTCCGCTGCGCGCCGGGCTGGCATCAGCAGAGGATGTGTTTCTGGAGCTCAGCGCGCGCTTTCTTGATGACAGACCGGCCAACACCACCCCCTCTGTGACGTTCACCGCGCAGATTTTTCTCTTCAGCGGTGATCCCTCCGACATGCATGCGAAGTGGCCCTTGGCCGCGCCGGATTCGCTTGCCAGCGGCGCCTCGCTGCTGACCACTCTGGGAGGTGACGCAGGGCGTTGGAGATATGAATCGACACGCGTGTTCATGCCCTCCGAGGCCGATTTCGCCGTCATTCAGCTGGCCGCCCGGCCGAACATCCGGCCCGCGTTGCTTGAATCGCTTTATGCCGACGATGTGCGCCTGACACTGAAGACCCAGCCTGCTTTGCCCGTTCGTTTGGCAACGCATTAAAAAGCCGCTCTCCCGTCCTGATTCTCTTGCCCGCCATGACCACTCGCCGCCATTTCCTCCGCAGCACCGGCACGTTTATCGCGCTGCCGGCACTTGAATCGATGGGCTTCAAGGCCTTCGCTGGCTCGAAAGCCAGCTCGCCGCCCAAACGCCTGGTCTTCTTGGGCTTTGGCTGGGGCGTGACGAATGAAACATGGTTCCCGGACCCAGCCAAAACCGGGGCCGAATGGCAGCTCTCCGAGGGCCTCAAGCCACTCGCACGGCACCAGAAGGACATCACCGTCGTGCAGGGCTGCACAAACAAGTTCGCCAACGAAGCGCACTGGGGCAGCACGTTTTGGCTCACGGGCGCGAACCGCTATGCGGAGCCGGGCCAGAGCTTTCACAACAGCATCAGTGCGGATCAGGTGGCGGCGGCGCATTTGGGGAAAGAGACGCGCTTTGCGTCGATCCAGCTCAATTCGCCGGATGTGTCGAACTCCGGGCATGGCCCCGGTTTGTCGATGGCGTGGGATGTGCGCGGCAAGCCGATGGCGGGGCTCGAGCATCCGGTCGCGGCGTTTCACCGCATGTTTTCGGATGACAACACGCCGCTCGCCGAACGCCAGGCCATGCTCGCACAAAAGCGCAGCGTTCTCGACGCGGTGCTGGAGGATGCGAAGCGTGTGCAGAACGGCCTCACAAAGACGGACATCGACAAGCTCGACGAATACTACCAAAGCATCCGCGACATCGAGGTGCGCCTGGGCAAGGACGAGCAGTGGCTCAGCGTGCCAAAGTCCAAACCATCCGTCTCGGAGCCGAAACCTGGCCTCGCGGGCAAGGAGGAGATCCAAGTCATGTATGACCTCATCGTCGCTGCGTTGCAAACGGACACGACGCGCGTGCTGACCTACCGCCAGCCCGTGGGGACACTGCTGCAAAGCCTCGGCACGAAGGTGGCACCTCATGACATGAGCCACTACAGCCCCGGCGACCGCATGGCCGCCTCGCAGAAGCGCGATACTGCGCAAAGCGAGCTGCTCGCAGGTCTCATCGACAAGCTCAAGGCCACGAAGGAAGCCGATGGCACGACGTTGTTTGATCACATCGCCCTCGCGTACGGCAGCAACATCCGCACCATCCACTACCTCGACAACTGCCCCACCGTCCTCACCGGCGGCGCCGCCAACCTCAAACTTGGCCAACATCTCGTCCTCTCCAAGGACACGCCGCTCTGCAACGTCTGGCTGACGATGCTGAACGGCCTTGGCATCGAGGCAGAGAGGCATGGAGACAGCACCGGCGTGGTGAAGGAACTCATCGCGTGAGCCACCAGGCGCTTTTGGCAGAAGAATTCATTCCGCGATTCGTTTGGCCTCGACCCTTGCCTCTTGAATGTCATGACTCGGCTCGTCCTCGTTCTCACCATCTTCACCTCCAGACTCTTCGCCGAGCCGACGAAGGCTGTGCTCGACGAAAAGCACCGCCTCTTTCTCAAAGACAACTGCCTCACCTGTCACAATGCCGAGAAGCAAAAAGGCAAGGTCCGGCTCGATGATATCGCGTTCACGCTCGATTCTGTCGAAAAGGCTGATCTTTGGCAAAAAGTGCTGAATTCGATCAACTCGGGCGAAATGCCGCCGGAGGATGAAAAGCAGCCTGATCCGGTCGCGAAGACCGATTT
>JBIJBO010000262.1:0-3002 GCA_044345215.1 Prosthecobacter sp. | reverse complement strand
TGGCATGAAGGGCGGCGCCCTCGACCTCGAGAAGGAAACCATCCTGGGCTACTACCGCGCCCTGCCCCAGCCCGGCTTCCAGCTGCGCCGGCTGGCGCTGCGCAAGCGTGTCCATGTCTTTGGCGAAGGCGCCGAGGCGGCGCCCTTTGTTCGCGACATCTGCAACCCGGCCATCCACACCTGGGACGTACGCCAGGCCGCCTGAGCCCGATCGCCGCTTTGCGCATCCAGGGTTGCGGGAAGCGGCGTTGCTTTTAACCTCCATCCCCCACGGCGGTTTTACCGCCGCTTTCCCCATGAGCACCCACGTCAAACTCTACATTCCCGGTCCCGTCGAAGTTTCGCCCGCCACCTACGAGGCCATGTGCCAGCCGATGATCGGCCACCGCGGCAAGGGCTTCCAGGACCTCTATGCGGAGATCCAGCCGATGCTGCGCGAGCTGTTCGGCACGAAGCAACAGGTCTTCCTCAGCACTTCCTCGGCCTGGGGCGTGATGGAGGGCAGCATCCGCAACCTGGTGAAGAAGAAGGTGCTCAACTGCTGCAACGGCGCCTTTTCAGACAAGTGGCTCGACGTTTCGCGCCGCTGCGGCAAGCAGGCCGAGGCCTACCAGGTCGAGTGGGGCCAGCCCATCCTCGCCGAGGAGATCGACAAGCGCCTCGCCACCGGCGAGTTCGACGCCATCACCTTCATTCACAACGAAACCTCGACCGGCGTGCTCAGCCCGATCGCCGAAATCGCCGCGTTGAAGAAAAAGTATCCGGACGTCATGTTCATCACCGACTCCGTCTCTGGCTTCACCACCGTGCCGGTCAACTTCGACGAACTCGGCCTCGACGTCCTGCTCACCGGCAGCCAGAAGGCCTTCGCCCTGCCACCCGGCCTCGCCCTTTTCACCGCCTCAGAGGCGGCTCTGGCGCGCGCGGCCACCCTCGAGGACCGCGGCTACTACTTCGACTTCCTTGAGTTCCAGGCCAACGGCGAGAAGAACATGACGCCGAGCACGCCCTGCATCAGCCTGATCTACGGCCTGCGCCACCAGCTCGAGCAGATGTTTGCGGAGGGTCTCGACAACCGCTATGCCCGCCACGCCCGCCTCAACGGCCTGGTCCATGAATGGGTCCGCCGCCATGGCTTCGACTTCTTCGCGCCCGAGGGCTACCGCTCAAAGTCGCTCACCTGCGTGGCGAACAACAGGAACATTGATGTCGCGGCCTTCATCGCCCTGCTCAAGAAGAACCACAGCCTGATCATCGACGGCGGCTATGGCAAGCTCAAGGGCAAGACCTTCCGCATCTCGAACATGGGCGACGAAACCGATGCCAGCATCGGCGCGGTCATCGCCGCCCTGGATGACAGCCTCGCCAAGCTGTGAGGCTCCGGCATCCCCGCTGCCACATCATGTCCTTCCGCCCTCCAGGCCAGTGCCCCGTGTGTGGCGAGTGGGTGGCGCGTGGCGCGCTCGCCTGCGACGACTGCGGTGCCTGCGCCAAGTCGGGCTGGAAGGAAGACCCCGCCGACGGCCTTGACCTGCCCGACGAGGACTTTGACTATTCCGACTTTATCGCCCGCGAATTCGGCGAGCGCGACCCTCGGCGCACTCCGCCCACGCGTGAGCAGTTCTGGCGCTGGGTGGGGTTGGCAGTTTTCATCGCCCTTGTTCTTGGTTACCTGCGGTCCGCCCTGCATTGAGCTGTCATGAGCGCCGAACCCATCGCCCTGATCGCCGGCAACGGCCTCTATCCGGAGACCTTTGCCGCCGCAGCCCGCCGTTCCGGGGTAACCCGGCTGGTCGCCGCCGCTTTCCTCGACGAGACCAAGCCCGACCTGGCCGGCCGGGTCGATGCCATCGAATGGTTCCGGGTCGGCCAGCTCGGCAAGATGATCGCCTACTTCAAGCGCGAGGGCATCAGGCGCGCCGTGATGGTCGGCCAGATCGCCCCGAAGAACCTCTTCGACCTGCGCCCCGACCTGCGCACCCTGCTGCTGCTCGCGCGTCTGCCACGCCGCAATGCCGAGAGCCTGTTCGGCGGCATCGCCGACGAACTCGCCAGGGATGGCATCGAGCTGCTGCCCGCCACCACCTACCTCGAAGACCTCATGCCGGCCGCCGGCCATGTCGCGGGACCGGCGATCAAGAAGCGCCGCTGGGACGACGCCCGCTACGGCTACGACATCGCCAAGGAAAGCAGCCGCCTCGACATCGGCCAGACGGTTGTCGTCAAGAATGGCACCGTGCTCGCCGTCGAAGCCTTCGAGGGCACCAACGAGGCAGTCAAGCGCGGCGGCGCCCTCGGCCGCGGCGGCGCCACCATGGCCAAGGTCTCCAAGCCCGGTCAGGACATGCGCTTCGATGTGCCCGTGGTCGGCCCCGACACCATCCGCGTGGCCGCGGAAGCCGGCGTCGATGTCATCGCCGTTGAGGCCGGCAAAACCCTGCTGCTCGGTCTTCAGGAGCTGCAGGCCGAATGTCAGTCGCGCCGCGTCAGCCTGGTGGCCCTCTGAAGGGTCCCAGCAGGCCTCCTTAACCCCGGGCAGCGCCGGTTACTGCGGAACCGCAGGCCACGCTCCCGTGAAGCCCTCCCGCATCGAGACTGTGCTCCAATTCTTTGGCCCGCACACGCTCCAACACCGACCTGCCTCGGGCTTTTTTTTTCACAAATCGCTGCTAATGTCTTGATTTGTGAATGCAAAACCTGAAAAAATGAGCGCTTCCCGCTGAGGCGGGTCGAAACCACCCCCGTTACCTCCAACCTTCTATGTTCCTCACCGCCCTCAAAGCCAAACTGGCCGTCATGGTGGCCGTCGCCGGTCTCAACACCGACGAGATGCCCGGCCTCAGCAAAGACATGCTGACCACCCTCGAAAACCTTGCCGCCGCCCAGAAATCGGCCGCCGAAGCCCCGGGCAAGGGACCTGACGTCAACGCCTCCTTCAACGAGGCCCTCGCCAAGGTCAATGAACTTGCCCAAAAGGGTGACAAGGACGCCCAGTATGCCCT
>JBIJBO010000136.1:0-10042 GCA_044345215.1 Prosthecobacter sp. | reverse complement strand
CGAGGGCGACGAGGACAAGGCGGCGCTCGACGTGCTCGCCTTCCTGCTCGGCTCGGGTCGCAGCTCGCGCTTTTATCAGGAGCTGCGCGAGAAGCGCGGCATTGCCCACTGGGTCTGGGCCGGCACTTGGGGCGCCCAGGAATGCGGCCTGTTCGCCGCCGAGGCCGAGTGCGATCCCAAGGACGAGGCCGCCTGCCGCGATGCCCTGCTCAAGGTGGTCGAAGAAATGCGCCAGCGCGGCCCCGCCGCCACCGAACTCGCCAAGGCCGTGCGTGCCACCACCGGCGGCCAGCTGCGCAGCCTCAGCACCACCAAGGGCCAGGCCGCCTCACTCGGTCACGGCTGGCTCACCGCCGGCAGCCTCGAGTCCGCACGCCATTATCTGGAAGCCGTGCGTGCCCTCACTCCGGCCCGCATCCGCGAGGTCGCTCTGCGCTACCTGACACCCGCCAGCCTGACCCTGGCCGTCGTCGGACCCGAGGTCGAAACCGCCACGACCGCCACAAAGACCGCCACCGGCAGCAGCGACATTGAGCGCCATGTTCTGCCCAACGGCCTGACTTTGCTGGTGCGCGAGAACCCGCGCCTGCCGCTCGTCTCCATCCGTGCCGGCTTCCTCGCCGGCGTGCCGGCCGAGACCGAGGCCGACTCCGGCGTGACGATGCTCTCCGCCGGCCTGCTCCTCAAGGGCACCAAAAAACGCCCGGCCGCGCGCATCGCAGCCGAACTGGAAAACCTTGGCGGCAGCCTGCACTGCAGCGCCGACGCCCACCGCTACGTGCTCGGCGCCGATGTCCTGCGCGGCGACGAGGCGCTCGCCGTCGAACTGCTCGCCGATCTCGCCCGCCAGGCCACCCTGCCCGCCGCCGGTCTCACCGAGGTGAAAAAGCGCCAGCTCGCCGCCCTGCAGGAGGAGCTCGAGGATCCGCTCACCGTCGCGCTTCGCCGCGCGCGCCGCGAGATCTTCGCCGGCCTGCCCTTCGCCCGCACCGCCCTCGGCAATGAAAAGTCCATCCGCGCCATCCAGGTCACCGACTGCCGTGCCATGCTGCGCGCCTCGCTCACCGGCGGCAACGGCGTCATCAGCATCGACGGCGACATCCGCGCCGCCGAGATCCGCCGGCTGGTACAGGCGCACTTCGGCAAGCTGCCGCGCGGCGAACGCCGGCCGGTGACCCTGCCCGCCGCTGTGCTGAAGAAGGCGAACGCCAAGCCCGGCCGCTGGCGCCAGACCCTCGACAAGGAGCAGGCCGTGCTGGTGGTCGGTTTCCGCACCCCCGGCCTGAACGATCCCGTGACCCAGGCGCTGACCCTCATCGACGAGGCCTGCAGCGACATGGGCAGCCGCCTGTTCAACCGCCTGCGCGAAGAGCTCGGCCTGGCCTACTACGTCGGCGCCCAGCACTTCGCCGCGCTCGGTGCCGGCGCCTTTTACTTCTACATCGGCACTGATGCGGCCAAACTCGAGCTCGCGCGCACGGAGATGCTGCGCCAGGTCGCCGACCTCGCCCGCCGCGGGCTGACCGCCGCCGAGATCGACCGCGCCAAGACCGCCTGGAAATCGTCCTGGCTGCGCTCACAGCAAGGCACGGCCGCGCGCGCCGACGCCCTCGGCTGGAACGAACTCAACGGCCTCGGCCACGACCACTTCCAGAAGCTGCCGGGCCTGATCGACGCCGTCAGCGCCGCCGACATCCGCCAAGCCGCGAAGACCTGGTTCGGCAAGGACAAGGCCTTCATCGTCGAGGTGGTGCCGGAACCGGCCGCATGAGAGCGGCTGGCCAACCTGTCCCCGCTTACTTCGCCGTCTTGAGCGGCGAATCGGCGGCCAGGGTGAAGGCCGCGCCCTTCTCGTGGTGGCTCAGCAGGAAGGCGGTGACTTCGACGACCCGCTGGATGCCCAGCTGCGGCTCCCAGGGCGGCATGCCCTTGGTGAGGTCGGGCGCGCCCTTGCGGATGATGTTGAGGATCTGGGTTGGGTTGCCGCCGTGTTTCCATTCCTTGTCGCTCAGCGGCAGGCCGGGCAGCTTGGCACCGGCGAGGTGGGCGCTCAGGTCGGGCGCATGGCAGGCGACGCAGGTTGTGCTGTAGGTCGCCTTGCCGGCCTCGACGACCTTGGCGTCCCTGGACATCTCCCAGAGCTTGTCGTCGTCGAGCGACGCCAGTTCCTGATTGCGGTGCTCCTCGACGGCAGCGATGGCCTTGTCGATCTGCTCGGCGTCGGAATCACCGCGGCCGAACTGGTAGTAGGCGACCCAGGCAAGGACGAACCAGACCATGGTGATGTACCAGGTGAACAGCCACCAGTTCGGCAGCTTCTGGTCGTACTCCTGGATGCCGTCGTAGACGTGCTCGCGCAGAACGGGACCGTTGTTGGGATTGGGGTTGTCGGACATGGCTTCAAAAAGGCTTGGTCTCACTTCGCTTCAGGCCAGGCTCTCAGCTCTCAGCTCTCAGCTCTCAGCTTCCTCCTCCAGCGGCAGGCGCGCCATCTGGTCGGCACGCTCGCGGCGCAGGGTCACGGCGCGCACGACGAAGGACAGGAAGACCAAGGCCGTGACGCCGAAGGCGAGGTAGGGCACCCAGTCGGCCCAGTTTTCATAGAGGACACGCTTGTACATGGCGGAGGGGATCAGGGGTTATGACTGACCGTCTTGCGGTGGCTGTCGGGCAGGGCCGGCTGCAGTGGGAAGGGCACGCCCTGCGGGCTGAGCTTCCGCTCGACCTCGGGGGTTTCGAACTTGCCGAGCTTCTGCAGGTAGGCGATGAGGGCGACGATCTGGGTGTCGGGCGCGGCGACCTTGCCCTGGGCCTTGAGTTCCTCGGCGATCTTCACCGCCTGCTCGAGCGCCTGCATCTTGATCTCGTCGGCGGTCATCGCCGGGTAGGGCACGCCGAGGCGGGTCATGACGGCAACCTTTTTCGGCAGGGTCTTCTGGTCGAACTTGTCGGTGAAAAGGTGCGGGTAGGCGGGCATGTTCGAGCCGACCGAGGTCGAGCGCGGCTCCATCATGTGGTCGTAGTGCCAGCTGTGCGGGTATTTGCCGCCAAGGCGGGCAAGGTCGGGACCGGTGCGCTTGGAGCCCCACTGGAAGGGATGATCGTAGATGCTCTCGCCCAGGCGGGAGTAGTCGCCGTAGCGCAGCACGTCGGGCAGCATCGTGCGGATCATCTGGCTGTGGCAGTTGTAGCAGCCCTCGCTGACGTAGAGGTCACGGCCGGCCAACTCGAGCGGGGTGTAGAGCTGCTGGATGCGGTCCTCGACGTTCTTCGCGCGGTTGACGGTAACCGTCGGGATGATCTGGATGAGGCCGCCGAGGGCGACGGCGACGAAGGTCAGCACGGTGAAGGGCAGCCAGTTGTTGAGCAGGCTGTCGTACCAGTTCGACCAGCGGCGGTGCGACTCGCGGAACTTCTTCACGGCAAGGACACTGAAGAAACCGGCGCAGAGCAGCGCGGCGACATCGGCACCGGGCGGCAGGAAGAGCCAGGAGAGCACCAGGAACAGACCGACCAGCATGTAGGCGACCGGGTCGTTGAGGAAGGTGTCCTTCATGCCCATCGTGTCCTTGGCGCCGCGCTCAATCACGGCGACATCGCGCGATTCCACGACGGGTTTGCCCTTGCGCAGGGTCAGCCAGAGGTTGACGCCCATCAGCAGGAAACCGGCGAGATAGAGAACGCCGCCGATGATGCGGAAGCCCATCATGGCACGGATCGAGGTGAGGGTCTCGATGAAGTTCGGATACACCAGCGCCGTGCCCTGGGCATTGGTGGCGTTGAGCATCAGGCCCTGCATGATGCCGGACACCCACATGGAGGCGACGTAGATCAGGATCCCGATGGTGGCGATCCAGAAGTGGAAGTTCGCCCAGGCCACAGAGTGCAGGCGCGCACCATAGAGCTTCGGTGTCAGCCAGTAGAACAGGCCCGCCGCCATCAGGCCGTTCCAGCCGAGCGCCCCGGCGTGAACGTGGCCAATGGTCCAGTCGGAGTAGTGGGAGAGGGCGTTGACAGCGCGGATCGACAGCAGCGGTCCCTCAAAGGTCGACATGCCATAGAAGGTGACGGCGGCGATGTAGAACTTCACCACCGGATCGGTGCGCAGCTTGTCCCAGGCGCCGCGAAGGGTGAGCAGGCCGTTGAGCATGCCACCCCAGCTCGGGGCCCAAAGCATCAGGCTGAAGAACATGCCGAGCATCTGCAGCCACTTTGGCAGGGCGGTGTTGAGCAGGTGATGCGGGCCGGCCCAGATGTAGATGAAAACGAGCGACCAAAAGTGGACGATGGACAGCCGGTAGGAGTAGACCGGCCGCTCGACCGCCTTCGGCAGGAAGTAGTACATGATGCCGAGAATCGGCGTCGTGAGGAAGAAGGCGACGGCGTTGTGGCCATACCACCACTGGACGAGGGCGTTCTGCACGCCGGCGAAGATCGTGTAGCTGTGCGTCCAGGAGGTCGGGATCGACAGGTGGTTGACGATGTAGAGCATCGCCACGGTAATGATGGTGGCGATGTAGAACCACAGGGCCACGTAGAGCGAGGGCTCGTTGCGCTTGGCCAGGGTCCAGAAGAAATTCACCGCAAAGACGACCCAGACAAGGGCGACGGCGATGTTGATCGGCCAGATCAGCTCGGCATACTCCTGACCGCGGGTCAGGCCAAGCGGCAGGGTGATCGCGGCGGCAACAATGATGAGCTGCCAGCCCCAGAAGTGGACGTTGCTGAGAAAGTCCGAGGCCATGCGCGCCTTGCACAGGCGCTGAGTGGAGTAGTAGATGCCGGCGAACATCATGTTGCCGACGAAGGCGAAAATGACCGCGTTGGTGTGCAGCGGACGCAGGCGGCCAAAGCTCAGCCAGGAGGCGAGGTTGAGCTCGTGGAAATTGAGCTGCAGGGCGATGAACACACCCGCCAGCATGCCGACCGCACCCCAGATGATGGAGGCGATCATGAAGCGGCGGACGGAACGATCGTCAAAGGTGACAGTGGTCTTGGCAGCGAAGGCGGAGGTCATGACAATGGGTAAGGAGGTCGGCTCAGCGGCGGGTGGCATCCGTGGTCGGGTCGATGTCGAGGGGAAGCAGGGCCATCTGCTCGACGGATCGCCGCTGGCGCTGCGAGCGCTCGGCGAAGAACAGCACCGCGAAGAGCACGGCAAAGGCCAGGCTCATGAAGATGGTGACGGCGAAAACTTCCATGTGCCGCCAACAAAGCCCCTGCCTCTCACCTCCGCCATCCAACCCTTGCTTTAGGCTGCCCGAATCTTGCTTTCGACGACAGAAAACGCTGCACATCGTCGATGCCCCTGCGTTATCTTCCTCTTCCCATGATCCGCCCGCTCGCGCTCCTGCTCGCCACAGCCTCCGTCGTCCTCGCAGACGGCCCGAAGGACAACCTCGCCGAAAACGTTCGCCCCATACCGCCGCCCGGCATCGAGATCCCTGCCGCCGAGGCGACAGCCCTGCAGGCCGAGTTGACCAAACTGCGTGCCGCCATCGACGCCGCCGCCAAGGCCCAGGCGAAGAACCCGCGCCTGGCTGACCTGCTGCCCGACCTCGAAATCCATCACAAGGCGGTCGACTGGGCCCTGCGCCACGGCGAGGTCCACAAGGCCGCCGAACTGAAGAGCGCCCGCGAGGTCCTCGCCGAAGGCCTCGAACGCGCCGCCCATCTCAAGGAGGGACGCACCCCCTGGACCACCCAAAAAGGCCTGATCGTGCGCGGCTACCGCTCGAAGATCGACGGCTCGGTGCAGCCCTACGGCATGGTCGTTCCGGAAAGTTACAGCGGCGCGGCCGCCCGCCTCGATGTCTGGTGCCACGGCCGCGGCGAAACCCTCAGCGAACTCGCCTTCCTCGACCAGCGCCGCAAGCAGACCGGTCAAATCACCCCCGCCGGCGCCCTCGTCCTGCATCCCTACGGCCGCTACTGCTGCGCCAACAAGCTCGCCGGCGAAATCGATCTGCTCGAAGCCCTGGACCATGCCGGCAAGTTTTATGCGATCGACGAGGACCGCGTGATGATGCGCGGCTTCAGCATGGGCGGTGCCGCCGCCTGGCAGTTCGCCGTCCACTATGCCGACCGCTGGTGCGCCGCCAACCCCGGTGCAGGCTTCTCGGAAACCCCGGAGTTTCTGAATGTCTTTCAGACCGAGGACGTCTCGTCCGTGCCGTGGTATCAGCAGACCCTGTGGAAGTGGTACAACGCCACCGACAGCGCGCTCAACCTCTTCCACTGCCCGACGGTCGCCTACAGCGGCGAACTCGACCGCCAGAAGCAGGCGGCCGACATCATGGAAAAGCACCTGCGCGCGGAGGGCATCGACCTGGTCCACCTCATCGGCCCGCAGACCGCCCACAAGATCCATCCGGACTCATTGGTCGAGATTGAGCGCCGCCTCGCCGACATCGCCGCCGCCGGCCGCGAGCGCACGCCGCGCGAGGTGCACTTCGCCACCTGGTTCCTGCGCTACCACCGCATGCACTGGGTCCAGCTCGACGCCCTCGAGCAGCAGTGGCGGCGCACCCGCGTGCACGCCGAGATCACCGGCCCGGCGGAGGTGACGGTGAAAACCCAGAACGTCACCGCCCTGACCCTCGACATGGCGCCCGGCCACTGCCCGCTGAGCGTGCGCACGGCACCGGTCGTGGTCATCGACGGCAGCCGCCTAGAGGTCACCCGGCCGAAGTCCGACCGCTCCTGGCGCGTCCACCTGCGCCGCAGCAACGGCAAGTGGCAGCAGGCCCTGCACGCCCACGAAGCCGGCGTGCTGGCCAAGAAACACGGCCTGTCCGGACCGATCGACGACGCCTTCCTCGACCGCTTTGTTTTTGTCCGCCCGACCGGTCAGCCGCTCCATGAAAAGACCGGCGCCTGGGCCAAGGCGGAACTCGAGCGGGCCGCCTTCGAATGGCGGCGCCAGTTCCGCGGCGACGCGCCGGTGAAGGCCGACACCGAGATCAACGACGCCGACCTCGCCGCCAGCAACCTCGTGCTCTGGGGCGACCCGCAGAGCAACGCCGTGCTGAAGAAGATCGTCGCCAAGCTGCCGATCGAGTGGACCGCGGAGAAGCTGGTCGCCAACGGCAAGACCTACGACGCCGCCAGCCACGCGCCCGTGCTCGTCTTCCCCAACCCGCTCAATCCGGAGAAGTACGTGGTGATCAACAGCGGCTTCACCTACCGCGAGTACGACTACCTCAACAACGCCCGCCAGGTGCCCAAGCTGCCCGACTGGGCGGTGATCGATGTGTCGAAGCCGAAGACCAGCCAGGCGCCCGGCGGCATCGCCGACGCCGGCTTCTTTGATGAAGTCTGGAAGTGGCGGAAGGGCGACGGCCGCTGACGCCATCCAAGCGCGGCCGCGCCGCGTAACCCAGGAAATGCGCCGCTTCATGCCCCTGCTTGCCGCCTTCTTCTCCAGCCTCTTCGGCGCCGCTCAGGCCGGCTCCGGGGAGCGGGTTGACCGTCCCGCCCCCACAGTCAGCGGCCTCAACCAGGAGGGCAACGAGGTGCGCTTCGCCGAGGTCTATGCCAAGGGGCCAACCGTGGTGTTCTTTTATCCAAAGGCGAACACCCCGGGCTGCACCGCCCAAGCCTGCTCGCTGCGCGACGCCTTTGCCGAGCTGCAGCAGCAGGGCGTGCAGGTGCTCGGGGTCTCCACCGACGGTGCCGAGGCCCAGCAGAAGTTCAAGACCCAGCACCGCCTGCCGTACGATCTCATCGCCGATCCCGAAGGCAAGATCCTCGCCGCCTTCGGCGTCGGCAAGGTGCTCGGCCTGCTGCCCTTCGCCTCGCGCCAGTGCTTCCTCATCCGCAATGGCCGCATCGTCTGGCACGACGCCAGCGCCTCAACCGCCACCCAGGCCGATGACATCCGGCGCGTGTTGAAAGAGGGGCAGTGAGCTGTAGACGCGGGCAGTGACCGCGTGGATCCCGCAGGTCGATGCCCCGCTCTACAGCCATGCCCGGCAGGCAACCCATCCTGCGGGGCGATTCCCCGCACGACAGCTTCCCCCCGCACAAAAGGCTGTTCAGGATTCGCGGCACCTGCTAAGGCTGCAGGCTCCAACGCGTATTTCCCCTCTCATGAACCGCCGCCACTTCCTTGCCAGCAGCCTAGGCCTCGTCGCCGCCTCCCCCCTCGCCGCCATCGGCCCGATCCAGCGCGCCGGCCAGAGCCGCATGCAGCTCGGCGTCGCCGCCTACAGCTTCCGCGAGGCCTTCCAGTGGAGCCGCGGCAAGGAGCAGAAGGTCGAGGGTCGCAAACCCTGGAGCATCCTCGACTTCATCGACTGGTGCGCCGATCACAACGTGCCGGGCGCCGAGGTGACCAGCTACTTCTTCCCGCCTGACGTCGACGAGGCCTTCCTGCTGGAGGTGCGTCGCCATGCCTACCTGCGCGGCGTTCAGCTCGCCGGCACCGCCGTCGGCAACAACTTCGCCCTGCCCAAGGGCCCTGAACTCGACGCGCAAATCGCCGACGTGAAGAAGTGGATCGATCACGCCGCCGTGATGGGGGCGCCACACATCCGCGTCTTTGCCGGCCCCGCGCCGAAAAAGCTGTCCATCGAGGAAGCGGTCGCCAACTGCACTGCCGCCTATCAGGAATGCCTCGATCACGCCGGCAAGAAGGGGGTCTTCCTCGGCCTGGAAAACCACGGCGGCATCGTCGCCGAGCCCGACAATCTGGTGAAAATGGTGCGCGCCGTCAACAGCCCTTGGGCCGGCATCAATTTCGACAGCGGCAACTTTCACACCGAGGATCCCTACGGCGACCTCGCCAAAATCGCCCCCTACTCGATCAACGTGCAGCTCAAGATGGAGATGCGTGCCAAGGGCGTCGAACGCAACCAACCGGGGGAACCCACCGACATCCCGCGCGTTCTGAAGATCCTGCGCGAGGCGAATTACCAGGGCTGGTTCACGATCGAGTTCGAGGAGAAAAAGGATCCCTTCGTCGAGGTACCGAAGATCCTCGAACGCCTGCGCCCACTGCTGGCCTGATTTTTCCCCATGAAAGCGTGGTTGCTGCTGCCCCTCTGCCTGCTTGCCTCCGTTCACGCCGAACTGACGGAGGAGCAGCGGCGCTTCCCGGTCGAACAAACACCCGCCGATCCCGCCGCGGCGAAGATCGTGCTGGTGGCCGGAGCCCCCAGCAACCGCCCCGGCCAGCACGAGTACTTCGCCGGCTGCGCCCTGCTCATGGACTGGCTCAGGCAGGTGCCG
This sequence comes from Prosthecobacter sp., assembly GCA_044345215.1. Taxonomy (GTDB): domain Bacteria; phylum Verrucomicrobiota; class Verrucomicrobiia; order Verrucomicrobiales; family Verrucomicrobiaceae; genus Prosthecobacter. Next base: position 811 of record JBIJBO010000136.1, on the reverse strand, counting down.
GGCGTTGCCCCGGTGCTGGTCGCCGAGGGCTGGCCGCAGGATGCCTCCGTCTTCGAGGGCGCTCGCTCGGTCCTGTTCTTTCTCGACGGCGGCAGCAAGCTGTCCTTCCTTGAACCCGCGCGCCTGAATCGCCTGCGCGCCCTCGCCGCCGCGGGCACGGGTTTCGCCGTCCTGCACCAGGCAGCCGAATGCCCGCCGGCGCTGGCCGCCGATTTCAAGGCCTGGTTCGGCGCGGCTTTTCAGAGCGACATCGGCTGCCGGGGTCACTGGGATGTGCGCTTCACGGCCCTGCCAAGCCATGACATCACCCGCGGGCTGCAACCGTTCGAACTGCTCAAGGACGGCTGGCTGTACAACCTTCACTTTGCCGAAACCGGCATCACCCCGCTTCTTGCCTGCCAAATGCCGGACAGCAGCCGCAAGACCGCCGACGCCAGGGCTCATGCCGGCCGCGAGGAAGTGGTCGCCTGGGCCTACGAACGCCCCGATGGCGGCCGCAGCTTCGGCTTCACCGGCTGCGATCTGCATGCCAACTGGGCCGAACCCAACCAGCGCCGCCTGCTGCTCAATGCCCTGCTCTGGACTGCGCGCCTGCCCGTGCCTGAGGCTGGGGTCGGCTCAACGGTGAGCGAGAGTGACCTGAGCAAAAACTGGGACCGCAAGGTCTTCCTCAAGAAGACCGCCAATGGCAAAATGCCCTCGGCCACCGGCCAATAGACCTTGCCGCCCCGCCCATAGACGCATCGGGTGCAACGCCCTCTCCATCGGCAACAAGGTGGACATTCCGGCCCATAGGGCGCATCTTGCACTC
>JBIJBO010000261.1:0-3013 GCA_044345215.1 Prosthecobacter sp. | reverse complement strand
TGTCGCGCTACGCGACCGGCACCGAGGTGAGCTTTGCCGACCGGGCTGAAATCCGCCGCCTTGTCGAAACCACGAAAACCCGCGGCTACGGCCTGAGGTCGCTGATCCAGGCACTGGCGGGAAGCCCCCTCCTCCGGGTTGACGCCCAGTGACAACGCCCGGCGAGCTTTCAACAAAGGCACCCTTTGAACTGAAATGCGCCCAGCCAACAGACGTTTGTTCACTGGCGACCGAAGCCTTCTTCCGAAATGAAACGTCTTTGCACTTGCCTATCTGCAGTCTGGCTGGCTATCCTCATCGCCGCGGGCGAGGTGGCGGCGGTGGAATGGAGGCTCACCGAACCGCTGGATTATCAGGTGGTGCAGCGGAGCAGTCCAGGCAAGGGACAACTGCGCGTTGCGGGCGATTATACCGGGGAGGTGCCGCACGCGAACTTGATCATGGAAGCGCGTTTTTTGGGAGAGATCCAGCAGACTGGATGGCAGCGCCTCGGTGTCGCCGCTTCCGGAAAACGGCTGACAGGCACGGTCGAAGCCCCTGCGGGCGGCTGGTGGAAATTGGAGGTTCGGCTCCTGCACGAAGGCAAACCGCTCGCGCTCGCCAGCGCAGCGCACGTCGGCATCGGCGAATTGTTTGTCATCGCCGGGCAGTCCAACTCCGCGAACCATGGCGAGGAGAGGCAGCCCACGAAAACCCGGCGCGTGGCGGCGTTTGACGGCAGGGCATGGCGCATGGCGGATGATCCGCAACCGGGAGCCAGCGGGGGCGGTGGCAGTTTTGTCCCAGCCTTTGCCGATGCGGTGGTGACCAGGGAAAACGTGCCCGTGGGCATCATCGCCTGCGGCATCGGCGCGACGAGTGTGCGCGAGTGGCTTCCAAGGGGTGCCGTGTTTCCGAATCCGCCAACGATCCTCAGCCGCGTCGAACCGCTTCCCAGCGGCCAGTGGGCCAGCAAGGGCGATGCATATGAGGCCTTTGTTGCCCGGATGAAGTCCGCCGGACCCCAGGGGGTTCGAGCCGTACTCTGGCATCAGGGCGAGAGCGATGCGAATCAGAAGGACACCACACGCACGCTGCCAGGCAGGCTTTACCGCGAGTATCTGGAAAAGATCATCCGCGACTCGCGACGCGACATCGGCTGGGACGCGCCGTGGTTCGTGGCGCAGGCGAGCTACCACGTGCCGGGCGATGAAGGCAGCGACGACATTCGCGAGGCGCAGGCTTCGCTTTGGAAGGATGACATCGCACTTGAAGGCCCGGACAGCGATGCCTTGAAGGGCAAGCTGCGCGAACGCGATGGCAGGGGCGTGCACTTCAGTGGCCCCGGCCTGCGCGAGCATGGCGCACGCTGGGCGGCGAAAGTGCTTCCATGGCTAGCCCGTCAATGGACCGAGCCACGACAGGCCAACGGCGGCACGGAATGGAGCGACTTTGCACAACTCCCCGAATGCCACAGCCTTGGCTGGGTCAGTGCGAACGTGCAAACGAAGGACACGAAGAGCTGGAACGGCGTGCTCGATGAAGCGAAGTGGGGCACGCCTGATCCGCAGCAGGTCGTCAGCCGCAACTGGGACTGGAAAGTCAGCGACGAAGAATGGCGTGAGGCCGTGAAGCAAAAAGGCGAAGGCGGGCGTGAGGAGGTGCGTTTTGACTTCTGGCTTCCGAACAACATCCCAACGGTCCGCGGCATCGTCGTCATGTCCGGCCACGGCAGCGGCGAGAGCCTCTATCGCCGCGCCGACCTGCGAAAGCTCGCGAAGGAGCTTCACCTCGCTCTTTTCAAATTTGTCGGCAATCCGATGCAGCGCGGCTTTTGGCCGAGAAGCCTGCTCACTGAGCATCTGAAGACTTTTGGAGCCAAAAGCGGGCATCCCGAGCTGCAGCACGCTCCTCTTTTCCTGTACGGGCACTCGAACGGCACCGGCTTCTCGGCCATCTTTGCCTCGTATGAACCGCAACGCGTGTGGGGCTGGGTTTCCATGCGTCCCGGCATCACCTTTCAGGTTTACCAGCCCGGAGCCGCGCAGTCACCCGGGCTCGTCATCTTTGGCGAGGACGATCCGTTTCTGGCACGACCGTCCAAAGAGGAAAACCTCGCCGTGGTGCCGGCATTGCGCCAAAACCATCGTGCGCTCTGGAATCTCGCCGTCGAAGCCGGGACGGGTCACGGACCGGGCGAAAAGACCTGGCCGCTGGTGTTCAGTTTTCTTCGCCACAGCTTCACCGCCCGCGTTCCCGGGGATGCGGATGCGAACAACGGCCCGGTCAAGCTGCGCGCGCTCCCTCTGCAAAGCGGGCATCTCGGCCAAAACTGGCAAACCGAGCCCGGAGGCCATCAAAAACTGCTTATCGCGCCCTTCGCCGATTTTCCCGATGACAAAACCAGCGCCTCATGGCTGCTCAATGCGGCCTATGCGGCGGATTGGCAGGCGTTTCAGCAGCATGGTCAAATCCAAACGGTCCAACCCTGAGAGAACCTCATGAAACTCCCTCTCCTTCTTACACTCATCAGTCTCGGCGGCTTGCCCCTTGCCGCCGCCGATTTGCGCCTGGCCTCGGTGCTTTCGGATCACATGGTCCTGCAACGCGACAAGCCCATCGCCATCTGGGGTTGGGCGGATCCGGGGGAGGCGGTCACCGTTTCGTTCGCCGGGCAGAGCAGGTCCGCCACCGCGGACGGCACGGGCAAATGGTCGATGAAGCTCGATGCCCTGAACGCTTCCACCGTACCGCGCGCCTTGGTTGTTGCCGGAACCCAGGGCCGCAAGCTCGAAGTGCAGGACGTTCTGGTCGGAGAAGTCTGGTTGGGCTCCGGCCAGTCGAACATGGCGATGACGGTCGCGGGATGTTATCACTTTGAGAAAGAGCAGGAGGCTGCCACCTTGCCCCTGATCCGCCATTACCGCGAAAGCTCTGGTCCCGCGGAGCAGCCGCAAGCTGAAGGCAGGGGGGCCTGGCAAATCTGCACACCGGACACGGTCGGTGGCTTTTCCGCAGCGCTGTATTTTTTTGG
>JBIJBO010000028.1:0-32641 GCA_044345215.1 Prosthecobacter sp. | reverse complement strand
AAAGCGGTACGCGAGCTGGGTTCAGAACGTCGCGAGACAGTTCGGTCCTCTATCCTCTGTGGGCGCAGGAAAATTGAGGGGTTTAATTCCTAGTACGAGAGGACCGGAATTAACGCACCTCTGGTGTTCCAGTTGTCCTGTCAAGGGCATCGCTGGGCAGCTATGTGCGGAAGGGATAAGCGCTGAAAGCATCTAAGCGCCAAGCCCATCCCAAGATAAGTTTTCCCTGAAGGATCGTGGAAGACCACCACGTTGATAGGCCGCCGGTGCAAGTGTGGTAACATACTCAGCTGAGCGGTACTAATCATCCGTTTGTCTTATCTCGTCCCATTCCAAATATCAGGCTCCATGCCCGATGATCTTGTTTTCCTTTCCTCCTGTGTGCGGTTGTCAGGGTGCTGGCACCTCCCCAACACGGCCCCCAGACACGCCGGCCAGGCACCCTGCTTCACGCAGCACCACGCCGGAAGTCTGGTGGCCATGGCACAGTGGCACCACCCGTTCCCATCCCGAACACGGAAGTGAAACGCTGTTGCGCCGATGATAGTTGGACGACAGGTCCCGCGAAAGTAGGACGCCGCCAGATTCAAAACCCACTCCAAACCCCGCTCCAAAAGAGCGGGGTTTGTTTTTTCCAGCCAATACCCTGAATTCAGACCGCTTCAGCCATCCAATTCCAACCGGCCAGACAGGTGAATCACGACAATCAGGTCCGACCTCAGCAGAGCCACGGGGCAGCCTCCTCAATCCACGTACAAAAACGCGTTGGAGCTGAGCAGGGCGTGGCAGAGGGCCGCCAAACCCAACAGGTCGGCGGGGGCATCCGCTTTTTCCGGCGGGCCCATCACGCGCTCCAGCTTCGCGGGATGGGTGCGGTAGTGCTCGGTCTGAGACTGGATAAATCCGGTGGCGTCCTGCAGGTCGGAGAGGCTGGGACTGCGGCCGTAGGCCAGTCGCCAAGCGCGTTCAGCCTGTTTCTCGGGATTGTTGCCGACCTCGCCTTGGACGCGCAGGGCGAAATCCTGGGCATGCTCGCGCATGGTGCCGTTGTTCATCAGAAGCAGGCTCTGCGGGCTGACCGTGGTGACCGGGCGTGAGGCGCAGTTGGCGTCGGTCATGGCCGGGGCATCGAACGCGGCAAACATCTCCAGCGGCATGCTGCGGCGCGCCTGCACATACAGGCTGCGGCGGTGTTCCTCGCCGTTGAGGGAGACATACTTTCCGGTCTGCCGGCCGGCCGTGTCGCGGGTGTCGACTCCGATGATGATCTGGCCCTCCTCACTGTAGGTGACCGGCACGGGCGGTCCCCCCAGGCGCGGATTGAGCTTGCCTGAGACCGAGAGGAAGGAGTCGCGCAGGGTTTCGGCCTCCAGGCGCAGCACGTTCATCCGGCTGAGCAGGCGGTTGTCGGGATCGATCCGGTCGCGTGTGTCATCGCGCAGCGATGACTGCTGCCAGGTGCGGCTGCTCAGGATCAGGCCATGCAGTCGCTTGAGACTCCAGCCTGTCGACATGAACTCAGCGGCAAGCCAGTCGAGCAGTTCGGGATGGCTGGGCGCCTCACCGAGGCGACCGAAATCGTTCGGGGTGTTGACCAGGCCGCGGCCGAAGTGGCGCTTCCAGACCTGGTTGACGATGACGCGGGCGAGCAGCGGGTGCTTGCCATCGGTGAGCGACTTCGCGAAGGCGAGGCGGCGACCGGTGGTCGGCAAGGTGGGATCGTCCTCGGCGACTTCGATCGGTCGGCGACCGGCGAGCACGGTCAGGTCGCCGGGCTGCACCTTGGCCTTGGGGTGCTCGATGTCGCCGCGGTGGAAGATGAAGGTGGCGGGCACGGCCTCCGGCTTCTTGGGCACCTCGGTGAAGGCCTGCAGGAATTCCTCGGCCGGCTTGCGCGCGCGGATCTCGGCGGCTTCCTCGGCCATCTTCTTGAGTGTGTCGGCGTACTGGGTCTTGTAGGTTGTGTCGTAGAGGTAGAGTGAGCCGGCGCTGAGCTGGTTGACGCGCGGGAATTTCTTCAGCAGGGCGATCTGCTCCGCGCTGCGCTTCTTGACCTCGGTGCGGTAAGCGGTCCGCAGGCTCTCGCGCTGGTCCTCGGGGGCCTTGGCCAGCTCCTTGTCGAGAACCTCGCTGATGAAGGTCTCCTGTTTGACGATGCGAGCGGCGTCGACCTTTTTGGCCTCGGCCTCGATCTTGTCAGCCTCGGCGCGCTGGCTGTCGCTCAGCAGCGAGACCAGGCGGCCGGCCGGTGTGCGCCAGCTTTTCGTGTCGAAACCGGGCTCAAACACGGCACGAAGCCGGTAGTAGTCGGCCTGGCTGATCGGGTCGTATCGGTGGTCGTGGCACTGGGCGCAGTCGAGGGTCATCCCATACAGGGAGCTGCCGATGATCTTGATCGTGTCGGCAATGGTGGCGTTGCGGGCGGCGTTGTCGTTCATCGCGCCGGTGCCGTCGGCGGCCATGCGCAGGAAGCCGGTGGCGGCGATCTTTTCGACCGCGTCTGGCGACAGGTTTTTGTGGGGCTGCGGCACCATCTCGTCGCCGGCGAGCTGTTCGCGCACAAAGACGTCGAAGGGCTTGTCCTGATTGAGGGCGTTGATGACGTAGTCACGATACTTCCACGCCCACTTGCGTTCGAGATCCTTGTCCGTGTAGCCGTCACTGTCGGCGTAGCCCGCGAGGTCGAGCCAGTGGCGGCCCCAGCGCTCGCCATAGGCGGGATTGGCGAGCAGGCGGGCGACCTGGCTGCGCACGGCGGCAGCCGGATCCTTCACGGCGGCAGTGGCGAAGGCATCCATCTCCTCCGGCGTCGGCGGCAGGCCGGTGAGGGTGAAACTCAGGCGGCGCAACAGGGGGGCGGCGTCGGCGACGGGCGAAAAGCCCAGGCCCTTGGCGCGGAGTTTTTCGGCGATGAATGCATCGATCGGGTTGCCGCCGCTCTCCGTGTTGCGGGGCAGGGCCGGGCGACGGATGGGTTGCAGCGACCACCAGGCGCGCTCCTCGTCGGTGAAGGCGTGTTCGGGCCCGAGGACGGCTGGTTCCGACCGGGCGGTTTTGGCGCCCTGGGCGATCCACTGGCCGATGGTGGCGATCTCCTCGTCCTTGAGCTTGGCCTTGCCCTTGGGCATTTCGCCGGATTCGAGGACTTCGTATAGATGGCTGGCCGAGGTCTGGCCGGGCTGAATGGCGGGGCCGGACTTGCCCCCCTTGATCAGGAGGCGCGCCAAGCGGACATCGAGGCCGCCCTTGGTTTCGCCCTCCTCGCCATGGCAATGGAAGCAGTGCGCCTTCAGGATGGGGCGGACATGCTTTTCAAAGGTGAGCATCTCGGCGGCGCCCGCGCAGAGCGGAGCGAGCAGGGCGAGGGTGGTGACGGAACGGCGCATGGTGTCGAAGGGGCATTACGGTCGGGAGGCGGGCGCTCTTGCGGGCGTGCACGGGCTGGTCCAAGATGGACCATGGAGATTCGCAGCCGGGACAATGAACGCATCAAGCAGGCTCGGCGCGTTCGCGAAGGGCGCGAGCCTGGGCTGATCTTCGTCGAGGGCCTCCGCCTGGCGGAGGAATGCCTGCGTTCCGGCCTTGAGGTGACGGCGGCGTTTTACCGCGCCACGGAGGAGCCGCGACAGCGGCAACTGCTCGACGCCCTTGCCGCGCGCGGGGTCGCCTGTCACGAGACGGCGCCGCCGGTGCTGGAGTCGCTGGGCGACACCGTGCAGGGGCAGGGAATCGTCCTGCTGGCGCAGCGACCCGCCCCGGCGGTGGTCGACCGGCCCGGGTTGCTGCTCGGGCTAGACCGCATCCAGGATCCGGGCAATCTCGGCACGCTGCTGCGCACGGCCGAGGCGGCGGGCGTCGACGGGGTCGTGCTGCTCGCCGGTTGTGCCGATGTGTATTCTCCCAAGGTTCTGCGCGCCTCGATGGGCGCGGCTTTCCGTCTGCCGGTTTTGACGATGACGCAGGCCGATGACCTGCCGGACCTGGCTCGGCGCCTGGAGGTCGCACTGGTCGCTGCGGCCGGTTCCGGCGAGCGTGATTACGAGGCGCACGACTGGTCGGCGCCGACCCTGCTGTTGCTGGGCAACGAGGCCAAGGGCGTCGATCCCGGCCTGCTGGCGCGCTGCGACCTGCGCTTGCGTATCCCGCTGGCGCGCGGGGTGGAGTCGCTCAATGTCGCCGCTGCCGGCGCGGTGATGCTGTTTGAGGCGGCGCGCCAGCGCCGGCTCTCAGCGGCTCAGCAGGGCGCGCAGGGCGGGCACTGAGCGATCGGCGGCGGCGGTCAGCAGTTCCGTGGCACGGGCCAGGGCTGTCGGCAAGTCCAGGTCGTCCGGCTTGGTGGCAAAGCAGTGGTCGAAGCAGGCGCGCAGCGCCGGGGAATCCTCGACCGCACCGGCATAAGCGACCACGGGCTTGCCGAGGCGGCGCGCCATCTGGGCGACCCCGACCGGGCCCTTGCCGCACAGTGTTTGGGCGTCGAGCCGGCCCTCGCCGGTGAGCACGAGGTCGGCGCGGGCGATCCGTTCCTCGAGGCCAATGTGGCCGGCAACGAGGTCAAAGCCGCTGGTGAGTTGGGCGTTGCAGAAGACCATCAGGCCCCAGCCGAGACCGCCGGCGGCACCGGCGCCAGGAATCTCGCGGCAGTCGCGGCCGAGGTCGCGGCGGACCAGATCGGCCAGGTGGCCGAGACCGTCCTCGAAGAAGGCGGCGTCGCGCACGCCCTTTTGCGGCCCGTAGACCGCGGTGGCACCGCGCGGGCCGAGCAGGACATTGTCGACATCGCAGGCGACCTGCATGGGTGGCAGATCGAGCGGCGCGGCTTCGATGATTGAGAGGCGAGCGAAGTTGGCGGGCAGGGGATCGATGTCCCTGCCGTCGGCGTCGAGGAAACGGTGGCCGAGCGCGGCGGCCATGCCGGCGCCGCCGTCGTTGGTGGCACTGCCGCCGATGCCGATGAGCAGTCGCCGCGCCCCGCGGGCGAGGGCATCGGCCAGCATCTGGCCCGTGCCGCGGGTTGTGGCTCGCCCGGGATCCAGCGGCAGGTCGAGCACTTGGGCGAGGCCACTGGCGGCGCTCATTTCCAGCACGGCTTCAGCTTGCGCGGGCAGCCAGCCGTAGCGGGCCGTGCGTGGACGGCTGCGGGCGTCGACCACCGGGCATTCCGCCCATTGCCCGCCGAGCGCGGTGATCACCGCCTCGGTGGTGCCCTCGCCACCGTCGGCAATGGGGCAGAGGTCGAATTCGGCCCCCGGCAGTGCCAAGCCCAGGCGTTCCTGCAGGATTGCCGCCACCTTGCGGGCGCTGAGCGTTCCCTTGAATTTGTCGCAGGCGATAAGGAGGCGCATGCGCATCGAGTCGGGGTGGTGCGGCAAGGCGTCAAGCTCGGCCGCACCACACACCCCTATCCAGTTTACTTGGCCCCCAGCGGCGCGGTGACCGCACCGGCCGGCACCTTGCTGGCGGGCACGATTTTCCAGACCGCGCCGCGTTCGCTGGTGTAGGGATCGACCGGGCCGCCGTAGTTGGCGGTGGCGTGGCTGAGGTAGATCGCGCCATCCGGACCCATGCCGCTGCCGGTCGGGCGGATGCCGTCGGCGAGGTCGAGCATTTCCTGCATCTGCCAGCCGCCATCGACCTGCTTCATGCCCCAGATTTTGCCGCTGCCCCAGTCGGCGCAGAAGTAAATCCCGTCGAGCTCGGGATACTCGCTGCCGCGGTAGACGCCGAGGTGAATGACACAGATGCCCTGGTCCACGTGGCTGTATTCGGCGATCGGCAGGACACCGACCTCGGGATACTTGTCCGGATCAACGGCGGTCTCGCTGCCATCGGGGTTCTTTTTGAGGATCATCGGGAAGGGATGACTGCCGCACATGAACTTCCAGCCGTAGTTTTCGCCGCCCTTGCTGGAGGCCGGCTGCAGGTTGATCTCCTCCCAGTGGTTCTGGCCGATGTCGGCGATGAACAGGTCGCCGGTCTTGCGGTCGAAGCCGAAGGTCCAGGGGTTGCGCAGGCCGTAGGCCCAGATCTCCGGTTTTGCCTTCGGATGAATCTTCGAGAAGGCCTCCTCGCTGACGCCAAACAGCGTCATCTGTTGCAGGGGGGTCAGGAAGGGATTGTCCTTCGGGATGCCGTAACCGCGGTCGGGCGAGGCCTGATCGACGTCGATGCGCAGCATCTTGCCGAGCCAGGTGTGCAGGTCCTGGCCGGCGTTGATGACATCCCCCTCCCAGCCGCCGTCGCCGACGCCGATGTAGAGGTAGCCGTCCGGACCAAAGGCGATCTGGCCGCCGTGGTGGTTGCAGTAGGGAAAATCGATCTGCATGAGCACGCGCGCGCTGTCCGGGTCGAGGCGGTCGGGACTGCTCTTGGACACGGTGTATTCGGTGATCATCGTCGCGCCATTGAACCAGAGGTCGGCGTAGGCGATGTAGACCTTGCCGTTGTCCTTGAACTTCGGATGGAAGGCCATGCTGTACATGCCGAGTTCGAGGAAGGACGAGATCGTCTTGTCCTTCAGGTCGAGGAAGGGACGGCGCAGGCGCTTGCCATCCTTGATGACCTGGATGACGCCGGGGCGTTCGACGACAAAGACCCGACCGCTGCCGTCATCCGGCGCGGCGACGCTGACCGGATCGACGAGGTCGTCGGCGACGCGGACCAGTTGAATGGCGGGGGCGCCGGGCAGCTTGCCACCGGGTTGAACGGGTTTGGGCTGGGCGAGGCCGGGGAGGGCGGCGCCGCACAGGGCGGCGAGCAGGAGCGAATGGAGGCTGGGTTTCATGGCAGGAAGGGGACTTTGCAAGGTTAGAAACTCGCGCTTGGGAAGGCAATCCGGAAAATCGCCCGGCTCAAAGAAAATGTTGACCCGCCTCCTCCTGCCTTGATATTCAAAGTCCGGCAATCTCCGAGCCGCATTCCCATTCCCCAGGAATTCCACGGCAATCATGGCCGCCACCCCTCAAAAAGCCTCCGCCAAGCCCAGTGTCCGCAAGCCGGCCAAGACCGTCCCGGCGGCCGAGTTGGCAACGCACCCGGCAGGGCCGCTCGAAGTCGGCAAAAAGCGCGGACGTCCGCGCGCGGACACCGGGAAGGCGGCAGCCGTGAAGCGCGGTCGCGGGCGCCCGCGCATTCATCCCCCGAAGGAGCCGGCCGCGGCGCCCGTGCTCGGGCCCGACGGCAAGCCGCTCAAGCGCAAGCGCGGTCGTCCGCCGAAGAGCAGTTACCCGCCCGCGGCGCCCGTCGTGGTCTATGACGACATCCAGTCGCCCGAAGTGCAGTCGCGACTGCGCAACCTGGTGCGCCTCGCCAAGGAGCAGGACCACCTGACCTGGGACGACGTCAACGAGGCGCTGCCCCAGGGCATCGTTACGCCCGGCTTGATGGATGAGATCGTCACTCGCCTCCAGGCGCTGGAGATCCGCATCGAGGAGGTGACGGTCGGTCCGCCGGTGAGTGCGCTCACCGCCAACCTCGCCGCCCGCACGCTGGCCGAGGAGGCCCGCGAGGCGGCCAGGGAACCGTCGAAGAGCGACAGCCTGGATGATCCCGTGCGCATGTATCTTCGCCAGATGGGCCAGGTGGCATTGCTCACCCGTGATCAGGAGATCGAGATTTCCAAGCGGATCGAGGGCGCCGACGTGCGCCTTCGCCAGTGCCTGCAGAACAGCGGCTTCGTTGGCGCCCAGTTCCTCAAGCTGGCGGAAACACTCGCCGAGGGCGCCGAACGCTTTGACCGGCTCGTCAGCGACCGCAAGGCGGCCGAGCGTGAGAACTACTTCCGCAAGCTGCCGGGCCTGCTGACCCAGGCGCGTGAGGGCTTTGCAAAATGCGCCAAGCTGTACGAGCAGAGCCTCACGACCGGCAAACGCCAGGCCCAGCAGGCGGCCGATTTCGAGGCGGCGCGCGTGGCCTTTTTCAAGCTTTGCGCGAAGTTCTTCTTCAAGCAGAAGCTCGACGAGGACTTCATCGCCCTCATCCACCAACGCCAGACCGAGCTCGATCATCTGGCCGAGAAAATCCGCCAACGCCCCAAGCAGGCGGTCACCCTTGACGCCCTGCGTCACTTCCAGGTCCAAGCTTGGCAGAGCCCGGATGAATTCCGCGCCACTTCCGAGGAAATCCGCCGCTGCGTCGCCGATTCCACCCGCGCCAAGACGGAGATGATCGAGGCCAACCTGCGTCTGGTCATCTCCATCGCCAAGAAGTACACCAACCGCGGCCTGTCCTTCCTCGACCTCATCCAGGAGGGCAACATGGGTCTCATGCGCGCCGTCGAGAAATTCGAGTACCGCCGCGGCTACAAGTTCTCCACTTACGCCACCTGGTGGATCCGCCAGGCGATCACCCGCAGCATCGCCGATCAGGCGCGAACGATCCGCATCCCCGTGCACATGATCGAGACGATCAACAAGCTGATGCGCGTGCACAAGCAGCTTGTCCAGGAGCTTGGCCGCGACCCGACACCGGACGAGATCGCCGAGGAAATCCACTTGCCGGTCGAACGCGTCAATGCCGTGCTGCGCATGGCCCAGCAGCCGGTGTCGATGCAGACCAAGGTCGGCGACGTCGAAGGCGACACCGAGTTTGGTGATTTCATCGAGGACAAGGAGGCGCGCGACCCGATGGAGCTGACGGCCAAGAACCTGCTGCGCGACAAGCTCAAGGACGTGCTAGACACCCTGAGCTCGCGCGAGCGCGAGGTGCTCGAGCAGCGGTTTGGCCTGCTCGACGGAGCCGGGCGCACACTCGAGGAGGTCGGCCGGCAGTTTCAGGTCACCCGCGAGCGCATTCGCCAGATCGAGGCCAAGGCCCTGCGCAAGCTGCGCCACCCGACGCGCATCCGCAAGCTCGGCGGCTTTTACGGCGGTTCCTGAGTCGCGCGGCCCGTGTCGCCGCCTGAAAGAGCGGCCCTCGCCGGACTGTTTTTCGTTGCCTCAATGGTTCGCCGCCCGTAATGCTGCGATCCCCCATACCCCTCCGCCATGTCCACCATTCCCCACCTCCCCGCGCTGCGCAAAGGCCGTCCTTACGAGTCGCTCGACAAGGTTCAGGTCAAGGACCACAAGACCGGCGAGGTTTGCGCCGAAGTCAGTCAGGTCAATGCCGGCATCGTGCGCAAGGATTTGGGCCGCATCAGCGAGGCCCGCAAGGCTCTGAAAAAATTCACGGTCGAGGAACTCATCGCCATCACCGCCAAGGCCGGCGATCTCTTCCTCAACGGCACCCTGCCGCTAGGCGACAAGGGCCACACCCAGAGCCCGCAGGAGTACATCGCCACCCTGTCGCGCACCAGCGGCCTGCCGCACATCATGGTCAAGCGCAACATGGCCAAGATCCACTACGCGATGACGCACATGCATGTCATCCTCAACGGCTTGTCGCGCGGCCTCGACATGAGTGTCATCGACCGTGGTTTCGGCGAGCAGGCCGGCTGCCCGGTCGCCTACTTTCCGACCACCGACGCCCTCGGCCTGGTCATGCCCAGCAACTCGCCGGCGGTCAACTCGCTCTGGCTGCCGTCGATCGCCCTGAAGATCCCGGTGGTCATCAAGCCCGGCCGCGAGGAGCCCTGGACGCCCTTCCGCCTGATCCAGGCCTTCATCGCCGCCGGCGCCCCGGCCGAGGCCTTCGGCTTCTACCCGACCGACCACGAGGGCAGCGGCGAGGTCGTGAAGCTCTGTGGCCGCAACCTGGTCTTCGGCGACGTCAACATCGCCAAGATGTATGAAAACAACCCGCGCGTGCAGGTGCATGGTCCGGGTTGGAGCAAGATCATCATCGGCGAGGACAAGATCGAAAACTGGCCCGAGTACATCGACCTCATTGCCGCCTCGATCAGCGACAACGGCGGCCGCTCCTGCATCAACGCCAGCGCCGTGCTCGTGCCGAAGCATGGCCGCGAGATTGCCGAAGCCATCGCCAAAAAACTCGGCCCGGTCGCGCCGCTGCCGGGCGATGACGAGAACGCCCGCCTGTCCGGCTTCGCCAACCCGAAGATGGCCGACTACATCGACGGTGCCATCGACAACGACCTCAAGACCCCGGGCGCCGAGGACGTCACCGCCCAGTTCCGCGACGGCCCGCGCAAGGTCGAGTTCCAGGGGGGCATCTACCTGCGCCCGACCATCATCCGCTGTGATTCCTGGGAGCACCCGCTCGCCAACCGCGAGTTCCTCTGCCCCTACGCCAGCGTCGTTGAGATGCCGCAGGCCGAAATGCTCTCGAAGATTGGCTACTCCCTCATCGTCACCGCCATCACCGCCGATGCCGACTTCACCGAGGCCCTGCTCGAGTGCCCGACCATCGACCGCCTCAACCTCGGCCCGATCAGCACGATGAAGATCAGCTGGGACCAGCCGCACGAGGGCAACATGTTCGAGTTCCTCTACAAGCGGCGCTCGATCGACCGCGCCTGATGCGCGCCGAAACCGCCGGGGCGGCCGCATTGCAGCCGCGCCCAGCCGCCGCTCCCATGCCATGATCCTTCCCGCCTTCGACCACCAGCCGCGCACCCGCCTGATCTTTGGCCCCGGCATCCTGGCCCGGATTGGCAGCATTGCCCGTGAGCTGGGCGGGACCCGCGTGCTCATCGTCAGCGACCCCGGTATCGTCAAGGCCGGCTATGTCACCCGTGCCGTCACGTATCTCGTCGATGCCGGCCTGCAGGCTCGCGTGTTCGGCGACGTGCGCGAGAACCCCAGCACCGATGATGTCGCCCGCTGCGTCGAGGTCGCCCGCGAGTTTCAGGCTGACCTGCTCATCGGTCTCGGTGGCGGCAGCAGCATGGACACCGCCAAGGGCTGCAACTTCATTCTCACCAACGGCGGGCGCATGCACGACTACTGGGGCACCGGCAAGGCCGCGAAGCCCATGCTGCCGCTTATCGCCGTGCCAACCACCTCCGGCACCGGCAGTGAGTGCCAGAGCTACGCCCTCATCTCCGATGCTGAAACGCACGTCAAGATGGCCTGCGGCGACCCCAAGGCTGCGGCCGCGGTCGCCCTGCTTGATCCCGAGTTGACCGTTTCCCAGCCGGTGCGCGTCACCGTTTGCACGGGCATTGATGCCCTCTCGCACGCCCTGGAAACGGCGGTCACCGCCAAGCGCAACGCCTACTCCGCAGTCTTCTCGCGCGAGGCCTTCCGCCTCTGCCACGAGGGCTTTGGCCGCGTCCTGCGCGAGCCGGGCGATGTCGCCGCGCGCGGCATGATGCTGCTCGGCGCCGCCTATGCCGGCATCGCCATCGAAAACTCCATGCTCGGCGCCGCGCACTCCTGCGCGAACCCGCTGACCGCCTATTTCAACGTCGTCCACGGTGAGGCGGTCGGGGTCATGCTGCCGCACATCATCCGCTTCAACGCCGTCCTGCCGGACATCGCCGCGGTCTACGCCGGCTACTTCGAGGGCGATCTCGCCGACCGCGTCAGCGAGCTGCTCTGGGAGGCGAAGATGCCGCGTTGCATCAGCGAGTATGGCGTCACCGAGGCCGACTTGCCCAAGCTGGCTGCCCTCGCCGCCAAGCAGTGGACGGCCCAGTTCAATCCGCGCCCGGTCACCGAGGAGGACTTCGTCGAGCTCTACCGCGCCGCGCTTTGAGGCGAGGCGGTCGGGCCTTTGCCGCGGCGCCTGTCAAGCGTAGAGCAAGTGGCGCTGGCGGGCCGAGCGAAAGTCGTTCACCGAGCCGCTCCAGCCGGCGATCAGGCGCTCGGCCGAGCCACCGGCGCGCAGTTCGCGGAACAGGCGCTCGCTGCCGTAGACCTTGTTGAACAGGCTCAGCTTGTCGCCGCTCACCCGCGCCAGCACACGGCCGCCGGAGAGCCGCTGCAGCGCCGCCAGCAGGCGCACATCGAGCGCCGTCAGGTCGGCCTGCGCGCGCGGATGAATGCTCAGGCGCACACCGCCAAAGCTGCCCTTCGTGTAGGCCGAGTAACCGACGCCCGGAGCGGGGAACTCACGGCAGGCGGCGAGCATGGCCTGCGGGTTGACGCCGATGGCACCGGCATAGCCAAAGGGATTCTCCGTGCCGATGCCGATGTCGACCGAGGACGCGCCGCCGAGGATGCCGGTGGCGACATAATAAAAAGGCGAGGTCGCGTGCGGGATGTTTGGCGAGGTGCGGAACCAGTGCAGGCCGGTATCCTGCCAGACCATGCCCCGGTTCCAGCCCTGCATGCGCACAACATTCAGCCGCGGACTGGCGGCGATCCAGCGATGCGCGGCGGTCATCATAGCCAGTTCGCCCGTGGTCATGCCGTGCACATAGGGCACCGGCAGCTGGCCGACGAACGACTTCCACTGTGGATCGAGCGGCGGGCCCTCGACCCGCAGGCCGCCCATCGGGTTGGGGCGGTCGAGCACGATGAAATCCTTGCCGCACTCCGCCGCCGCCTCCATTGCAACCGCCATTGTGCTGATGTAGGTGTAGCTGCGGCAGCCGATGTCCTGCAGGTCGAAGACCAGCACGTCAATGGGCGCCAGCATCTGCGGCGTCGGCTTGCGGGTCGGGCCGTACAGCGAGTAGACCGTCAGCCCCGTGACACTGTCGCGGCGGGTGCTCACATGAATGCCGGCGCCGATGGTGCCGTCGATGCCGTGCTCGGGCGCATAGAGGGCGGTCAGGCCCGACCCCAGCGCGCGCTTCATCGCCACCCGCGTCATCTCGCCGCGGCCGGTCATGCTCGTGTGATTCGTGATCAGGCCGACCCGGCGACCGCGCAGCAGGTCGAAGTTGCGCGAGGCCAGCACATCGATGCCGAGCCGGAACGGCCCGCCATGCGGGGCGGGGGCCCGGGGTGCCGGCGCGATCTGGCAGCCGCTCAGCGCGGCGGCCCCGGAGGAGAGCAGGAAGGAGCGACGGGAAAGCATGGCGCCGGACAGACGACGCGCCCCGCCCCGGGGTCAACCGAAACTCAGAACTCGCCGCGGAACACGCAGCGCGCGGCCGGTGTCTCGTGGATGGTGATCTCGCACAGGCCCGGAAGCTGCGGCGACAGCTTGCGCCAGAGCCAGGCTGCCATGTTCTCGATCGTCGGATTCTCCAGGCCCTCGATCTCGTTGAGATACCCGTGGTCGAGCTGGTCCATCAGCGGCTTCATCGCCCGCGAGATCTCCGCGTGGTCATAGACCCAGCCGATGTGCGGATCGACCTCACCCTCGATGGCGATCTCGACCTTGAAGCTGTGGCCATGCATCTTCGTGCACTTGTGGGTGCTCGGCAGATTGGGCAGCGTCTGGGCGGCCTCGAAACGGAAGTCTTTGATGATGCGGCAGCGCATGGGAAAGACCCACCCTTACCGCCAGCCATTGCCGAGGTCAATCGCCGGTCAACCGGCCTTGCGCGTCTGTTGCCGGCCTGCGACTTTTGGGCGCTTTTGCCGGGTGGCGCGTGGGCGACTCCGGAAGGAATGTTTGGTGCCGGTGGCCGCCACCAGTTGCCCTTGCCGGAGCGCCGCGCCGGTTTATGATGTGAGAATGCCCCGAAGCTCCCGCATTCGTTTTGACTGCCTGGCCGCCATGCGCGCGCTGGCGGAGGAGAGCCGGCTGAAGCTGGTTCGCTTTGAACTGCTAGAGCCAGAGCCAACGTTTCAACGTCTTTTACGTTAGACTCGACCAACTCAAGTCGAAGTCCGCGATCCCCAGGGTCCCTCCCTGCGTCTGAACCGATCTCTGCGGTGCCCCTATGGCATTGAGGCCACGGGACGTCGTTCCTCCCAAACCCGCGTTGTGGCCCACGCGCCTGCGGGGAGTCGCCTCAGGTCTCAAAGTACGTGTAGCCGCGCAGGCCGGCGTCGTAGGCGCCCATGATTTCGCGGCGTTCGGCCGCGGTGATGCGTTTGGAGACGACGGCGCTTTCGGCGAGGTTGCGGAAACGGGTGGCGAGGTCCTTGGGGTCGTATTCGACGTAGCTTAGGACTTCGGAGACGCTGTCCCCCTCCTGCTCGCGGCGGTACTTGAGTTTGCCACCCTCAAGGCTGACGCTCACGACGTTGGTGTCTCCAAGCAGGTTGTGCAGGTCGCCAAGGGTTTCCTGATAGGCGCCGACGAGGAAGATGCCGAGCATGTAGTCGTCGCCCTTGTCGAAGTTGGGGTCGTGCAGGGGCAGGCTGTCGCAGATCTCGCCACTGTGGGCGAAGCGGGCGATCTTGCCGTCGCTGTCGCAGGTGATGTCGGAGAGGACGGCGTTGCGGGTGGGCTTTTCCTTGAGCCGGTGGATGGGCATGACCGGGAAGATCTGGTCGATGGCCCAAAGGTCGGGCAGGCTCTGGAAGACGCTGAAGTTGCCGTAGTAGTAGTCGGTCATGACCGTGCTCATGCGGTCCATCTGGCTGCCGTCGTGGCCGACGGATTCGAGCTTGCCGGAGATCCAGGTCATGATGTCCCAGTACATCTCCTCGCCCTGGGCGCGCTCGCGCAGGCTGATCTTGCCGTAGTTGAACTCGCTGCGCAGCTTGTCGCGGTAGTAGACGGCGTCGTTGTAGATTTCCTGGACGCGGTCGCGGGTGAGCTTGTCGGGATCCTTGGCTCGTTCCTCGTGGAGTTCGGCGAGGTTGTGCAGGAGCTGGGGGGAATCCTTGCTGAGCTCGAAGCCGCCGCGGGCGGGCTCGAAGCGGTTGACATCGAGGATGTTGATGACCAGGACGGAGTAGTAGGCGACGATGGCGCGTCCGGACTCGGTGATGAGGTCGGGGTGGGGGACGCCGGCTTCGGCAGTGACTTCAGTGATGGCCTCGATGACGTCGGCGCAGTATTCCTTGGTGCCGTAGTTGCTGGAGGCGGAGGTGGCGCCCTTGAAGCCGTCGTAGGAGATGGCGAGGCCGCCGCCGAGGTCGAGGATGCCCATGCGGGCGCCTTCGTGGACGAGGCCGCAGTACACGCGGGTGGCCTCGGTGACCGCCTGGCGGATGGCGCGGATGTTGGGGATCTGCGAGCCCTGGTGGTAGTGGAGCATGCGCAGGCAGTCGAGCATGCCCTGCTCGCGCAGCTCGTCGACGACGCCCATGAGCTGGCTGATGTTGAGGCCGAAGACGCTGGCGTCGCCGCCGGAACCGGACCAGTGGCCGGCGCTCTCGGCGCTGAGGCGGAAGCGCACGCCGAGGGTGGGGCGGACGCCCATTTTTTTGGAGCGCTCGAGGATGAGGGCGAGCTCGCTGGGCATCTCAAGGACGAGGATGACCTGCAGGCCCATCTTCTGGGCGTTGAGGGCGAGGTCGATGAACTCCTCGTCCTTGTAGCCGTTGCAGACGATGTAGGCCTCCGGGTCGTGCATGTAGGCGAGGGCGGCGATGAGCTCGGGCTTGCTGCCGGCCTCGAGGCCGTAGTGGTACTTGCGGCCGTAGCGGGTGATCTCCTCGATGACTTCCTGCTGCTGGTTGACCTTGATCGGGTAGACGCCGCGGTAGACGCCCTGATACTTGCCCTCGCGGATGGCGGTGGCGAAGCCCTCGTTAAGCTCGTCGATGCGCCAGCGCAGGAGGTCGCCGAAGCGGATGAGCACGGGCAGCTGGGTGCCGCGCTCGCGCAGTCCCTTGACGATCTCGGCGATGGAGACCGGCTTGGTCTTCTTGCCATCCTTGAGGTTGACGGCCACCTCGCCCTTGGCGGAGACATCGAAATAACCGTGGCCCCATTCACGAATGCCGTACAGGTCGGCGCTGTCATGGATGGACCAGGCGGGAGTCTTGGGGGCGGGGCGGCGTTGCATGGCGGTCACTGCGAAGCGCGAGTATGGGCGCATTCTTCCCGATGGAAAGCGAAAGTGTGGCCCCGGCGCTCGCCCAGTCGGACGGTCGATTTTTGCAACAGACTGCATGGCTTCCGCTCAGCCGAGGCGCAGATCAAGGGTGAATGGGAACTCGGCGAGGCCCGGCATTTCCACGTGCTCAAGGTGGCCGGGGCTGTGGCCGTTGGGGAAGAAGCGCGCCAGGCGGCGGCTCTCGGCCTCGTAGCTGTTGACCGGGAAGGTCTCGTAGTTGCGCCCACCGGGGTGGGCGACGTGGAAGGTGCAGCCGCCGAGGCTGCGCCGGTTCCAGGTGTCGACGAGATCAAACACGAGCGGGCTGTGCACGCCGATGGTGGGGTGCAGGCACTCGGGCGGCTGCCAGGCGCGGTAGCGGACGCCGGCGACGTATTCGCCGACGGTGCCGGTGGGATGCAGGGGCACGACGCGCTGGTTGCAGGTGACGAGGTGGCGGCCGCGGATGAGTCCTCTGACGCGGACCTGCAGGCGCTCGAGGCTGCTGTCGACACGGCGGACGGTGCCGCCCGCGGCGCCCTCCTCGCCGAGCACGTTCCAAGGTTCGAGGGCGGTGCGCAGCTCCAGGTGGACGTCCTGGCGGGTGATGCTGCCGACAGAGGGGAATTTGAACTCGAAGTGCGGAGCGAACCATTCCGGATCGAAGGCAAAGCCGGCGGTGGTCATGTCCTCGAGCACGTCGCAGAAGTCGCGCCAGACAAAGTGTGGCAGCAGGAAGCGGTCGTGCAGTTCCGTGCCCCAGCGCACGAGGCGCTGCTCATGGGGCTGCTGCCAGAAACGGGCGATCGCGGCGCGCATCAGGAGCTGCTGGGCGAGGCTCATCTGCGCGTGCGGCGGCATCTCGAAGGAACGCAGTTCGACGAGGCCCAGGCGACCGGTTGCTGACCCCGGATCGAAGAGCTTGTCGATGCAGAATTCGGTGCGGTGGGTGTTGCCGCTGGCGTCGGTGAGCAGGTGGCGGAACAGGCGGTCGACCAGCCAGGGCGGCGGGGTGCCGCGCTCGCGGCGGTGGCGGTCGAGTTCGCGGAAGGCGACCTCGAGCTCGAAGAGGGCATCATGGCGGGCCTCATCGATGCGCGGGTGCTGGCTGGTGGGGCCGATGAAGAGGCCGCTGAACAGGTAGCTCAGGCTCGGGTGATTGTGCCAGTAGCCGAGCAGCGACTTCAGCAGGTCGGGACGGCGCAGGAAGGGCGAGTGGCGCGGGGTCTCGCCGCCGACGACGATGTGGTTGCCGCCGCCGGTGCCGGTGTGGCGGCCGTCCAGCATGAATTTCTCGGTACCGAGCCGGGTGAGGCGGGCCTCCTCGTAGAGGGCGGTGGTGTGGTCGGCGAGCTCGCCCCAGGTTTTCACCGGGTGCATGTTGACCTCGATGACGCCGGGATCGGGGGTGACCTTGATGACATGGAGGCGCGGGTCGTAGGGCGGCGGGGTGCCCTCGAGCAGGACGGGCATCTTCAGCCGCGCGGCGACCTGCTCGATGGCGGCGACGAGGTCGAGGAAGTCCTCGGTGGCGGCGACCGGCGGCAGGAAAACATGGAGCCGGCCCCGGCGCGGCTCGAAGCAGAGGGCGGTGCGCAGCAGCCAGGCGGCGGATTCCTGAAACTCCGGGGCGCGGTGTTCGTCGGTGTCTTCCGGTGGCAGGCTGCGACGCTCCGGGCGCCCCTGGCCGGCGAAGCGGGCGGCACCGGGCCTTGCGGGGGTGTCGGCGGGTTTGCCGCTGACGCTGTCGGGGACGCGTGAGCGTGCCTGCGACGGCGGTGGCAGGTCGGGCAAGTCATCGAGCGGATCCTGCGGGTGAATCCACGGGTAATCGGCCTCGCTGACCCAGGGCAGGCTGTCGAGCGGCAGGCGCAGGCCCATGGGGGAATCGCCCGGGATCAGGTGCAGGGTCTCGTCGCGGACGAACCAGGGGCCGCTGCGCCAGCAGAGGCGGTCGCCGCGCCAGCCGCGCTCGAGCGGCAGGACGAAGCCGACGACGTGATCCAACCCCCGCTCGAAGATTTTGGCCAGGCGGGCGCGTTCCTCGGCATCGCGCAGGTTCGACTGGAGGGGATTGACATTGACCGGCAGTCGCTTCTCCCGCCAGAGGTGGTAGTAGACGTCCTCGTAGGCGGGCTTGAGCCAGCGTCCCTCGACGCCGAGCAGCTCGGCCAGCGCCAGCCCGAAGCGGCGTGCCTCGGCTTCGCCATGGCCGAGATCGACCGCTTCATCGGCGATGAGGCCGACGTCGTTCCAGATCGGCACGCCGTCCTTGCGCCAGTAGCAGGCGAGTGACCAGCGCGGCAGGGATTCGCCGGGATACCACTTGCCCTGGCCGTGATGAAGCAGTCCGCCGGGGGCGAAACGCGCGCGCAGGCGCTTGAGCAACGTGCCGGAGAGCAGGCGTTTGGCCGGGCCGACGGCGGCGGTGTTCCACTCGGCGCCGTCCATGTCATCCATGCTGACGAAGGTGGGCTCGCCGCCCATGGTCAGGCGCACGTCCTGGGCGACCAGCCGGGCATCGACCTGGTGGCCGAGAGCGTCGATCCGCGCCCACTGCTCGGGTGTGTAGGGCTGGGTGACGCGCGGGGTCTCGAACACGCGCTCGACGTGCATTTCATGGTGGAACTCCACCTCGCAGGGATCGACGAGACCGCTGACCGGCGCCGCGCTGACCGGATCCGGTGTCGCCGCCAGGGGCAGGTGGCCCTCGCCGGCAAGCAGGCCCGAGGTGGGATCCAGGCCGATCCAGCCGGCGCCGGGCAGGTAGACCTCGACCCAGGCATGCAGGTCGGTGAAGTCGTGTTCCGCGCCGGCCGGGCCGTCGAGCGACTTCACATCGGGCTTGAGCTGGATGAGGTAGCCGCTGACGAAGCGCGCGGCGAGGCCGAGATGGCGGAGGAGTTGGACGAGCAGCCAGGAAGTGTCGCGGCAGGAACCGCTGGCCAGGTCGAGGGTTTGCTCCGGGGTTTGCACCCCGGGCTCGAGCCGGATCGTGTAGCGGATTTTCTCCCAGAGGACCTGGTTGAGCCGGACCAGGAAATCCATGGTGCGCGGCCGGCCGTCGTCTTCCAGAAGCAGGGCCTGGCCGGGGGCTTCTGGCAGCTGGCCGTGCGCATGCGGATCGACGCTTTCCGAGTGCGGCACCGGCACGTGGGGGAGTCGGCCGCCGAGCAGGTCATGGCGAATCTCCCGCAGCAGGGTGGCGAAGAGCGGGGTGGCGGGCAGGCGACGGTGAAAGGGTTCCAGTTCGTGGGCCAGGGTCGGGTCGTAGCGGAACGGGAAGTGCTCGGCCTGTGGCTCCAGGAAGAAGTCAAAGGGATTGTACACCGCCATCTCGGCGATGAGATCGACCTCGACGCGCAGTTCGCGGGTGGGCTCGGGAAAGACCAGGCGGGCGAGGTGGTTCGACTGCGGATCCTGCTGCCAGTTGAGGAAGTGGTTTTCCGGCATGACCTTCAGCGAGTAGCTGAGCACCGGCGTCCGGCAGTGCGGGGCGGGGCGCAGCCGCACAATGTGCGGAGATAGGCTCACCGGCCGGTCGAAAACGTAGCGTGTGAGGTGGCGGAGAGCGACGTGGATGGCCATGCGGCGTGACATGGACCTGAGCACGGCCCGTGCCAGTGCTTCGCCGCAAAGCTTGCGCTTTAGCGCTGTAGGGGCTGAAACAGCCGCGAGTACAAGCCGGCGCCGATCAGGCCGCCGGCGAGCGGCGCAAGCAGGTACACGGTCAGCCAGCCGGCACCGTTGACGGTGAAGGGCAGGCTGCCCCAGCCGGCGAGCGACGAGAACAGTCGTGGCCCCAGATCGCGCGCCGGATTGAAGCAGGCCATGGTCAGCGGGCCTAGCAGGCAGATGAGCAGGGTGACGGTCAGGCCGATGGCGGCTGCGGCCTGCGGCGGGCGGGCCGGGTTGCGGGCATCGGTGAGACCGCAGATGACGAAGAGCAGAATTGCGGTGCCGGTGAACTCGGCGAGAAAGGCGCGGCCGTGCGACATCAGGGCCTTGGCTTCGGCGTCGAGCGGCTTGCCGTTGGGGGTTGGAAAGAACTCGCCGAAAACCATGGCCGTGGCCTCGCTGCCCACGGCGCCGCGGACGATGCCGTGGCGGCTTTCGTAGGCGGTGAGGGCGTCGCCGTAGATGGCGAAGAGCAGACCGGCGGCGAGGAAGGCGCCGAGCAGTTGCGCGATGACATAGCCGGGCAGGCGGCGTTTCGGGAAACCCTGCCAGACGCAGAGGGCGAGGCTGACGGCCGGATTGAGGTGGGCACCACTGAGCGCCGCGGTCAGGTGGATGGCGAGGGCGATGCCGAGGCCCCAGACGATGGCGACCTGGAAGACGCCGGCCGTGCTGCCGGTGAGCACGGCGGTGGCGACGCTGCCGCAGCCGAAGAAGACCAGCAGGAAGGTGCCGGCGAGTTCGCCCCACCACCAGGCCGGCAAGCCGAGGGCGCGGCGGGATTCAGTGGCGTTGGGCGGCATCGCGCAGGCCGGCGGCGTAGGCTTCGAAGACGCGGCGGATTTCATCGCGCACGCGCCGGAACTCGGCGAGGATTTCCGCCTCGCTGCCGGTGGCATGGGCGGGATCGTCGAAGCCCCAGTGATGGCGGCTGACCTGACCCGGATACATCGGGCAGGCCTGGTCGGCATTGCCGCAGACGGTGATGACGGTGGCGATGTCGCGGTCGAGGAAGTCGTTCATCGACTTCGAGCTGTGACCGGAAAGGTCGATGCCGATCTCGGCGAGCACGGCGATCGCCATGGGATGCACGTAGCCGGCGGGCTTGGAGCCGGCGCTGTGGACCTCGACGAGGTCGCCGGCGGCGGCGCGCAGGATGCCTTCGGCCATGTGGCTGCGGCAGGAGTTGCCGGTGCAGAGAATGAGGACGCGGGGTTTCATGGCGGGACAAGGGAAGCTTTCAGCAGCAGCCACCGCCGGGTGTGCAGCAGTCGCCCAGCAGGTCGACCTTCGGGGCTGGGCCGCAGACGCCGGGCAGGCAGAGTTCCTTGGCCAGGCAGTCGGTGTGCTTGAGGCCGAGATGGAAGAGCAGTGTGCCGTCGACGACCTCGGTGCCGGTCACCGGGAACTGGCTGACGGAAAAGTCTTCGTACTCGATCTCCACCGGCAGGTCGGTGCCAGGCAGGACATCGCCGGCGCGG
The DNA here is from genome assembly GCA_044345215.1 of Prosthecobacter sp. Taxonomy (GTDB): domain Bacteria; phylum Verrucomicrobiota; class Verrucomicrobiia; order Verrucomicrobiales; family Verrucomicrobiaceae; genus Prosthecobacter. The sequence continues at coordinate 11,752 of JBIJBO010000028.1, read as the reverse complement.
GCGAAGATACCGTCCAGCTTGCCGGCGATCAGGCGGTGGTCGATGTCGTCCGCCACCCAGGTTTGCAGCAGGCAGCTCTCGATGCTGCGGCGCGTGCCGCCGCAGTCGACGAAGCGCTTGGTCACGTGCCCGACCTCGGTGATGTGGCAGTGGGCGGGGATGAGACCGCCGTCGGGCAGACGGAAAAGCAGGGGCAGATCGGCGTGGTCACGCAGATGCCGGAGGAAGTCGGTGAGGTTCATGGGGGAGTTCATTCGCAGCAGCCCAAGCCACAGGCGTCCGGGGCGAGTTCGTCGAGGCAGCGCAGGAAGTCGGGCAGGCAGGCGCAGGTGAGCCGGTAGTAGATGTTCAGGCCGCGACGCTCACAGCTCAGCACACCCGCGGCGCGCATGAGCGAGAGATGCTTGGAGACGGTCGACATGTCCGCACCTATCAGGGCCTGCAGGTCGCAGACGCAGCGTTCACCGCCCATCAGGGTCTCGGCAATGAGCAGGCGCGAGGGATGGGCCAGCGCCTTGAGCGCGGCGATGCGTGCGTCGGCGGCGGGGCGGGAGGTGGTGCGCATACTATTTGGCTAAAATGCCAAATAATCGACCGAGGGCAAGCGGTTTTTGGCGGAATCGGTGGTGTGGCCCCGGTTCAGTGAGGTGCGTGAGGGATTCACGCGAAGGCACGAGAGCTGCATGAGGGAGGCTTGGATCGCCAACCATCCTGATCGGTTCAGGGAGTCTGCCGTGGCTGGCCAGTTTTGGCACAGCCTTGATTTCTTTGACGCAACGGAAATCCGCGCATCCGCGGTGGCGTTGTGGCAGACTGTTGTCATGCTGACTCCAATCCTAGCCCTGGTCGTCATTGCTCTGGTTTCCCTGCTGGCGGTACGCGTCGGTGCGACCGCGCTGATGATGACCGGCCTGAGCTGGGACACGGCCAGTTTTCAGGCCTACTCGGCCTTTTTCGGCGTCGGCTTCACGACGCGCGAGGCGGAGATGGTGGTGAATCATCCGGTGCGCCGGCGCATCATTCGCGATCTCATCCTGGCGGGCAACATCGGCCTGACCTCGGCGCTGGCAGCGCTGGTGGTGTCGTTCCTGCAGTCCGGCAACAGCGGGGAGATTCTGCTGTTGGTAGCCGCCTTGAGCGTTGGTCTGGTGCTCCTGCTGGCCCTGGCGCGCATTGGCTGGTTGCAGCGCTTTCTTGACCATGTCATCCAGCGCACTCTGGAGCGTTCGGGGGTGGTGCGCGTGCTCGACTATGAGCTGCTCCTGCGCATCCGCCACGGCTACGTGGTGTCGGAGATTGAGGTGCTGGCGGACACCTTTCTGGCGGGGCGAACGCTGCGGGATGCACGGCCCTGGGATCGCGGGGTCATCATCCTCGCCGTGCGCCGGGGTGAGAAATTTCTGTCCGGTCTGCCCGGCCCGACCACGTGCATTGAAGCCGGCGATGTGTTGACGGCCTACGGCCAGGAAAACGCCCTGCAGGCCCTCATCGAGCCGGTCGGCTGAGCGCGTCAGTTTTCGACGGTGGCGACCGCCAGGGCTGCGATGCCCTCCTCGCGGCCGATGAAGCCCATGCGTTCGTTGGTGGTGGCCTTGATGCCGATGCGATCCGGCGTCAGCCCGAGCGCGGCGGCGATCTGTTTCTTCATCACCGGCGCGTGTTTCATCACCTTCGGCGCCTCGGCGATGAGCGTGCTGTCGATGTTGTTGAGGGTGTAGCCGTGTTCGCGGGCGAGCCCGGCGCACTTCTCGAGGATGCGCAGGCTGGAGATGCCCTCGATGCTCATGTCGGTTGGCGGGAAGTAGAAGCCGATGTCGGGCAGGCCCATGGCGCCGAGCACGGCGTCGGCGATCGCGTGGCTGAGCACATCGGCGTCGGAATGGCCGTTGAGGCCGCGGCTGTGGGGGATTTCAACGCCGCCGAGGATGAGGGGGCGGCCTTCTGCAAAGCTGTGGACGTCGTAGCCAATGCCGGTGCGGATCATGAGGGTAAAGTCAGCTGGGGCGGCCACCGAAGGTGCGCATCTGGGCGCGGTACTCGCGCGGGGTGCGCCCGACGACCTCGCGGAAGCGGCGGTTGAAGTTGGCGAGGTTGCGGTAGCCGCAATCGAGGGCGATGTCGGTGATGTTGTGCTGGTCCTCGGCGATGAGGCGGCAGGCGCGGCCGATGCGCACCTCGTTGATGTACTCGGGCACGGTCTTGCCGGTGCGCGAACGGAAGAAGCGGCTGAAGGCGCCCTCGCTCAGGTGGGCGAGCTTGGCAAGCTGGGCGCGGTCGATGTCCTCGGTAAGATGCTCGTGGATGAAGTCGCAGACCCGCTCCATGCGGCTCTGGTCCGTGGCGTGCAGGGTCGGCTCATAACTGGCGCTGGCGAGCGCGCGCAGGTCCTTGGCGCGGGCGAGCAGGTCGAGGATGGCGAGCAGGTCGACCACGCGGGTCAGGCCGCTGGCGCCGGCGAGGTGGCGCAGGCGCTGGGCGACCTCGCGGTGCGTCTGGCCGCGAACTTGCAGACCGCGGGCGGCGCGGCGCAGCAGGCGGCGCACGCCCTCCATCTCGGGTCGGTCGAGGAATTCGCGGCCGAGAAAGTTTTCCTCAAAGCGCACGATGATGGCCTCGACGCCGCCCTTGCCCTCGTCCTGATGCCAGACGTGCGGCAGGTTGCTGCCTAGCAGGACCATGTCGCCGTCGGTCAGCGGCGCGATGCTGTCGCCCACCACCCGGTGGCCGCTGCTGCGCACGGCAAGGGTCAGCTGGAACTCCGGATGGAAGTGCCAGCGGGTTCCGTAGTCGGGCCCTTGGATGAGCTCGCAGTGGAAGGACTCCCAGTCCCGGCGGGGCACTTTCTCAAAGACGGGCTTCATGGCGACTCAGTAAAGACGGGTTCCGCGAAAATGCCACCTCAGGCTCGCGCGGCCGGCCAGTTCAGAACAAAATCGGCCAGCACGCGGGCCTCGGCGACGCCGGGCGCCTGGGGGCTGGCGCACTCGGCTGGCGTGAAGTCGCCGCGCGCGCCGATGCGGCCGGCCTTCCAGACGCGGGCGCCGGGCGCATGCGGACCGACCTGGCGGGGGTCGCTCCAGGTGTGGATGCCGAGCGTGCGCGGGTTGACGGCGGCGGCGATGTGCATGGGGCCGCTGTCGACACTGATCACCGCGCGCGCCTGGCGCAGGCACCAGACGAGTTCGGGCAGGCTCGTGCGGCCGCTGAGATCAATGAGGTGGTCGCCAATCGGCAGGGGTTCGCCGCCGGGCAGGCCGACGAGGGCGACCGGGACCGGTGCCATGGCATCGCAGAGCGCCTGCAGCACCCCGGGGGTGAGCGACTTGCCGCGGCCGCGCGACCAGGGATGAATGACGACCAAGTCTTTGCGCTCGGGCCAGCCGGCCGGGCGAGAGCCTTCGGGCAGCGGGGTGTTCACGGTGGCGGGCTCGATGCCGAACGCGCGCACGAGCGCGAGGTTGCGGTCGAGCGCATGGGCACCGGGATCGACCTCGACGATGTGATCGTGCAGCAGGCTGGCTCCTTCGCGTGAGTCGGACATTCCGACCACCGGGCAGGCACCACTGAGGCGGGCGAGCACGGCGCTGCGCAGCAGGCCCTGGAAATCGAGGGCGATCTCAGGTTGCGGCCGCGGCCGGCGGCGCCACTCGCGGGCCCAGGCGGCGAAGGTGGCCAGGCCAGGGATGCCACGAAAGGTCTTGCGTGGAAAGGGGATGACCTCGTCGACGGCGGGGTTGTTGATCAGCAGGGGCGTCCACTCCGTGTTGGCGAGCCAGCGCAGGTGCAGGTGCGGATGGGCGTCGCGCAGGGCCTGCACGGCAGGCAGGGTGTGCAGGATGTCGCCGAGCGAGCTGGGCTTGACGATGAGGACGGAACGGAAGCCCGAGAGCTCGGGCAGGGAGGTGGCGCTCATCGCTTACTTGCCGAGGGCGAGGCGTTCCGCGAGCAGGAGGGGCAGGCCGGCGGCGCGGATCTTGTCCTGGGCGGTCTGGATGTCGTACTCGACGCGGCGGATGCGGATGCTCTGCTCGTCGGAGTCGTAGATCGCGTACGCGGCGCGCCAGTCGCCATCGCGCGGCTGGCCGACGCTGCCGACATTGACGAAATACTTCACGCCGCGCTGCAGGAGCACCTCGCTGCCGCGGGCCGCGCGCACGGCATCGTCCTTCTCAAAGATGCGCGGCACATGGGTGTGACCGTAGAAGCAGATCTGGGTGAACTGATAGCTGAAGCTGGCCATCGCGTCGAAGCGATTGGTGACGTAGCCCCAGCCGCCGGGCGAATCGAGGGTGGCGTGGACGATGGTGAAATCCCGCACCTGGCGGACGAATTTCAGCTCGCGCAGCCATTGGCGCTGCTCCTCGCTGAGCTGTTCGCGGGTCCAGAGCAGGGCGGCCTGGGCCAGGGGGTTGAGTTCCTCGAGTTTGCTCGTGCCGGCGGCGCCGTCGTCGTGATTGCCGCGCACGGCGGGACAGTTCAACTCGCGGACGACTTCCAAGCACTCCGAGGGGTTGGCTGCGTAACCAACGATGTCGCCAAGGCAGGCATGACTTTCACAGCCCTGCTCGCGGGCGTCCCAGAGCACGCTCTGGAGCGCTTCAAGATTGGCGTGGATGTCTCCGAATATGGCGAATTTCATCGGGTTGGGCGACGGAACAAACCCCATACCATCGGAAACACGGGGGGAAAATCAAGCGAATCGGCTCGGATTCGCACCCTCCGCATCCTGCAGGCGCTGGGCGCCGGTGTACACATTCATCGTTTTGCCGCGCAGAAAACCGATCAGGGTCTGGTTGGCGGCGCGGGCGAAATCGACCGCCAGACTGCTCGGTGCCGAGATGGCGGCGAGCAGGCCGATGCCCCCTGCCAGGGCTTTTTGGACGATTTCAAAGGACACGCGGCCGCTGACCAGCAGCAGGTGACGGTCGAGCGGCAGCAGGCCGTGGAGCAGGGCATGGCCGAGCACCTTGTCGAGGGCGTTGTGGCGGCCGACATCCTCGCGCAGGACAAGCAGGTTGCCCTCGAGGTCAAACAGGGCGCTGGCATGCAGGCCACCGGTCAGTTCAAAGGCCTCCTGGGCGGCGCGCAGGCGGTCGGGCAGGGCGGAGATCACTTCGGCACCGACCTGGAAATCGGCGCTGGCAGGCGGAAATCGCTGGAACACGGAGTCGATGCTGGTCTTGCCGCACAGGCCGCAGCTGGAGGCGCTGAAGACATGGCGGGTGAGCGACTCCCAGTCGACCTGCGTGCCGCCGAGCAGGACATCGACGACGTTGCCGTGGTGGTTGCCGGTGCTCGGGCACTGGGAGATTTCCAGCAGGTCGCGCGGTCGCGAGATGACGCCCTCGGTGACCAGGAAACCGGCAGCCAGTTCCTCGTCGTGACCGGGCGTGCGCATGACGACGGCGACGCTGCGGCCCTCGACGCGGATTTCCAGCGGCTCCTCGCGGGCAACGATGTCGTCGCGGGTCGCGGTGAGGTTGCCGAGCTCGATGCGCCGGAGTTCGACCGTCTGGGTGGTGGTGTGGTTGGCCTTGGTCATGCCCCGGCCTCCACGAGATCGGCGCTGACCAGCCCCTGGGTGACGTGTCGCGGTTCGGCGATCAGACCGATGAGGCGGTCGAAGCTGTCGCGGCCGCGGGTGATCTCGATCTCGACGCGCAGGAAATAGATGGGGATGTCGCCGGGAGGCAGCTTGGGGAAGCGCACGAAGTCCTTCTCCGTGGTCAGGATGGCGTGGGCGCCGGCCTTCTCGCAGCGCTCGATGAACTGGGTGATCTCCTTTTCCTGGAAGCGGTGGTGGTCGGTGAAGCGGCGGGTCCACTGCACGCGCGCGCCGAGCTTGCGCAGGCCGTTCTCGAAGCTCTCCGGCACGGCGATGCCCGAAAGGGCGCCGACGTACTTGCCGCCCATGGCGTCGAGCTGCAGGCGCTCGCCGGTGTGGATGTTTTCAAAATGCACCGGCCGGTGCCGGCACTCGATGATCTCGGCGACGCGGTTGTGACGGCGGATCTGCTCGATGATCTCGGCGCTGTCGCCGTCGGACTTGGTGAGGAAGATGTAGCTGGCCCGGCGCAGGCTGGCCGGCGGCTCGCGCAGGGTCCCGCGCGGCAGCATGTAACCGGTGCCAAAGGGGGCGGTCTTGTCGACCAGGACGATGTCGTGGCGGTGCTTGAGCTTGAGGTACTGCAGGCCGTCGTCGAGCAGCAGCACGTCGGCGCCGAACTTGCGGATCGCGTGCGCGCCGGCCTTGACGCGGTTGCGGTCGACCACCACCGGCACGCCGGGGCAGTTTTGCGCGAGCATGTAGGGCTCGTCGCCGGCGACGTAGGAATCGAGCAGCACGCGCTCGCCGTCGGAGACGACGCGCGGCAGCGGTTCGCGAGGTTTGCGCGCCAGGCCGAGCTTGGCGGCGAGGCGCCAGCCGAGCGGCAGCTTGCGCTGGCGCTTGCTCTTGTAGCCGCGGCTGAGGATGGCGACCCGGCGGCCGCGGGCGAGCAGGGCCTTGGCGAAGAGTTCGACCACCGGCGTCTTGCCGGTGCCACCGACGGTGATGTTGCCGATGCTGATGACCGGCACGCCGAGGTGATGATCGTGCAGGTAGCGCTCGCGGTACAGGAAGAGGCGCAGGCGCACGGCGCCCGAGTACACGCCCGAGAGCAGGCGGAAGGCCGCGCGCAGCAGGGTCGGTCGGAGGCCACGCTTGTGGTGGATGATCACCTCGATGAGGTAGGCTTCGAGATCTTCCAGGGTGTCTTTCATCCGGGGCCGGGGGCGATTCATAACCCGGCTGCGGCGCCGGCTCAACCCTTTGCTTGTCGCCTTTCCGCCAACCCGGCGTTGCCTCCCGCCGCCGCCGCGGCTATGCTGTCCTTTTCCCGCCGTGAAGCCCTACTACCTGACCACCGCCATCGATTACACGAACGCGCCGCCGCACATCGGCCATGCCTATGAGAAGGTGCTGGCCGACGTCATGGCGCGCTTCCAGCGGCTCAGCGGGCGTGAAGTGTTCTTCCTCACCGGGGTCGATCAGCACGGCCAGAAGGTGCAGAAAAGCGCCGACCAGGCCGGGCAGAGCCCGCAGTCCTTTGTCGACGGTGTCACCGCCAAGTTCACCGCCCTCTGGCACAAGCTGAACGTCCGCTACGACGGTTGGGCCGCCACCACGGATCCGCGCCACAAGCGCGTCGTCCAGGCTCTGCTGCAGAAGCTGAACGATGCCGGCCAGCTGTACAAAAAGGCCCACCGGGGGTTTTACTCCGTGCGCCAGGAGCAGTTCCTGACCGACAAGGAGCGCGGTCCGGACGGCCAGTTCGGCGAGGAATGGGGCGAGGTCGTCGAACTGGAGGAGGAGAACTGGTACTTCCGCCTCAGCGACCACGTCGAGTGGCTGAAGAACCACATCAAGACCCACCCGGATTTCATCCTGCCGGCGCACCGCGCCGCCGCCGTGCTCAACGCCCTCGAGGGCGCGCCGCAGGACCTCTGCATCAGTCGCCCGGTCGAGCGCCTGAGCTGGGGCATTCCGCTGCCGTTCGACGAACGCTTCGTCAACTACGTCTGGTTCGACGCCCTCACCAACTACATCAGCTTTGCCGGTTACCTTGCGGACGAGTGCGGCAACGAGGGCCTGCCCGGCTTTGAGACGATCTGGCCGGCCGATGCCCACGTCATCGGCAAGGACATTTTGGTGCCGGCGCACGCGGTCTACTGGCCGATCATGCTGCACGCGCTGGGCTTCCCTGATGAGCAGATCCCCAAGCTCGTCGTGCACGGCTGGTGGAACATGAGGGGCGCCAAGATCAGCAAGAGCCTCGGCAACGTCATTGATCCCGATGAACTCGCCGGCGTCTTCACCGCCGACGGCCTGCGCTATTATCTGATGCGCGACATCGCCACCGGCTACGACAGCGACTTCAGTGACGAGCGCCTGGTCATGTCCTACCGCAAGGAACTGGCCGGCGGTCTCGGCAACCTGCTCAACCGCAGCCTGAACATGGCGCACAAATACCGCGGCGGCATTCTGCAGCCCGGCGACTACGATGACGAGGAAAACCGCACGCTGCGCCACACCGTCGAAGAGGCGGGGCCGGTCTATGCCGAGAAGATGAACGCCTGGGACATCCACGACGGCATTGCCGCGGCCTGGAAGATCGTCACGCAGGCGAATCACTTTGTCGACAGCACCAAGCCCTTCAGCCTGGCCAAGGATCCCGCGCAGGCGGCACGGCTCGACAGCGTGCTCTACCACCTTGCTGAAGCCCTGGTCCACGTCACGGTCCTGCTCGAGCCGATCCTGCCCGAGGCCATGGCCCAGGCGCGCGCCCAGATCGGCTGGCAGCGGCCGGAGGGCTTCGTGCTCGGTGACCTGCGCTGGGGCCTGCTCACGGCCGGCCATCAGCTCGGCACGCCGGTACCGCTGTTCCCGCAGTTGGATCCGGAGAGCGCGGGCGAACGCTGGGCGGAATTCCTCAAGGCCAAACCCGGCGCCTGAGCCGGTCCTGTCGTACGACCTCACCCACCGCCATGGCCAAAACGCGTGCCCAGCGACCCCGGCGCAAGCCGCCCGCCAAGGCGCGCCGTCAGCAGTCAGCCGCCCGTCGCCGCGGGCAGACCGATGGTGTGGCCCGGCGCCTGTTCGGTTTGTTGATCGCCGGTCTGGTTCTGGTCGCGGTCTATCAGGCGGCGGCCGGCTGGTTCAGCCTGCGCCGCGCCGAAGCGGTCACCTTTGACGCGCGGCGCGGCACGCTTTTCCTGCCGCTGGCCGAGGCTGCCCATGCCCTGCGTTGGGAACTGCAGGAGCAGGGTGCGGACGTGCGCCTGAACGGCCGCGAGGTCTCCGCCGCGCAGCTGATGCGTCTGCCCGATGGCACGGCTCTGGTCAGTCTCGAGGGCTTGGCTGAGGCGGGGGGCGAGGTCGAGCGCGAGACGGTGGCGGATTCTGCGCTGGTCACGGCTGAGGGACGTCGTCTCCTTGTCGAAAAGGCGCCGCAGCGGGTTGAGGTCAGCCTCGCCGACCAGCGACTGCAGGCCTGGCAGGGCACTCGGCTCATCCTGGCCAGCAAGGTCAGTACCGGCCGGCGCGGCAGCACGCCGCCGGGCGAGTTCAAGGCGGGGCCGTACAAGGCGCGCCAGCATTTCTCCAAGCTCTACAACAACGCGCCCATGCCCTGGAGCGTCCAAGTCAACGGCCACATCTTCATCCACGGTTTCAGCCAGGTGCCGGATTACCCGGCCTCGCACGGCTGCATCCGTATGCCCCTGACTGGGGCCAATCCGGCGCGCTTCTTCTATGAGTGGGTCGAGCGCGGCACGCCGGTGCGCATTCTGCGCGAGGAACTGCCGGTCAGCCCTGTTCCAGCCGTCCGTCTTTAAGGCGCAGCAGTCGGTCCCCGCGCTTCGCCAAGTTCAGGTCGTGGGTGACGACGATCAGTGTTTTTCCGGCCTCGCCAACCACGCCCATGAGCATGTCCATGACCCCGGTGCCCGTGGCGGCGTCGAGGTTGCCGGTGGGTTCGTCGGCAAACAGGATGCCGGGGTCGTTGACCAGGGCGCGGGCAATCGCAACGCGCTGCTGCTCGCCGCCGCTGAGTTCGGTCGGCAGGTGATCCATGCGCGCGGCCAGACCGACCCGCTCCAGCAGTTCCCTGGCGCGGGCCTCGGCCTTGCGACCTCCGATCATGGCCGGCAGCAGGACGTTTTCTAGGGCGGTCAGTTCGGGCAGCAGAAAGTAGTGCTGGAAAACGAAGCCCATCGTCTCGTTGCGCTGGCGCGCCCGCGCCGCGGCCGGACCGTGATAGAGCGAGCGACCCTGCACCAGAACGTCGCCGTGCGACGGTTTTTCCAAGCCGCCGAGCACATAGAGCAGGGTGGTCTTGCCGGCGCCCGACTGGCCGCAGAGGAAGACTTTTTCGCCGGCCGCCACCTCGAGATCGATCCCGCGCAGCACCGGCAGGTCATGACCTCCCAGATGGTAGGTTCGATGGACGTCCTGGGCGATGAGCGGGGCGGCGGGCATGGGGGACTCGGTTGTGGAGTTCGCGGTTCTCAGTTCGCGGTTGTCAGGGGGCATTGTCCACGCCCCGTTGTGCGAGGGCGAGCGAGCCAAGCAGGCCGGAGCGTGTGCCGAGGCCGGGAGCGACGATGAAGCGGTCGAGGTCGGGGCCGAGTTCGGGCACGGCGAGGTAGCCGTGGAGCAGGCGCTGCAGTTCGGCGCGGATCATCGGCAGCAGGTGCGGCTGGCTCATGACGCCGCCGCCGAGGATGATCCGGCGCGGGCAGAGGCTGAGGGTCAGGTTCATGAGGGCCTGGCCCATGATGAGGGCGGTCTCGGCCCAGGCGGGATGTTCGGGCGGCAGGGTGTCGGCCTGCGCGCCCCAGCGTTTGGCCAAGGCGGGACCGCTGATGTAGCCCTCGACACAGTGCTCGTGAAACGGGCACTGGCCCGCGGGATTCGGCGCCGGGCTGGCGACCGGGGGCGGCACGAGCAGGTGGCCGGCCTCGGGATGCAGCAGGCCGTGCAGGAGTCGGCCAGGGAGGAGGATGCCGACGCCGACACCGGTGCCGACGGTGAGGTACACGAGCGGGTCCAGCCCCTGGCCGGCACCCCAGAGATGTTCGCCAAGCACCGCCGCATTGACATCGGTGTCGAGTGCCACGTGCACCTGCAGACGCTCGCGAAAAAAGCCGACCAAATCGGTCTGCTGCCAGCCGGGCTTCGGCGTCGTCGTGATGCGGCCAAAGCCGGCGCTGGCAGGGTTGAGATCGAGCGGACCAAAGCTGCCGATGCCGAGCGCGGCGAAGTCGCCGTGCTGCGCGCGCTGCGCCTCAAACCAGTCAGCACAGGCCGCCAGCGTCTCCGTGGGTGTCGTCGTCGGGAAGCGGGCGGTGGCCAGCACCTCGTCGGGTCCGCGACCGAGGCCGCAGACGAACTTGGTGCCGCCGGCCTCGATCGCGGCGAAGAGCGGAGCGTTCCGGGTCATGCGCGGCGGACGGCGGCGGAATCGCGGATGCCGAGGCTGGCGTAGATCTCGCGCGTCGCCTGCGACTTGTTGAGGGTGTAGAAATGGATGCCGTCGACGCCGTTTTCCAGCAGGTCGCGGCACTGCTCGGTGGCGTAGTGCACGCCGACCCGGCGCACGGCCTCCTCATCGCCGCCACAGCGCTGGATGGCGCGCAGCAGCTTGGCCGGGTAGCGCGCGCCGGCGGCCAGTTCGGCCATGCGGCGCATGCCGGCGGCGCTGGTGATTGGCATGATGCCGGCGATGACCGGAATGTCGATGCCGGCCAGGCGGCAGCGGTCGCGGAAGTCGAAGAAGTCGTGGTTGTCGAAGAACAGCTGCGTGCAGATGTAGTCGGCGCCGGCGTCGCACTTGGCCTTCAGGTGTTCCATTTCGAGCACCCGGTTCGGGGTCGCGGGGTGGCCTTCCGGGAAGCCGGCGACGCCGATGCCGAAGCCGCGCTTGTCGGGGTGGCCGCCGCGCTCGTTGAATTTGCGGATGAAGCGCACCAGGTCGGCGGCATGCTGGAAGGCATCCTTGTTGCGGTCGTAGCCGGCGAGCTCGCGTGGCGGGTCGCCGCCGAGGGCGAGGATGTTGCTGACGCCGGCCTCGGCGTAGCGCTCGAGGATGGCCTGGATGTCGGCCTCGCCATGGCAGACGCAGGTGAGGTGCGGGATTGGATCGAGCGCGGTCGTGGTCTTCAGGCGCACGACCAGGTCATGGGTCAGTTCGCGGGTCGAGCCGCCGGCCCC
>JBIJBO010000027.1:0-32683 GCA_044345215.1 Prosthecobacter sp. | reverse complement strand
GTGCGGGCGCCGCGCGCGGTCCACTTGCCGCCGCGGTCGGCGGCCTTCAGGGCGACCTCGTAATAACCCGATTTCCAGTCGGCCCCGACCGGGATGTCGAGCGCGGCCGGCCAGCCGCAGCCGTTGGCCGAGGCGTCCTCGGGCACGGCATGCGCCGCCCCCTTGACACCGGCCTTGCGCCAGACCACCTCGCGCTCGCGGCCGAGGCGGGCGACCTCGAGGTCGAAGGTCGGGGCCGTGGTGCTGACATGCAGCGGCACGGGTTCGCCCTGGGCGACGCTGACCTTGCCGGCATAGCCTTCGATGTAGAGGGAGGGCGGCGCCTCGGCGAAGGCGGCGGCGACGGCGGTCAGGAGGAGCAGGAAGGCACGCATCCCAAGCCTACGCGCCGGCGCGGCGGTTCTGGCAGGGAATGCGTCACGAGCGGGCCACTGTCACGGGCAGGGCCGGCAGGGTTTCCACCTCGGGCTCGACGCCCTCGCCCGGCGGGCCCGGGAAGTTTTCGTCGATGAACCGGCGCCAGGTGTCCTTGGTCGGCTTCGACAGCAGGTGCTGGACGTCCTCCGCGCAGTCGCCGCAGAGCAGCACGCCCTGGTGCAGGCGGTCGCCCGCGCACAGGCCGGTGATGACATAATCGTCGAGCGCCTCGCCGGCACGATTGCAGACCGAGCAGTGATCGAGACCGCGTTCGAGGTGGACGTGGCCGTCCTGGAACTCGGCGAGGCGCTGTTTGGATTCACCGGAGAACTCCTCCATCATCGCGCTGCGGCAGTGGTGGCAGAGGGCGTATTCCATGACGCACTCATCTTTGCGATAGGCCTTGGAGACATGGTAGCCACCGGCGTCATCGAGCAGGGTCTCCCCGCAGCGCGTGCAATGGCGGAAGGGCCGGCCCTCGTACTCGCAGTCCAAGTCCGGCGGAATCGGGGGCGGTTCATCCATGAAGCAAGATGCGCCTCGGGCCACGATCGGCAAGCCCGGTCCGCGGATTTCGCCCATTTGAAATCACCTAAAGGCATCTGCCAGGCACGCCCCTCGACTCACGCCCCGGAGTCAGGCAGCCCGTTTGCTGAGTTGCAGGCTCCAAGGGGAGCAAGCGAACGCGTGGGATGGCTGCCATATCCTGTCCCCAGTGCATTGATAGGAACGGTGGTTCCCGCCTGTTGTAGCGTTCATGACTCGCCATTGTCTCTATCTCGTCGTCGCCCTCACCCTCGCTGCCTCGGTGCAGGCCCAGACCGGGGATCCCAGGCCGCTCATTGAAAAAGCGCTCACCGCCGTTGGTGGCGAGGCCAAGCTGCTCAAGATATTTCGCTTCGAGGAGATCTTCCACTTCGGCAACACACCCGAGCCGGCTGAAGGCAAGAAGCGCTCGACCCGAGAGTCCGTTTTCTCCCAGCCGGATCGCTGGTGGCTTGGCAAGAAGGAGCGCGGTGAGGAGCCGGCCAAGGACGATGTACGCGCCTGGTCGCTGGATTTGCTGGTGGATAAAACCTCGAAATTCGAACGCATCCCCGATCTCACGGATGAAGGCAAAACCTGCGCCGGACTTCGCGTCAGCGGCAGCGTGACACCCGCCATGGAGCTGTACTTTGACCAGGCGACCGGGTTGCTTCACCGCCTCGACTGGCGCGGCGACTTCTACCGCTTCAGCGACTGGAAGGAGCACGACGGCCTGAAGTTCGCGAGCCGGACGATCCTGTTCAAGAGGAAGGACGGCAAGCCCTGGTTCTTCCACGAAATCACGGAACTCGAACGCCTCGCCGAACTGCCCGAAGCCCTGCGCTAAGGGCTAGGGTTACATTCAGGGGGATCTCCGCAAATTCATGCTGCTCTGGCGGCGGGACTGTTTGTGCGGATTTGCTCGTGGAACAAGGCGGAGGGCACATCAGGTGCCGATTGCTGATGCAAGGGTTGCGGCAGCGTTCAAGTTGGCTCAGAGCCTGCCAATCCACTGGCTTGATCGATTCCGGTAAAGAGCAAGCCATCATGGGCTTGTGGAGGCGAGGGCGGGAATCGAACCCGCGCATTCCGGTTTTGCAGACCAGTGCATTACCACTTTGCTACCTCGCCAGTTCACCGAAGTGAATGGTTAGTTTAGGGCACGTAGAGCCGCGTGTCAATGCCGGCGGAGGGGAATTCTCCGCCGGCAGGGGGCGTGCCGTTCAGGGCACGAACTTGATCGTGCCGATCTGGCCGGCGGCCATGGCGGCGTGCTGGGCGTCGCTGCAGGCGCTGTCGATCGGCGCATCGGGAGCGGCGTCGCTCGGGGCAATGAGGCCTTGGGCAATCATCCACTGCTCGACCTCCTCTCCGCTGATGTCGGGCAGCATCGTGCCGTTGATTTCGACGCAGGGGCTGAGCGGCTGGCCGCTCTTCTGTTCCATCTCCCAGCGGAAGGCCGGGTTCTTGATGATGTCCTTCTCCTCGTAGGCGAGGTCGTACTTGCGGAAGATGGCGCGGACGCCCTCGCTCCAGCCACAGTAGGTTTTCAGGTAGGCGGTGATGTTCGGGGTGCTCATGGCGGTATGGGGTGTTGTCAGGTTGTTACGTCCGGTGCGGCTGTCCAGTCGCCCGGGGGTTCAGCGGAAGAATTTTTTCGCCTTCTCGAAGAAGCTTTCCTCCATCGACGAGGAATGGGTTTCGCCAAAGGTCTTGGCAAAGGCCTCGAGGTGGCCGCGCTGTTCGGCGCTGAGCTGGGTCGGCACGGCGATCTGGACGTGCACGTACAGGTCGCCATGGCGGTCCTCGCCGAGGCTTTTCACGCCCTTGCCGCGCAGGCGGAAGGTGGTGCCGTTCTGGGTGCCTGCCGGAATCTTGAGGTTGGCCTTGCCTTCCAGGGTCGGCACGGTGACCTCGCCGCCGAGGGCGGCCGTGGTGAAGGACAGCGGCATCTGGCAATGCAGGTCGTCACCCTCGCGCTCAAACACATCGTGCTGGCGGACGTGGATGACGATGTAGAGGTCGCCGGGCGGGCCGCCCTTGGCGCCGTGGTCGCCGTTGCCGCTGGAGCGCAGCCGCGAACCGTCCTCGATGCCGGCGGGCACCTTGACGCGGACCTTGGTGCGTTCCTTGGCGCGGCCCGTGCCGGCGCAGCCGCGGCAGGGATCACTGACGACCTCGCCGCTGCCCTGGCAGTCGGGGCAGGCCTGCTGGATCTGGAAAAAGCCGCGCGAGGCGATGACCTGGCCGGCACCGCCGCAGGTGTTGCAGGTCTTCTTGCCGGCACCGCTGGCCGAGCCGCTGCCCTGGCACTTCTTGCAGCCGCTCTGGCGCTCGTACTCGATCTCGCGTTCGCAGCCGTGGGCGGCTTCCTCGAGGGTGATCTCCATGCCATAGCGCAGGTCGCTGCCGCGCTGCGGACCGTCGCGGCGCTGGCGACCGCTCCCGCTGCCGCCTCCAAAGAAGCTCTCGAAAATGCCCCCCCCGCCGCCGCCGCCGAAGACCTCGCGGAAGACATCGAAGGGGTCGTGGAAACCGCCGGCACCGCTGGCTGCGGGGCCGCCCATGCCGCCGGCGAAGGCCTGGTGGCCGTAGCGGTCGTAGGCGGCACGCTTTTGGTCGTCGCTGAGCACCTCGTAGGCCTCGCCCACCTCCTTGAACTTCTCCTCGGCGGCCTTGTCACCCGGGTTTTTGTCGGGGTGAAACTTCACCGCCAGCTTGCGGTAGGCCTTCTTGAGGTCGTCGGCGGAGACGTCGCGGGACACGCCCAGCACTTCGTAGTAGTCGCGTTTGTCAGCCATGGGGGTCAGACGGCGGGGGTGTTGGCGGGCGCGGCCGGGCCGGCGGAGACGATGACGCTGGCGGCGCGCAGCAGGCGGTCCTTGAGCTTGTAGCCGCGGCGGGTGACGCGCAGTACGGTGCCTTCGGCGACCTCGGCGGAGGCCTCTTGGGCGACCGCGTCATGCAGGTTGGGATCGAAGGCGCGGCCGAGGGCTTCGACTTCCTGGACACCCATCTCGCGGAGGAAATCGGCGAGTTGGCGCTGGACCATGCTCATGCCCATGAAGATCATCGAGGTCTCTGACTCGGCGCGGGCGGCATCCAGGCCCATCTCGAAATTGTCAATCACCGGCAGGATGGAGCGCAGCAGGTCGGCGTTGGCGTAGGCGCGGGCGTCCTGAGCCTCGCGGGCGGCGCGCTTGCGGAAGTTGTCGAGTTCGGCGGCGTTGCGGTAGGCCAGGTCCTTCCACTGGGCGGCTTCCTGCCTGGCCTGGGTGAGGGGATCGGCGGCAGCGTCCGGGGTGGCCTCGTCGGCGGCCGGTTCCGGGGCGGCGGTCGGGGTCTCTTCGGGGGGGCTGGTGTCGTTCGTCATGGGTCGCTTTTTGGGAGGGGAGGGGAATCCGGGCGGATTCCGGGGGAAGCGACTATGGCGTCTTCTGCAGGGCAATCAAGGTGATGTCGTCCAGCGAGCGACGGCCGCCGAGGAATTTTTCGACATCGGCGATGAGGCCGTCGACCACGGCCTTCGGGCCCTGCGGGGCGAGCAGGGCGAGGTTGCTGCGCAGGCGCTCCTCGCCGTACTCCAGGCCCTTGATGTCGAGCGCCTCGTTGATGCCGTCGGTGTACAGCAGCAGGCAGTCGCCGGGGCGCATGACGATGTCGAGGTTCTTGGTGACCCGCTCAAAGACGTCGCCCTTGTCAATGCCGACAGCGAGGCCGCCGCTGTGCAGGGTCTCGATGCTGCCGGTGTCGCGCCGCCAGAGCACGGGGAGGGTGTGGCCGGCACGTGCGAGCCTGACGCGATCGTGCTCGGGATCGAAAACTAGATAGATCATGCTGACGAACATGTCCTCGCGGATGTCGGGAGCGATATGGCGGTTGACCGCGGCCAGCACCTCCGCCGGCGAGTTGCCCATGGGGGCGGAGCAGCGCAGAACGCTGCGGCACATGGCGGTAATGATGGCGGCGGCGGGGCCCTTGCCGGAGACGTCGGCGATGACGGCGCCCCAGCGCCCCTGCTCAAGCGGGATGAAATCGTAGTAGTCGCCGCTGAGCACGCGGGCGGGAATGTTGCGGCCGGCAATAAGGTAGCCCGGCAGTTCGGGGTCGTGGTCGGGCAGCAGGATGCGCTGGATCTCGCTGGCGGCACGCAGTTCGGCCTCGATGTGCTTCTTTTCGGTCGCCGCCTGGTGGGCCATGACGTTGGCGAGGGCAAAGGCCGATTGCTCAACGAGGGACTTGAAGACCTCGAAGTCGTTGCTGTTGTAGTTCGTGCATTCCTTCGGGCGTGTGAGCACGAGCACCCCGAGGCTGCCCGCACCGAAGTTGAGCGCCCCAATCATGATGGAAACGTTGTTTTGGAAGCAGGAGCCGCCGCTGCCGAGGCGCAGGTCCCGGCGCAGGTCATCAATGACCTCAGACTGGCGACCGCTGAAGACGCTGCCGATCAGGCCCTCGTCGGGGCGCACCGTGTGCAGGCGCAGGAAACTCAGCAGGCTGTCGGGATTCTTTTTGCCAAGGGCGGCAATGCGCTCGGGCAAGTCAGTGAGCGGCGGGCAGAGGTCGGAGTAGTAGCGCGGCACCAGAGCCTTGCCGGCGTCGTCGAGCAGGTAGAGGGCGCCGCCTTGGCTTTCGGTGACTTGCATGGCACCCTTGACGATGAGCCGGTGCAGCGCGGCATGGGAATCCTCGCGCGTGATCGCCTCGCCGAGATCGTGGAGGAAGCCGAACATGCGACGCTCCTCCTCGACGATGGCTTGTTCCTCGGCGCGCAGTTCCTCGAGCGCATGGTCCTTTTTGCGGTTGATCACGACCAGGGCGGTCACGGAGACGGCCAGCAGCAGGATGATCGTGGTGAGAAGGATGGGAGTCATGTTGGAGGGCCCGCGGCTTCACCTGAAGGACGACCGGGCGTTCGATGCGGCGCGGCTTATGGGGCTGGCCGCGGCGGCTCGTGGATTTCCTGTTCGAGGAAGTGAATGACGTCTCTGAAGCGCTGCTGGTTGGTCGCGCTCAGCTCGGACAAACTCTGGTGGGCCTCCAGCACGTGCCGGGCCTGCTCCTGGCGGCCTGCCTCGCCGCTCTCGCCGCAGGTCGCCAGCAACTGGCTGGCGATGCGGCGCTCGTCGGGCCAGGTACTGCCGTCGGCATCGACTTGCATCACGTGGTTCAGCCCAAGCTCGGCCAGCAGTTGCAGGTTGCGGGCGTTGGCGTTGACAATCGTGAAGCTGCCGCCGCCGTTGCGCTGGGTGATGGCGGCGTAGGTAAGCGTTCCCAGGAAGGTGGAATCCATGATCGGGCAGCGCTCAAGGTCGACGACCAAGTCACGCGCACCGGCCTTCAGCACGGCCTGGAAGGCGCGCTTGACCTGCAGCGAGCAGAGGAAGGTGCCCTTGCCCTCGACGCGAAGCCAAAAGACTTTGCCAATCCAGCCTACCAAGATGGTCGTCGGGGGGGGCACGGGCGGGGCAACAGTCACGGTGGGCGGGTTAGAACAGGCGGGCGCGTGCCATGCGACAGCTAGCCCGGGGGCGAGGTTGACGGCAGTGGGGACCGGCGGCGTTCATGGGACTCACTTCCAGAGATACGACTGCTGGCTGGCCAATTCCTCCTCGCCACGCATCAGCCGAATCCGCCAGCCGCTCACGCGGCCGTCCGTGTGATACGAACTGCCGGTGACTTGGAAGTGGCTGACGTTTTTGCGCCGGGGCGATTCGATTTCCTGCTCAAGGGTTTTGACCTCGAGCCCCGTGTTTGCCTGCCGATATTCAAAGACCAGACGCACGGACTGGGTGCGGTCGTTGACACTCCAGAAAATCGTGAAGTAGTTGCCCTGACGTTCCACCATCTCCGCCTTGGTGACCGCGCCGTAGAGGTGGTAGTCGCGCTCAAAGGCGACTGCCGTGTCGAGTGTGCGCGTGACGACTCCAGGGTAGAGGTGGTAATAATTGACTTTGGTGATCTGTCCACCCGGACCCACGCTGACCGAGGAACAGGCGGCCAGCAGCGAGACGGTCAATGCCGCGAGCAAAAAGCGGCACGGGGAAAGGAGGGGCGACGCGGGGGTCATGGATCAAAGGCCACTATTCCGTTGGCAAGGGCAATGTCAACGCTGCCGATGCCGGCTTTTGCGGGCCGACGCCGGCAGATTGAATGAAACCGGATCGACGGTGTCCAAGCTTTTGGAACCCCGCGACTCCCATGAAATCGCTGCATCCTTCCGCCCGGCTGTCCAGCCGCCTGTCGCGTTGCTTGCGCCGCCGGGAGGTCAGCCCGGAATGAATCCGTTGGCCGGTGATTCGCCGTTTGACGAACCGCTGCCCCCACCCACGGCCGCTGGCCCGAGGTTGACGCCTAAGACCATGTCTGGTTTCCGCACTTGGCCTTGCAGACGGCCTGGCGTTCCTGAGTCGAGGCTTGCTGGCTCTGCAGCGATTACGGGTTTGACCTGCAGCAGCCCTGAAACCTTTGGCTGGTCCTGCCATTCATAAGCCCGCTGGGTGCCAATGGACCGCCATGGTTGGGGGGTGACTGCCGGGTCGCGAACGGGCGCCGGCCCGGGGGGGGCTGTCAAACCGGTTCGGGCTGCATGGATGGGGAGCCCCCGCCACCGGGACCCTCCTTCAACCTGAGCAAGGTCGCCTCCGATGGCGACCTTGCCCATGGTCTCACTCCGCGCAGTCCCTGTTTCATCGACGAGCGCACCTTCCGCAGACGGAGTGATCTGAACGTGATGTTCTCACTCCTCCAGATCACCCGGTTGTTTGCCGGCACCGTCAACGTCACCCGCCCGGTCCGTCTCACCCGCTCCGAGGCACTCTGGCCTGCCCTTCGCGGTGGCCCGGATCACACATGGCATGAACATCACCTCCGGCGGCCGGCGCCGTGGGCGGAGGTGCGACTTCAGGATCGCTTGGCCCCTCGTCCGCTGGCCCAGCGCAAGCATTGAGGGCCTGCATTTCCGCGTGGCGCAATGTCGTTCGGCGGCTTATGTTGCCTCGTCATGAGTCCTCTGCGTCACGCCTTCAATGCCGTTCTGGCCCTTGCCTGTCTGGTCGCCTGTCAGCATGCTCCCGAGGAGAGCGAGACACGGCCGGCTGGAGTCAATGTCCTTTCGGAAGTGGAACTCGCCAAGGCCCTTCAGGGGCGCGTACATTTTGAGCGCCATGTCAAACCTGTGCTCGAAGCCAAGTGTCTGGCCTGCCATCAGGTCGAGGCCATGCCAGGCCGGATCAGCTTGGAAAGCCGCGAATCGGCCCTGCGCAGCGGCACCCTTGGCGGTTTCATTGTGGCAGGAAAACCCGAAAGCAGTCGCTTCCTGCAGAACCTCGCCGGTGTTCATGCCACGGCCATGCCGCCCGTTGGCGAGGCTCTGACGCCCGAGGAGGCGCACTTGCTGCGGCGCTGGATCGCACAGGGAGCCGAGTGGCCGGCCGGTGCCGCGGGGCGGCTGCGCACGCCATTTTGAACCGAACGCCCGTGTGAGATCGTCAATTCTTTCATGGACGGCTTTGCCGGTGATGGCATTGTAGTTGCTGGATTCACTCTCACTTTCGCCCTTGATGCGCCCCCTTTTGTCCAGGAGAACCGTCGCCGCCCGTATTCATCCGGCCGCCATCCTCTTGCTGGCGCTGGGCACGAGCGCTGCGCTGTTTTTCAAGGTCACCCGGCCGCGCCTGAAGTCTCCGGCTCCCGAGGCGGCCACGCCGGTGGCTCCGCCTCGTCCCCAATCCGTCGCCACGCCGGCCTCCGCCGCGAAGGCACCGCCTCCGCAGACGCCGGACAAGCCCAAGGCCGCACCACCGGCGGCCCCCGCAGATCGTTTCGGCTTTGCCAGACCGCTGGATCTCGGCCGTGAGATGGCGCGCAGCCTGGCTAGCGCCGACTTTGAACGCGCCGGACGTCTGGCCGCCGTTGCCGACCCGGCTCAGGCCAAACAGCTCGCGGAATTCTTCCAAAGCCTGGCCCGCGATCTCAAGGTTAAGATGGCGCGCGAGGATCAGGTCGAGTTGCTCGGCCTGGTGGGTGACAAAACCCGGCTGGCTCTGCCGATGAGCCTGCCAGGGCACGACCAGCCGCTGCGACTTGAGCTCGATCTGGAGCGCGATCCCGAGATGGGCTGGAAGATCGCCTCGTTGCAGCTCCCCAAGCAGTTGGCCACTGCCATGCCGTCTCTGCCTGAGGCGCCCAAGGTCGTCAGTCCGGCCAAGCCCGCCAGCGCGGGCAGTCCGCCGCCGTTCGCCAAGCCACGCGAGCTGCTGCGCGTCGAAATGCACCCCGACGCACTCAGCTTCGCCAGCGAGTTTGTCCGTGTCCTGCTGCGCCATGATTTCACGGCCGCACGCCGACTGGTCGACGAGGGCAGGGTGACGCCGCAACGTCTGGCCGGACTCTGCATTGTCTTTGAGGAGGGGCGCTACGAGATGAAGCCGGACCGCCCCATGATCGTCACGGTGGCGAATCCCGAGGTTGCCTGGGTCATCGCCCAAGTGCATTCGCCCACGCTTGGGCAATCCACCGAGTTCGGCCTCGAACTGCAGCGCAACGGCCAGGATCAGCCCTGGCGGGTCAAGGGCCTGAATCTCTCGGAAATCCTCGGCTCGTTTGCCGCCTCTGCGGGCAAGCTCGGCGTTCCCTACACGCCGATCGTGAAAAATCCGCGCGGCGGCGAGTCGCTCGCCCTCTATTTCGAATACGACCGTGACGACCTCCATCCGCGGGCCCTCAAACAGCTGGAAATCGTCGCCGGACTGCTGAAATCCGACAGCTCACGCAAGCTGCGCATTGCCGGTCACACCGACGCCAAGGGCACGGAGAGCTACAACATTCAGCTGTCGCGTGCCCGCGCGGAGGCGGTCAAGCGCGGTCTGGCCTCGCTCGGGGTATCCGCCGAACAGATCCTCACCACCGGCTTGGGCACGGCCCAGCCACTCGGTCCCAACCTGAAGGCGGATGGCACCGACGATCCCGAGGGACGTTCGCGCAACCGCCGCGCCGAGATCTTTCTGGACTTCTGAGGCTGTTCGCCGCTGTGGCGGGGACCAGGCGCTGGCTGGCGTAGGTTTGCAGAAGGGGCTGGCCGGCGACGCTGTTGCGCGCACAATCTGCATACTGCCCGACAAGCGGGTTTGCTGACGCAAGGTTAGGGAACCCCGGGCGTGCATCCCGCAGGCGGGGCGTCGGAGCGCAAAAAAAAACGCGGACCGAAGTCCGCGTTTCGTGATTTGGTGAATCACTCTGGAATCACCAGCCCTGGGTGCGGGTGTAGTCCATCTGGGAGGCAAAGCCGACCTGCGGCGAGAATTCGGTGTAGCCCCACCACGGATCGGTGATTTCCTTCACGTGATACGGCGGACGGTAGGTGCGCTTCCAGGTCGGCTGCGGGAAGGTGGCAACTTCATAGAGACCGTAGCCGAGGCGGACCGTGGTGCGCTTGAGTCCTTCGACGATGGCATCCGAGAAGGCGGCATGGGCGCCTTCAGCACGGTTGACGCGCTGCCAGACATTGAGCGGTTCCGTCCAACCGTAGAGCAAGTTGCCGACGCCACGGCTGAGCTTGCGGCTCCAATTGTAATGGTTGCCGGGAGGCGATTGGATGTCGGCAAGGGCAGCGCTGCAAAGCGCCAAGCCGGCGAGGAGGGTCAGGACAAAGCGATTTTTCATGCGGGTACTGAAAAATAGCAAGGTCGTTGCCCGGGTGGCAAGAAAGATTCTCACATTTTTTCGAATCGTTCGGAGTTCCAAGGCTGTTGCACAAGGTTTCCTTTGCCACACCCGTTGCCCGCTCTATGTTGACTGTCCCATGAATTCCGAGGCGCAAAAACTGGTGGATGCCGGCAAACTGACGGCGGCAGACGGTGAAAAACTCAGCCGGCTCGAACCCGGCACCTTCTGTCAGCACAAGAGCTGGGGCGTCGGCAGGGTCGCGGAATGGGATCTGCTGGGCGACAAAATCGTTCTCAATTTCGAAGGCAAGCCCGGGCATGGCTTGAAGCTGGCCTTCGCCATCAACTCGCTTGAGGTTCTGCCGGTCGACCACTTTCTGGCCCGCCGCCTGGCTGATCTTGCATCGCTTCAGGCCATGGCCAAGGACAACGTCACCAGCCTCGTCGAGCTCGCCCTCAAGTCCTACGCCGGCAAGATGTCACTCGATGACCTCGAGCGCCTGATCCAGCCCCAGATTGTGCCTGCTGCGGACTACAAAAAATGGTGGGATGCCGCCAAGAAGACTCTCAAGAGCGCCCGTCACATCGTCGTTCCCGCCAAGCGTGTGGATCCTCTCGTGCTGCGCGACAGCGAGGAGAAGGCCGGAGACGGCATGGTGCGTGCCTACCTGGCCGCGCGCGATCTCAAGGGCAAACTGGCCGGCTTGGCTCTGATCCAGAAGGACATCGACCTTTTTGAAGAAGCCGCCCGTGAACTACTGCCGGTGTTCCAGGACATCTCCGACACCGTGCGCAAGGCTTGGCGCCTGCACCTCAAGGAAAGCCTGCAGATGCTGCTTTCGCGCGACGAACTGCTTGAGTCCATTCAGAGCGCCGCCCTGCCCATGGGCTCGATGAAGGTTGCCGACCTGATCAGTGAGGCGCGCAGCCTGCTGGCTGAATCCATCGGTGGCCTGCCGGTCGGCCTGCTCGGCCGCATGTATCGCGCCTTCCCGGAAGCCTTCGTCGAGCGTGCCTGGGTGCCCGAAATTCTCAATCACCTGAGCCGCACCGGCGGCCGCGCGGTGGCCGAAATCGCTGCGGTGCTCGACGCCAACGACGAGCTCGACGTGCTGGCGGAATTCCTCAAAAAGTCGGTCCGCAACCGCAACCTGACGACCGATCTGCTCATCTGGATCTGCAAGGAGCGCAAGGGCTTGGCCGAGTCGGTGTTCGACATTGATCTGGCCAACGCCATCCTCGATTTGCTCGAGCATGACCACGTGCAGGGCGGACCCAAGCGGTCGGGGCGTTTGAGCGACCTGCTGTCCGACGACAAGACGCTCATTCATGAGCTCGTGATCGAGACCGAGGAGGACGAGGTGAAGCGTTTCGCCAAGCGCATCCTTGCCACCGCCGCCTTCGACGAACTGACGCGGCGCTCGCTCATGGCGCGCATCATCAAGGCGCGTCCCGAGATGGAGGCGCTTATGGCCGAAAATGCCGGCCCGCGTGAGGACAACAGCCTGATCGTCTCGTGGGAGAGCCTGGAGCGCAAGAAGCAGGAACTCGAGGAGTTGGTCAGCGTCAAGATTCCGCAGAACAAGCACGACATCCAAATCGCCCGCGCCGAGGGAGACCTTCGCGAGAACGGTGGCTACAAGGCCGCCCGCGAACAGCAGGCCGTGCTGCTGCGCCTGCAGAACAAGATGGAGCGCGAACTGCGCCTGGCCCGGGGCACCGATTTCGCCAATGCCCCGGCCGACAAGGTTGGCATCGGCACCGTGGTCGACTACGAGGCACCCGGCAGCGGCCAGACCGAGACTCTGACCATCTTGGGCGCGTGGGACGGTGATGTCGAAAAGAACATCGTTTCCTACCTTTCCGAGATCGCCAAGGGCCTCATCGGCAAGGCCCCCGGCGACAGCGCCGAAATCCCCTCGGAAACCGGCGCCCAGCGCACGGTCAAGCTCCTGTCGGTGCGCCCCTACAACACGGCGGCGGCCTGACGGTCGCTCACGGCCAGTTGCGCAGCAACTCATGCCCCTGGCGGAAGCGCGGGGCCTTTGCCAGGCTTTCCAGCAGGTGCCGCTTGCCGCGCGCTGGATCGCTTTTGCGCAGGATCACGGCGAGCCGGTAATGATGCCGGGCGGCATCGCCCGGATCCAAGGCCAGCAGCCGCTCACGCCCCGCCACGGCCGCCGGGATGTCGCCCAAGGCTTCGGCCGCCTCGGCCAAAGCGCGCTGTGGTACGGGCAGGAAGGGGTTCAGCGCCAGTGCCCGCGCTGCGTTGAGACGCACGCCCGCCCAGTCGCCGGCGGCCATGTCCTGCTCGACGAGTTCCTGGAAAACCGCGATGGCGGAGGGCTCAGCCGCGGCGATGCGGCGCAGCACCTCCAGCCGGTCCTTGCGGAGGTCGAGTTTGGCATGGATCTGCGCCTCCAGGACGTGCCCGCCCTCGGCGCTGAAATCCTCCGGCAACAATTGAGTGAGTCGTTCCGCCAGGGGCAGGGCCTTGGCCCAGTTCTGAGCCTCAAGTTGACCGCGCAGGGAAAGACGCAGGGCCCAGAGGTTGTTGGGGTGCTTTTCCTGATAGGCGGCCAGTGAGGCGGCATCCGTGGGATTCACCTCCTCCGGTCCGGGGCGGCTCCAGTCGGCCCCGGCGCCGAAGGCTCGCGCCCGCTCCTTCAGATGGCGGTCGAAATCCTTTTCCAGCGCCTCCATCGGCTCGGTCCGCGCGGCGATGGCCTCGTTGACGCGTCGCCCCGCCGCGAGGTCGGCCAGCACCCCGCGCAGCGCCTCCTGGCCGAAGCGCTCGACCAGGTAAGCGACAACGAGGCTCGCCTGGTAGTAGGCGAAGGACAGGTGCTCGGGGGAAGGGGGATTGAGGAACGCGGCGCTGAGCTGGCTGACGGGCAGGGCGGCATCCTCCTCGAGGATGAAGCGACGGAAGTCGGCGTTCATGCGCATGCCCCAAGCGGGGCTGTGCAGGCTTTCCTCGTGGACGCTCATTCCTTCGCTCAGCCAGCGGGGCATCGTGTTGCGGGTCAGGCCGAGGGTGACGACGTGGCAGTACTCATGCCAGAGAGTGGCCTCCCAGTTGTTGCGGCCGTGCGACAGGCTGCCCGGGCTGTTCAACGTGATGACCGTGCCAAAGCAGACGCCGAGCAGGCCCTGGCCGCCGAGGCTGCCAAAGGTGCGGATGGCGAAGTCCTGCTGGGAATCGAAGAACTCCACCAATACGGCGCGCTTCTGCTCGAAGCCGTACTTGCTCCCCAACACCACCTTGGCCTCGCGCAGCAGTTCGAGCGCCCGCGCCCCGTAGACCGGCCAGTCGCGCGCCGGCATCTTCAGGACAAAATCTTCGCTGCGATGCGTCACAAAGCCGCGCATTTGCGCCTCCAGCCGGCCGAAGTTGTGGGCCTGGACATCAAAGGCATCCTCGGCGCGAATGGCGGCAGCCATTTTCCAAGCCTCATCTTCCTCGCCCAAGCGCAGCAGGTCGTGGCAGAGCTGAACCTTGGCGGGCAGGTAGCCGTTGTCGAAGGCGAGGGCGCGGCGCTGGTGCTCGGCACCCTCGACGAAGCGGTAGGCGCGCGACAGCACGCGACCGATGCCGTGATCGACCGCCGGATTCCGGGCCCAGAGCTGCAAACCGGCCTCGCGGGCGCGGCTGAACTTCGCTTCATCGGCCGCATTCAGCCGGGCGATGGCGGCGCGCAGGGCCCAGGCCTCGGGATGATTCTCGCGCAGGTCGAGCACCTTCTGGATCGCGCCTTCGGCATCGAGGTACTTCTCGGCGCGGATCAGGCTTTCCGCCCGCAGCAGCAGGGCGCCGGCATGCACCGGGTTGATCTCCAGCACGCGGTTGAGGTTCTCCGCCTCTTTTTCGCCATCGCTGCCGCTGAAGGCGCGCGCCAGGCCGAAACGCAGGGCGGTGGTTTCACCGTGGGCCTTGAGCCCTGCACGAAACACCTCGGCCGCGCGCTGGGGATCGTGCTTGGCGAGGGCCAGCTCGCCCTCGGCCAGCCAGGCGGCTTCGAGCTTGGGATCCTGTTTTTGGGCGACCTGGAAATACTGGACGATGACCTTGCGCGGATCGGCACCGAGGGCGAGTGCTGCCCTGCCGAGCACAACCCACTCGCTCGCAGGTCGCGCTTTGGCGGACTTGGCCCGCGCGGCGGCATCAATGTCGCGCAGGGCCTGGTCGGCGAGGTCGCGCCGACCGAGGCGCAGGGCGTTTTCATGCTGAAGCCAGAGCAGTTCGAGGTCGCCGGGAAAGGTTTTCACCGCGAGTTGCACTTCGTCACGTGACTCCACCTCTCGACCCAGTTCCAGCAGGGCGCGCACGCGCAGGCGCCGCCAGTCGGCCGATTTCAGGCCGCGCTCGACCGCGGCTTCGCAGATGCGCGCGCACAATTCGTAATCGCCGGTTTCCAGCAGTTGGGCAACCGGCCCCAGGTTGCGTTCCTCAAAGAGTTGCTCCAGGTCGAGTTGCTGGCTGGCGCCCGGGCGGGGCAGGGCCAGGAGCAGACCGGCCAGAAGCGGAAGGAGGCGGCGCGTCATCCTCCCTCCAACGCCACAGCCGGGCGAATTGTCGCGTGAAAAGTGCGGCTGCAAATCCCTGATGACTCGCCGGAACCCACGCCGTATTGAAGGCTTCCATGATTCGCTCCCTCCTCCTGCTCCTTGGCCTGACCGTTTCGTTGGCTGCCGCACCGCCCGCGCAGAAGCGCGTGCTCTTCCTGGGCGACAGCATCACCTACGGCGGCACCTACGTGCAGATTCTCGAGGCGGCGCTCATCGCCGACCACCCGGACACGGTCTGGGAAGTGCTCAATCTGGGCCTGTCGAGCGAAACCGTCTCGGGCCTCTCGGAGGAAGGGCATGCCAATGGCCAATTCCCGCGCCCCGACCTGCATGAACGGCTCGACCGCGTGCTCGCCGCCGTGAAACCGGAGCTTGTCATCGCCTGCTACGGCATGAACGACGGCATCTACCATCCGTTCGACGAGGCGCGCACCCGCGCCTACCGAGCCGGCATTGAAAAGCTGCGCGCCAAGGTCGCCGCGGCCGGCGCGCCGATTCTGCATCTGACGCCGCCGGTGTTCGATCCGCTCCCCGTTGCCGAGCGTGTGCTGCCGGCCGGTCTGGCCGCCTACCCAAAGCCCTATGAGGGTTACGACAAGGTGCTGGCCGCCTACGCGCGCTGGCTGCTCGAGCAGAAAGCCCAGGGCTGGCAGGTGCTTGACGTGCATGGCGCCATGACCGCGGCCTTGGCGGGGCATCGCCGCACGGATCCCGCCTTCAGCTACTGCCGCGACGGCATCCACCCCAACACCGAGGGCCATCTGGTCATGGCTCGCCCCCTGCTCGCCGAGTGGGGACTTGAGGTCGATGACGCCGGCTTGCCCGCGCACCCGAATGGCGCGGCGATCTTTGAGCAGGTGAAACAAAAGCAGCTCCTGCTGCGCGATGCCTGGCTGACGGCGACCGGACACAAACGCCCCGGCGTGAAGGCCGGCCTGCCGCTGGCGGAAGCCCAGGCCAAGGCGGCGGTGTTGGATGCCGAGGCGCGACGTCTCGCGAGAGGCCAGGCGGGCGGTTTTCCCGGCAAGGTCAGCGACTGGAACGGCTACGCCCGCCACGACTTCGAGGTCAACGGTCACCCGGCAACGGTGGTGGTGCCGAAGCAGGTCGCCCCGGGCAGCCCCTGGGTCTGGCACGGCGAGTTCTTCGGTCACAAACCGGCGCCCGACATCGCCCTGCTCGGCCGCGGTTTTCACATCGCCTACCTGAAGGTGCCGGATCTGCTCGGATCACCGAAGGCGGTCGAGCATTGGAATGGCTTTTACCGTGAACTCACCGGCCGTTACGGCCTCGCCCCGAAGACGGCACTGGTCGGCCTCAGCCGCGGCGGCCTTTACTGCTACAACTGGGCCAGCGCCAACCCGGACAAGGTCGCCTGCATCTATGCCGACGCCCCCGTCTGCGATTTCAAGAGCTGGCCCGGCGGCAAGGGCAAGGGCAAGGGCGATCCGAAGAACTGGGCGCGCGTGCTTGAGCTCTGGGGCTTTGCCGACGAGGCCGCGGCGCTCGCCGCCAAGGTCAATCCGGTCGACCGCCTCGCGCCGCTGGCCCAAGCCGGCGTGCCATTGCTGCATGTTTATGGGGATGCCGATGACGTCGTGCCCTGGGACGAAAACACCGGACTCATTGCCGAACGCTACCGCGCCCTTGGTGGATCGATCACCCTCATCGCCAAACCCGGTGTTGGCCACCATCCGCACGGACTCGACGACAGCACGCCCATCGTCGAGTTCATCGCCCGTCACGCCGGCCGCTGAGGATGTTTGCCATGCAGCACCGCCTGCTCGACGCCACCCAAGTATTGGCCACGCTGCAGCTTGAGGGCGAGCCCTACGAGGTCTGTGCCGAGGCGGAAGCCGAGCACGATCGCACCCGACAAATCCTGACCGTGCGGCTCAGCGCCTTCCTGCGGGCGGAGCGACAGGACCACATCGGCGCCACCGCGCATCTGGACTGGCTGCCCGCGGCCGAAACCGTGACCGAACACGTCGAGGCCGGCGAGGCGCATGCCGTGGCCAGCGACATCTTTGCCAGTTGGAAACGCCGGGTCGCGGCCTGCTTGCCGTCCTGAACGCTTTGTCGCTTGCCCGCTCAGGCGATCCACCTAGGCTACCGTTCCACCATGTCCTTCCTTCAGCGCCATCGCCGCAGCCTCTGCCTGCTTGCCCTGCTGCAAGTCCTGGCCGGGCCGGCCGTGCTGGGCCTGCTGCTGCTTGCTGGTGGTCTCGCCGAAGGGGAAGGAGTTCTGGAGCGACGCGTCGTCGCCGCTTTGGTGAGATTGGAGGTCGCCGGCCTGCCGGTGGCCGAGGTGGGCGACGAGGGACTGCCGGCCGAACCGCGCCCGCTGCCGGCGGGTCCGGTCAAACTCAAGAAGGATCTGACCTGGAGCCTCGTCGACGGGACGCCTCTGCGCGTGTCACCACCGCTTGCCGTGACGCTTGGACCCAAGGGACGGCACGACCCGCCCCCTCCGCGACTTGGTCAGGCGCCGCCGCTGCCGCCTCCGCGGCTGAGTTGAAGACCCGCGCACCGCAATGGCGGTGTGCCGTGCCTGTTGCAGCGACCCGACCGGTCGTGCTGCGATCCGCCCGTCGGGCGGTGATCCCTGTCTTCCACTCGTTCCACCCATGCTTTTCCCACGCCCCTGCTTTCTGGCGCTCGTCGCCGCCCCCCTCTTCGCCCAAGACCGCGCCCCTGAACCTGCCGCCACCGCGCTGCCCGCGGTCGTCGTTGAGGGCAAGGCCCGCTCTCTGATCGGCGCCACCGACACCGCCTCCAAGGGCATCGCCACCCAGGAGGATTTTCTGACGCGCCCGCTGCTGCGTCGCGGTGAGATCCTTGAGACCATCCCCGGCATGGTCATCACCCAGCACGCCGGCGGCGGCAAGGCCAACCAGTACTTCCTGCGCGGCTTCAACCTCGACCACGGCACCGACTTCGCCATCAGCCTCGACGGCATGCCGCTCAACTTTGTTTCGCACGCCCACGGCCAGGGCTACACCGACCTCAATCCGGTGATCCCCGAGCTGATCGACAGCATTGCCTACGCGAAGGGCAGCTACACGGCCGCCGATGGCGATCTCTCCTCGGTCGGCAGCGCCAACTTCCGCCTGGTCGACCGCCTGCCGCAGCACCTGCTCAAGGCGGAGATCGGCGAGTACAACTACCATCGCTCGCTCCTGGCCGGCAGCCTGACCACCGGCGAAGCTTCGGCCCTGACCTATGGTCTCGAATACAATTATTACGACGGCCCGTGGGATCATGCGGAGGAGTTCAACCGCTGGAACGGCCTGCTGCGCTGGGTGGCTGGCGATGAGGACAACCGGTTTGCCTTGACGTTCATGGGCTACACCGGCTCCTGGACCAGCACCGACCAGATCCCGGCCGACGGCAGCGGCGTCGGGCGCTTTGGCACGCTCGATCCCAGCTCCGGCGGTGGCAGCCAGCGTTACAGCCTCAATGCCGAACTGGTCACCCGCGACGGCGATGTCGTCACCCGCGCCAATGTCTACGGCATCCACTACGCGCTCGATCTGTTCTCGAACTTCACCTACTTCACCAGCGGCCTGGGCGGCGACCAGTTTGAGCAGTCGGAGAGTCGCTGGGTGTTCGGCGGCCAGGTGGCGCGCACCTGGGAGAAGCGCGAGCTGTTCGGGGTCGAACACGACCTCACCCTCGGCTTGCAGACCCGGCACGACCTGATCGACGGCATCGGTCTCTGGAACACCCGCCAGCGCAGCCGCAACGGCCTGATCCGCCAGGACGACCTGCTCCAGCACAACGCCGGCTTGTATGCCGAACTGCAGAGCCGCTGGATGGCGAAATTCCGCACCGTGCTCGGCCTTCGCGGCGACCTGCACCGCTTCGAGAACCGTCGCAGCAGCCTGGCGGGCCAGGAGGGCAGCGACTGGGGCGGCTTGGTCAGTCCGAAGTTCAGCGCCATCTTTGGGCCCTGGCACGAGACCGAGTACTACCTCAGCTTTGGCACCGGCTTCCACAGCAACGACACCCGCGGCGTCACCGCCTCGCGCCGGCCGGCCGACGCCCTCGTGCGCACCCTCGGCGGCGAAATCGGCCTGCGCACCCAGGCGCTGCCCGACCTGACCACGACCCTGGCCCTGTTCTGGCTGCGCAGCGACAGCGAGCTGATCTATGTCGGCGATGCCGGCACCAACGAACCCGGCCCAGGTTCGGAGCGCTACGGGGTGGAACTCGCGAGCTACTGGCGGCCCTGTGCCTGGTTCGGTGCGGACGCCGAGGTGGCGCTGACCGAGGCGCGCCTGCGCGGCGTCGGCGCGGACGACCGTGTTCCCAACAGCGTGCCGGTGCTGTTCAGTGGCGGGGTCACCCTCGGTGCCCAGGGCGAGGCCCCGGGCTGGTTTGCCGCAGCCCGCGTCCGCGCCTTCACGGGGCGACCCCTCGATGAGGCGGGCGAATTCGAGAGTCGCGACAGCTTCCTGGTCAACGCCAGCCTCGGCTACCGGCGCCAGAACTGGGAGGTGGCGCTCGACTGCCTGAACCTGCTCAACCGGGCCGACAACGACATCGAGTATGCCTACGAAAGCCAGTTGCGCGGCGAGCTTGCGCCGGTCAACCGCGTGCATGCCCACCCGATCGAACCGCGCATGTTCCGCGCCCGCGTGACCCTGCGGTTTTGATCTTCGGACGAAGTCTCAAATTCGAGAACGCCACCCGGTGGCTCCCGATCTGAAATCTGAAATCGCTTTCAGGCCTCCATCATCCGGCAGGCGGGCAGCCCGGCGCGCAGGTCGCGCCAGGGGTCCTCGCTCGACACGTCCTGCGGGTCGGGCACGGCGGCCAGGTCGTCGGGCAGCTTGGCGGGCGACAAAATGGCGAGGAAGACCAGCGGTTCGTCGTGCGGGTTGTAGGTGGCGTGCACGACGCCCGGCGGGATGTGTGCCATTTCACCGGCGCGCAGCACACGCTTCTCCTCGCCGACCCACTGCTCGGCGCGGCCGTAGATGACGTAGATGATCTCCTCGCGGTGCGGGTGGAAGTGGAAGGGGTGGCAGTGCCACGGGTCCATGTTGGCGCGGACCATCAGCAGCTTGTCGGCCTCGACCAGATCCGGGCGGCACAGCCATTCGTTGTGGGTCCACGGATTCGTTTCGCGGGCGGCGTCAGCGATCGTCACAAAGCGGGCAGGGGAGTCAGGCATGCCGGCACTGTGGCGGGTTCGCCCACGATGGCAAACGCCGGCTGGCGGCCGACGCCCACCTGCGGCTATCCGTTTCCCACGCCTTTGTCATGGAGCATGGGGCGTGGAGCATGGAGTCCTCATCCCTTGTTCATTCCTCATTTGTCCCTCCGCCGGTTTCGGCGTAGTTGAGAAGCATGAAGATTCTGGCCGCCATGTCGGGAGGAGTGGACAGCAGCGTCGCCGCGGCGCTGTTGGTGCGCGCCGGCCACGAGGTGACGGGCGCCTACATGAAGAACTGGATCAACGAGGAGAACATCCTCGGCCACTGCCCCTGGCAGGAGGACATCGAGGACGCGCGCGTGGTGGCGGACCAGCTCGGCATCGAGTTCCATGTCGTCAACCTCATGCAGGACTACCGCGAGCGGGTGGTCAAATACCTGCTCGAGGGCTACCAGGATGGAGTGACGCCGAATCCGGACGTCATGTGCAACCGCGAGATGAAGTTCGGCGTGCTCTGGGACTGGGCGCGCACCCGCGGTTTCGACGCCATCGCCACCGGTCACTACGCCCGCAAGACCGACGACGACCTCGGCATCCGTCGCGGGGCCGATCCCAACAAGGACCAGAGTTACTTCCTCGCCATGATGCGTCCTGAACAGGCGCGCATCGCCCGCTTTCCCATTGGCCACCTGCTCAAGCCCGAGCTGCGCGCCCTGGCCCGCGAGTTCGGCCTGAAGACGGCAGAGAAGAAGGACAGCCAGGGCATCTGCTTCATTGGCGAGGTGAAGATGGAGGACTTTTTGCGAGCCTTCGTGCCCGACCGACCCGGTCCCATCGTCGATCTGGAGGGCCGGGTGCTCGGCGAGCACAAGGGCCTGCACCTCTTCACCCTCGGCCAGCGCAAGGGCATCGGCGTTGCCAGCCCGCTGCACAAGCAGGCCTACGTGGTGGTGGCCAAGCGACCCCAGCGCAACGAACTCGTCATTGCCATCGAGAACCCCGACACGCCCCTGCTGTGGGCGCGTCGCTGCGTCATCGGCAGCCTGAGCGGTGTCACCGCCCCGCTCGACAGTGCCCGTACCCTCGAGGCGCAGCCGCGCTACCGCTGTCCCGCCGGCCGGGCCGGGTTTAACCCGCTCGGCGATGGCCGGGCGGAACTCGTCTTCGAGCAGGCCCAGCGCGCCCTCACCCCCGGCCAGATCTGTGCCCTCTACGACGGCGACCGCCTGCTCGGCGGCGCGGTGTTCGAGCAGATCGTGCATGAGCCGGGTTGAGTTCCCGAACCGATTGCCCCAGCCGGTTTCCAGGCCTGGTCGCACCTGGCGAGCATGAGACGCTTGCGCGGGTGCCACGATCGGCTTGGATGCCGCCATGGAAATCCGCCAAGAGACGACCCTGCCGCAGGTGCTGGCTCAACTGAGCCGGGCGCAGATCGACCGACCGGCCGAAATGATCACCCAGGTGTTCGAGGACTACGACTTCTTCTTTGGCGAAAGCCTCCGGCTCAGCCTCGGCGGAAGGGCTCTCGCCGGGCATGCGCGCGGGCAGGAAAAGCACCGGCAGGTCTTCGTGAAAATCCCCTGGGGGCAAAACCCCCTCTATCAGCTCATCTCCGAGGAGCCGGAAGTGGCCCTCCACTACGTGGACGGGTTTGTCACAGGCCTCCTCTCACCCCGGCACCAGCTTTATGAGCTCCGCAGCGAAGGCCGCCATGTGGGAAGGATTCACCACTTCCCCAACATCGGTTTTGTCTTCACCAACAAGGAGCCCTGCCGGGTGCTGCACCTCATCGACTTCGCAGGAGAAAAGTGGGTGGTTTACCATGCGGATTTGCCTTCGACACTCCTGACTGTCACGCCTTATGCCGTGGTCACCACCGCATCGGGTGAGTTGGTCGCCATCCTGGTGATGCAGCGCGGCTGGAGCCTTCGCAAGAACTGCCTCAAACTGTTCCGCCCCGTTCCTGCGCCCGTCATTCCCTTGATGATGGCCGTTTTTTTCGGTCTCCAAGCGACCGCCAGCGTGGACCCCGCCCAGCGGGACGCCGCCCTCGCGCTCGCTTTCGGCAACGGCTCGGATCCGGTGATCTGGCCGTGAAAGGCGGCAGGGCTGGCCGGAAACGGGGTGGCCTCGGGTGGTTTCTCGGACACGCGGCGCGCGTACCAGCGTGGATCATCGCTGTTGGCGGGGGTGTTGTTGGGCTGGAGCCGCAGCAGCGGCGGGCCGCGCGAGCGGTCAACGTATCGTCAAGCGGAGGTCGCCCTCGAACGGGTTTGAAGGTTGGCGGGCGCTGCCACGTTCTTCCTGGTCGATGATCTCTCGCACTGTCCTGTTTCGCTGCCTGCTTCTGCTCCCCCTGTGCGCCTTTGCCTTCACGCCACCGCCCGGGGTCAAGGTGGATCGTTTCATCGCCTTGGCCGACGCCCCCTGGCAGGGGGCGGAGCCGGCGGGGGGCAAGCTGCGCGCGCGGGAAAACCTGGAGGTGGTGGCGCGCGGCCCGGTGACGGTGAAGGCCGATGTCTACCGGCCCGACGATGCGCGGGTGCTGCCGGCGGTGTTGATGGTCCACGGCGGCGGCTGGACCGGCGGCAGCAAGGAGGCGATGCGGCCGCTGGCCAAGGCCCTGGCGGCGCGCGGCTGGGTCGTGGTCTGCACCAGTTACCGGCTGGCCGGGCAGGCGCCCTATCCGGCGGCGGTGCACGACGTCAAGGCGGCGGTGCGCTGGCTGCGCGCCCACGCCAGCGACTTTGGTCTCGACCCTCAGCGCGTCGGCGCGGTGGGCGGTTCGGCCGGCGGGCATCTTGTCGGTCTGGTGGCGACCACGGCCGGTCGGGCCATCGAGGAAAGTGGCGGCCCGTGGGCGGAGCAGTCGGCATGTCTCGATGCGGCAGTGCTGATGGGCGCCGGGGTCGACCAACTGGCCCGCGCTTTGGAATCGCCGAAACGCATCCACAGCCAGCTCGTCTTCTTCGGCGGACCGGTGACCGAGCGACGCGAGATCTACCGGGAGGCCTCGCCGTTCCACCAGCTCACCGCCGCCTGTCCGCCCATGCTCTTTCTCGATGGCGAAAAGGACGATCCGGGGTCGCGCTACGTGACGATGCGCCAGCGTCTGGATGAACTCGGCGTGTCGCATGAACTGGCGGTCGTCGAGGGCTGCGCCCACGGTGCCTGGGGCAAGTCGCCCTGGCTGGAGTGCATGGTCGGCGAGATGGACCGCTTCCTGTGCGCCCGCCTGAAGGCGACCGGCCGCTGAGTCTCGCCCGCCGGAAAGCCTTGCCCGCCGGGCCGGCCTGCGCCAGATGGACACTAGAACCCACCCCGCTGCCGCGTTCGTATCCAAACCGCCATGCTCCGTTACCTTTTCTTTCTCAACCTGATCCTTGTCAGTCCGCTTGCCGGCCAGTGGCCGCAGGAGGGCAGCGACCTCAAGCCGGATCCCAAGGCCGTGTTCGGCCGTCTCGACAACGGCCTGCGCTACGTCGTCCTGCCCCACGACGAGCCGCCCGGCCGCGCCAGCCTGCGCATCTACATGGACGTCGGCTCGCTCATGGAGGCCGACGACCAGCAGGGCATGGCGCACTTCCTCGAGCACATGGCCTTCAACGGCTCGCGCCACTTCCCGGGCGGCGAGATGGTCGAGTACTTCCAGCGCCTGGGCATGGGGTTCGGCGCCGACACCAACGCCCACACCTCGTTCAAGGAAACGGTGTACATGCTGGAGCTGCCGAAGGTCGAGCCCAAGCTGATCGAGGAGGGGCTGCAGCTCTTCCGTGACTACCTGGACGGCATGAATCTCGACGCCAAGGAGATCGACCGCGAGCGCGGCATCATCCTCAGTGAGAAACTCAGCCGCGACTCGATTGAGTATCGCACGATGATCGAGGGCTACAAGTTCGCCCTGCCGGAATCGCTGCTGCCCAAGCGCCTCCCGATCGGCATTGAGGAGACCCTGAAGACGATGCAGCGGCCGCGCTTCGTCGAATTTTACGAAACTTGGTATACGCCCAAGCGCGCCATGATCGTCGCGGTCGGCGACTTCAAGGATGTGCCGGCGGTCGAGGCCGAGATTCGCAGGCAGTTCGGCGACGCCAAGGCGGCGCGCGGCGATGCCGCCGATCCCTCGCTCGGCAAGATCAGCAGCGGCCGCGGCCTGATCGCCAAGCTGCACACGGAGATGGAGGCGAAGGCGGTCGATGTCTCGCTGGAGATCCTGCACCCGGCGAAGAACCGTCCGGACAGCGCGACCACGCGCCGCGACAAGATGGTGCGCGACCTCGCCGACGCCATGCTCAACCAGCGTTTCTCCAAGTTGGCCAAGGCCGAGGGTGCCCCCATTCTCGGCGCCGAATCCTACAGCTACGAATACCTGGAGTTTGTCGAGGTCATCGGCGCCATGGCCCAGTGCGCGCCCGAGCAGTGGCAGGCAGCCCTGACCCTGATCGAGACTGAGGTGCGCCGCGCGGTCGAGCACGGCTTTACCGATGCCGAGTTCGAGGAGGCAAAGGCCAGTCTGCTGAAGAACGCCCAGCTGCGCGCCGCCCAGGCCGACACGCGCAAGTCGCGCGACCTCGCCAGCGGCCTGGTCAAGGTCATGGCCGCCAAGCAGGTCTTCACCCATCCCGCCAGCGACCTCGCCCGCATCGAGGCCGCGCTGGCGGCCCTCAACAAGGACGAGTGCCACCGCGCCTTCGCCGAGACCTGGGTCAGCGCCGACCGCCAGATCTTCGTTGGCGGCAACCTCAAGCTGGAGGGCGAGGCCGAAGCGCAGATCCTCGCCGCCTACCGCGCCAGTCAGGCCAAGCCGGTCCAGGCGCCGGTGGCCGAGAAGACCGCCGCCTTCGCTTATGCCAACCCCGGTCCGGCCGGCAAGGTGGCGTCGCAGAAGGTCGAGGCCGACCTGGAGATCACCCGTGCGGTGCTGGCCAACGGTGTGCGCGTCAACCTCAAGCCGACCCCCTTTGAAAAGGGCAGCGTGCGGGTCACCCTCAACTTCGGCGGCGGCAAGCTCAGCGCCCCGGCCGACAAGCCCGGCCTCATCGCCTTCGCCAACAGCACGTTCATCGCCGGCGGGCTGGAGGAGCACAGCGCCGACGACCTGCGCCGCATCTTCGCCAGCCGCACGGTCGGCATGGACTTCAGCGTCGGCGACGAAGCCTTCCTGCTCGCGGGACGCACCACGCCGCAGGACCTGGAGGCGCAGCTGCAACTGCTCGCCGCCTACCTGACCGCGCCAGGCTATCGCGAGGAGGCTCAGCGCCAGTTCGAGAAGAATTTGGAACCGCTCTACGTGCAACTGCAGCACACCGCCGAGGGCATCATGAACGACAAGGTCGTCTCCTTCCTGCATGGCGGCGATTTCCGCTTCACCTATCCGGAAATCGACGAGATGCGCCGGCGCAACCTGGCGGAGCTGAAGGCCTGGCTGACGCCGGCCCTGACGCGCGACTACCTCGAGGTGGCGGTCGTGGGCGATTTTGAGCCGGCGGCCGCGCTCGAAGCCTTGCGCAAGACCCTCGGCGCCTTGCCGGAGCGCGCGGCGGCGAAGCCGGAGTTCGCGAAGGAGCGTCGCATCGACTTCCCTGCGCCGCAGACCAAGGACCTGCCGTTCAGCACCGAGATCCCGAAGGCGGTGGCCGCCTTGTATTGGCCGACCGGCGACATGCTTGACATCCGCCGCACGCGTCGCCTGAGCCTGCTTGCCGCCGTTCTCGATGACCGGCTGCGCATCAAGGTGCGCGAGGAGCTGGGTGAGACCTACAGTCCCGCCTGCTATCACGTCGCCAACGACACCTTCACGGGTTACGGTTACATGACCGCGATGATCGAGTGCAAGCCCGAACAGTCCACGGCCCTGGCCAAGCTGGTCACCGAGATCGCCGCCCAGTTGGCCCAGGGGCCGATCACCGCCGATGAGTTCGAACGCGCGCAGAAGCCGCTGCTCAGCCAGCTCGAGCAGATGCGCCGCGACAACCGCTACTGGGCGCAGAATGTCGTGCGCAACTGCCAGGAGCATCCCGAGCGGCTCGATTGGGCTCGCTCACTGCTGAGCGACTTCGAGGGCATCACCATCCCCGAGCTGCAGGAACTGGCGAAGACCTATCTGCCGGCCGCGCGCGCGGTGGCGGTGAAGGTGCTGCCCCAGTGAGCGGCCCCGCTCTCAGCCGCGGCCCTCGCCGCGGCTGGCCGCATGGCTGAAGTAGTGCTCGGTGAGTAGGTCGGACAGCCGCTCCAGACCGTCGATGAAGCGCGTGCAGAAGGCGTCAATCGCAGCCGGCGCCTCCTCGGGGCGACGGGCGAGCGCGTCGAGGTTGAGCGCGGCGAGGTCGGAGCGCAGGGTATCGGCCTCGCGCCGCTCGGCGGCCGGCAGGTCGCGGTGCAGGCCGGCCGGCAACTGCGCGCACTGGCGACCAATGACCGCGAACTGACGGGCTACCGAGCGCGGGTTGCCCTCGTTGAGCAGGAGCAGGTCGAGCACCGGCAGCAGGGCCGGACGGGCGAAGTGCAGCCGTCGGTAGGTCATGCTGCTGTCGCAAACCTCCAGCAGCGGGACGAGGACAGCATCGTCGCTGGCCGCAAGCCGGGCTGCGGTGCGGGCGAGGCGGGCAATGCTTGTGGCGCGCTCGAGGCGCCGGCCGATTTCCATGAAGCGCCAGCCATGTCCGCGGGTCATGTTCTCCTGCTGCATGCCGCTGACTGCCGCGAGATCGAGGATGAGAGTGTCCAACATCGCTTGGGCGGCGCCGGCCTGAAAGGGACCGGCTGGCATGCGGGCGTCGCGTTCGATGCGATGGACCAGCCGCCAGGTGTCGTCCGACAGCCGGTCGCGCGCCGCCGAAGCATTGAAGAGCAGGCGCTGCACGAGATCGGGCAGGCTGCCCATCCGCGAGGGATCGTCGAGCAGTTCGGGGAGTTGAGCTTCGATGCCGCCCTCGGGCAGGTCCAACTCACCGGTCAGCGCGGCACAGGCGGCCAGTTCGCGCTGCTCGGTTTCCGCCGTCTCGCCGTGCAGGCGCTGCAGCACGGCCCTCAGCAGGCGTGCAGTCTGCTCGAGTCGCTCGGCATACCGGCCGAACCAAAACAGGTGGTCGGCGGCGCGACTCGGGACGCCGCTCGGCGGACGAGCGGGGCGCAAGGGCACGGTGATGGCGGGACGCGCGGCGTCGAGCGGCGCGTTTTCATCATCGGCAATGACCCAGGTGTCCTTGCTGATGCCACCGCTGCGCAGGGTGATCAGCCAGCGACCGGACTCGGGGCTGACCCGCGCCAGCCCCCCCGGCATCGCCTCATAGCGGTCGCCATCGGCAACGGTGAAGGTGCGCCAGACCAGCGGCCGCGGTTCGATGTGGTCGCCGGTCCAGGTCGGTGTGGTCGACAGGGCGAGCACTTCCTGGGCAACCCAGGCATGCGGCTCTGCGTGCAATTGCTCGAGCTGTCGGTTTAGGGCGACGCTGTCGAGGTCGGCCAGGAAAACCGGGTCGCGGCCGGCCCGGGCGAAGGCCGGCTTGACAACCCAGCGACCGGGTTCCGCGCAGACTCGTGCGAGCGCCTCGGGTTGGGCGCACCAGAGGGTGTCGACACTGGCCAGTCGCAGTTCCTCGCCGAGCAGGTGCCGGCAGAGGGCGGGCAGGAAAGGGTGTAGGGCGGGGGTGTCGACGAGGCCGGCGCCGAGCCCATTGGCAAGTGCGACATTGCCGGTGCGCCATGCCTCAGCCAGGCCGGCGACTCCGAGCAGGGATTCGGCCTGCAACTCCAGTGGGTCACACCAGCGGTCGTCGACATGGCGCACGAGCACATCGATCCGGTGCAGGCCCTCGAGGGTTTTCAGGTGAAGGTGGCGGTCGCGAGTGGTGAGGTCGGCGCCCTCGACGAGCGGGAAGCCGAGGTGGCGGGCAAGGAAGGCGTGCTCGTAGTAGGTTTCGTGATGTGGCCCCGGCGTGAGCAGGACGATGCCAGGGCGTCCGTGGCGGTTGTTGGGCGCCAGCCCCTGCAGGCGCTCGCGCAGCCGGTCGAAGTGGCCGGCAAGGCGGCGGACCCTCGCGTCGTGGAAGGCCTCGGAGAAGACGTTCGACAAGATGACGCGGTTTTCCAAGGCGTAGCCGTGGCCGGCAGGGCGTTCGGCACGGTCGCTTAGCACCTGCCAGCGGCCGTCAGATCCGCGCACGAGGTCGCAGGCGAGGCCGGCCAGCCAGCAGCCACCGGCAGGCAGTATCCCGAGGGCCGGGCGCAGGTAGCCGGGGTTGGCATGGAGCAGGCGTGGCGGCAGCAGGCCGGCTGCAAGGACGCTTTGTGGACCGTAAAGGTCGGCGAGCAGGGCGTTGAGCAGGCGGCCGCGCTGGTCGAGCCCGGCACTCAGCTCGCGCCATTCGGCCTCGGCGATCAGGAAGGGCAGCAGGTCGAGCGACCAGGGCCGGCGGGTGCCAAGGGCATCGTCGTAGACATTGTAGGTGACCCCGTGATCGCGCAGCAGGCGCTGCATGGCGGCGGCGCGCGTTTGCAGTTCTTCGGGGGAGCAGTGGGCTAGGTAGCGGCCAAAACCGCGCCAGTGCGGCCGCAGCGAACCGTCCTCGGCCAGCATCTCATCGTGGGTTCCGGCGGTCGGGCGGTAGTCCGGCACGCTGTCCGCGCCGGCGGGAGCCGGGTTGAGGGCGGAGACAGCGGGGAACGGCATGGCGGGTCAGTGTGGCGGCTGGCGTGGCGCGTCAAGCAAACAGGTTCGATGCCAAGCGCGCGGTTTTTGCCGCCGGGCTCAGTAAGTGAACAGGTTGCGCACGGTCCAGGGAGTCTCCGGGGCCTGGCCGGCGCTGATCGCGGCTCGGCCAAGGGCCTCGGCGATGCGGCGCTGCATGTGCACGGTGAGGCGGCGGCCCTTGCGCGCGCGCTGGACGGCCTTGTGGGTGAGCGGCAGCGGACTGGCGGCGACGAGGTCGTGGTTGTCGAGGCCGAGCTCGGTCAGGAGGGTGTCCAAAGGCTGGACACCAAGGTTGCGTTCGACGGGGTCACTCATGTTTAAACGAGGCGCAGGCGGGTGAGATCCTGGGTGTCGACCAGGCCGACCGGGCGGCCGTCGATGTCGATCACGACGATGTCGTCCACGCGGTTGGTGCGCAGCGTCGACAGCACTTCGGCGGCCAGGCGGTCGGCCTGCAGGGTGACTGGCTGCACGGTCATGAAATCGGCCACGGGTCGGAGGGCGATGTCGGGCTGCTTCTGGAAGGCGCGTACGAAGTCGCCATGGGTGAATACGCCGGCAAGGCCACCTTCATCGGTGACCACCACCGCTGCACCGCTGCGCGCGCGGGTCATCGCCTGCAGGGCATCCTGGATTGTCGCCCAGGGATGAATGAGGGCGAGTTGGTCGCCTTGGCGCATGACGTCGGCCACGCGAGTCAGCAGGGCACGGCCGAGCGAGCCGCCGGGGTGCAGGCGGGCGAAGTCTTCGGGTTGAAACCCGCGTGTCTCGAGCAGGACCATGGCAAGGGCGTCGCAGAGCACGAGCATCGTTGTCGTGCTGGCGGTTGGGGCGAGGTTGAGCGGGCAGGCCTCCTGAGTGACGTGGACGTCGAGCAAGACATCAGCGTGGCGGGCCAGAGTAGAGTCGGTGTTGCCGGTCAGGGCGATCAGCGGCAGGCCGAGGCGCTTGAGGTGAGGCAGAAGGTTGACGAGTTCGGCGGTCTCGCCGCTGTGGCTCAGCACGATGCCGAGGTCGCCAGGATCGAGCACTCCGAGGTCGCCGTGAAGGGCGTCGCCGACGTCGAGGCAGACCGTGGTGGCGCCGGTGCTGTTGAGGGTGGCGGCGAGCTTGCGACCGATGTTGCCACTCTTGCCCACCCCACAGACAATCAGCTTGCCGCGGTTGTCCAGACAGCGCCGCATGAGCTCGACCGCCCGAGTGAAGCGCTCATCGACGCGGGCATGCAGCCGCTCCAGTTGCTCAATCTCCAGGCGGATGACGCGGCGGGCGAGGTCGGGGGCATTCATGCGGTCGGGCAGGCCTGACGCTAGGCCGGAAACGGTCGTCTTGCAAAGGCGGAGTGGCGACCCGGTCTTGCCGGGGCGGGCAGACAGGGGTAGATTGCCGCATGCTGCCCTGGCTTCAGCCCGACCGCTTTCCGCTCTACCTCGCCCCGATGGCGGGGGTGACGGACCTCACCTTCCGCACGCTCTGCAAGGAGCTGGGCGCGGATGTCATGGTGACAGAGTTTGTCAGTGCCGAGGGCATCCTGCAGCGTGACGACCGCACCCGCCACTACACCGAGTTCGACGAGGGCCAGCGGCCGCTCGGGGTGCAGTTGTTCGGTGCTGACGGCCAGCGCATGGGCGAGGCTGCGCGCAAGATCCTCGACTGGAAGCAGCCTGACTTCATCGACATCAACTTCGGCTGCCCGGTCAACAAGGTCGTGGCGAAGAACGGAGGTTCCTCGCTGCTGCGCAACTGTCCGCTGCTGGAATCGGTCGCCCGCGGCATTGTCCAAGCCGTGCCGGTGCCGGTGACGGCGAAGATGCGCATTGGCTGGGATTCGGCCAACATCAATGCGGTGGAGGTGGCGTGCCGGCTTGAGGATTGCGGCGTGCGCGCGATCGCCGTGCATGGCCGCACCCGCGCTCAGGGCTACAGCGGCGTGGCCGACTGGGAGGTCATTGCCCAAGTGGCCGAGGCGGTGCGCATCCCGGTCATTGGCAATGGCGACATTGCCAGCGGTGCCGACGTCGAGGTGCGGCGCGCCCAGGCCGGTGTGGCGGGAATCATGATCGGTCGTGCCGCGATGGCCAATCCATGGGTGTTCCAGGAGGTCAAGCAGTACCTGGCGACCGGCACGCAGCCGTTGCCGGCGACCGCCGAGCAGCGCTTTGAACTGATGCGCCGGCATTGCCAGATGGCGATCACCCGCAGTTCGCGCGGTGAGTTTGAGGTCATGCGCGCCATGCGCAACCGGCTCATGCACTACACGCGCAGTTTGCGCGGCGGCAAGTTCCTGCGCGCCCGCTTCGGCCAGATCGCCAGCGTTGTTGAGCTCGACGATGTGCTCGCGTCCTACCTGGCGCACCGCGACGAACTTCTTGAGGCGACCGAGACCGGCGAAACCGACGGTCTGTCAGCCTAAGGTCCGGTTAAAGGCCGACCGCGGCTCGCACCTCGTCGGCGCTGACCGCGCGCAGTTGAAAAACGCGCAGCAGCGTGTCCTCGATGAGGTTGTTCGGGCAAGAGGCCCCTGCGGTGATGCCGATGACGACCGACTCCGGCGACCCCAG
Source organism: Prosthecobacter sp. (assembly GCA_044345215.1). Taxonomy (GTDB): domain Bacteria; phylum Verrucomicrobiota; class Verrucomicrobiia; order Verrucomicrobiales; family Verrucomicrobiaceae; genus Prosthecobacter. The sequence continues at coordinate 1,093 of JBIJBO010000027.1, read as the reverse complement.
CTTGGCCGAGTAACTCGTCGTTTCCTGCTTCAGGTGCAGGTCGAAGTGGACGATTTGCTCCAGCGAAGCCAGGCAGGAGGCTGTGCGGATGAAAAAGGTCGGCAGCTGCTGCTCGCCGATCTCGACAAGGTGGGTTGTATTGGAGCTGTTGTAGCCGCCGACCACGAGCAGCAGGTCGAGCGGCTGCCGCAGCAGGAGGAAGAGCGAGTCCTGGCGCTCCTGGGTGGCGCCACAGATGGTGTCAAAGACCTGGAAGTTCTGGGCACCGAGTTCGGCACCGTCGCGATCGACAATGGCCTGCTGCAGGCGGCGCTGGATCTCCTCGGTCTCGGACTTCAGCATCGTCGTCTGGTTGGCGACCCCGATCCGGCGCAGGTGCACGTCTGGATCAAAGCCCTCGGAGAGCGCACTGGCGCCTTTGAAGCGCTCAAGGAAAGCCGCCTTGTCGCCGCCATGGCGGATGTAGTCGCAGACGAAATCGACGTCGGCCAGGGTTAGTACGACAAGGTAGTGGCCGTGGCCGTCGTCGCCGAGGGCGCGCGAGGAGGTGGCGCGGGTTTCCTCATGCTCTGCCTTGCCGTGGATGATGGAGGTGTAGCCGGTCTTGGCGTAGTTGCGCACGCGCTTCCACACGCTCATGACATCGCCACAGGTCGTGTCGACCACCATGCAGCCGCGTTCGGCGATGCGCTTCATGAGCCTCGTCTCGGCGCCAAAGGCGGGCACGATGACCACGTCGTCGCTGTTGAAGCCGTCGATTGCCGCCTCGTGCTGGCCGACCGGGATGCTGACGATGCCCATTTCGGTGAGCTGGCGGTTCACCTCGGGGTTGTGGATGATCTCGCCGAGCAGGAAGACCCGGCGGTCGTCGAAGACGCGGCGGGCGGCATACGCGAGATCGATGGCGCGTTCGACGCCGTAGCAGAAGCCGAAATCGCGCGCCAGGCGCACGGTCGTGTTGCCGAGCGTCAGCACGCTGCCGCGGGCGCGCACGGCCTCGACCAGCGGGCTGCGGTAATGGCTCTCCACTTCGGCCTGCACGCGCTCCATGACCTCCGGCGTGCGGACGTTGACGCGGCGTGACGTGGGGGCG
>JBIJBO010000260.1:0-3051 GCA_044345215.1 Prosthecobacter sp. | reverse complement strand
CAAGTGGCTGGCGACCTCCGCTTGGAAGACGGCACCCTGCTGGCCAGCGGCAACGTCGCCCTCAGCGGCCGGGAGGAAGAGGCTGTTTCTTTGATTGCGTCGCCGGTGCGCCCGGCTGAAAATGGTCCCGCATGAGTCCCGAGGCCGCCGCCGAGATGAGGATCTGGCAGGGCACTCCCGTGTCCGCCGGAGTCGCGCACGCGCCCGTGCACGTGCTCAAGGATCACTTTGACGAACCGGACGCCGACCCGATCCGCGCCGAGGACGTCGAGGCCGAGCTGGATCGCTGGCACAAGGCCCTCGACCTGACCCACCAGGAGATCGAGGCCCTGCAGAGCCAGGTGCGTGAGGAGCAGGGCAACGATGAGGCCGACATCTTCGAGACCCACCTGCTCATCCTTCAGGACAATTCCATCCTCAAGCAGGTGGAGAAAACCGTGCGCGACAAGCTCATCTGCGTCGACGCGGTCTACTATCGTCTCATGTGCAAGCACATGGACGCCCTGCGCGGCCTGGCGGACTCCTACCTGCGCGAACGCTTTGTCGACATCAAGGACGTCACCCAGCGTGTCATGCGCCACCTGCGCGGCGAGTTGATGACCCACCCGATGTTTGACGATCCGGTCATCATCGTCGCCCGCGACCTGACCCCCTCGGACACCGTCCAACTCGACCGCAGCAAGGTGCTTGGCTTTGCCGTCGAGACCGGCAGTGCCAACTCGCACGCCGCCATCATCGCCCGCTCGCTCGGCCTGCCCGCCGTGGTGCGGCTGCACAACATCTGCGAGGAGCTGCATTCGGGCGACGTCGTTCTGCTCGACGGCGAGGAGGGCCTGCTCATCCGCAACCCGGACGCCGCCACGCTGGCCAGCTACCGAAGCCGCGAGGAGGAGGCGGAAGAGATCGAGGATGCCCTGCACCTCGAACGCCACCAGCCCGCGACCACCATCGACGGCCACAGCCTCGAAGTCTGCGCCAACGCCGAGTTCGTGGAGGAGATGCGCACCATCCATGACTGCGGCGCCCGGCATGTCGGCTTGTTCCGCACCGAGTTCCTTTACCTGGAGGATCCCTCGGGATCGGAGGACTGGCTGGCCGCCGCCTACACCCGCGCCGTCCAGGCCATGCATCCCGGCCAGGTCGTCTTCCGGACCCTTGACATCGGCGGAGACAAGCTGGATGCCGAGATGCTGGCTGACGCCGAGCCGAATCCTTTTCTCGGCTGGCGCGGCATCCGTGTCTCACTGGGCCGGCCCGACCTGTTCAAGCGGCAGTTGCGCGCCCTGCTGCGCGCCGCCGCACACGGCGAGGTCGGCATCATGTTCCCCATGGTCAGCGGTGTCGAGGAGGTGCACGCAGCCAAGGCCCTGCTCGCCGAGTGCGCGGAAGAGCTCAGGGCCGAGGGCCTGCCGCCACCCAGAGTCGAGATCGGCGCCATGATCGAGGTTCCCAGCGCGGCTCTCTCCGCCGATCTCATCGCCGCAGAGGTCGATTTTCTCAGCCTCGGCACCAACGACCTCGTCCAGTACACCCTCGCGGTCGACCGGCTCAACGAGCGCGTCGCCGGGCTGTACCAACCCGCCCACCCGGCCATCCTGCGCCTGATTGCGGTCACGGTTGAAGCCGCCCGCCAGGCCGGCATCCGCTCCTGCATCTGCGGCGAAATGGCCTCCGACGTGGAACTGATCCCGCTGCTCATCGGCCTGGGCCTGAACGAGCTCAGCGTCGCGTCCGGCCAGGTGGCGCGCGTGAAGTACGCAGTCCGCAAGCTGCATGCGGGCGAATGCCGCGAACTCGCCCAGAGTGCGCGACGCCTCGGCTCCGCCGAAGCCGTCATGGAGCTGTGCCGCACCAGGGCACGCGCCAGCTACCCGGAGCTGTTCGACTGAGCCGGGCTCAGCCGCTCGCGCCCAGGTGATCGCGCGGATTCTGCCCCCCGAGCAGCTGGGTGGCGTCAACCTCAACCAGGTTGTCGCGCCCCAGGAATTCCATGAGGATGCGCACGCGCTGGGCACCGTCACGGATGCTGTCGACGATGCCGCGCAGGCCACGCATCGGCCCGGTTGCCAGCTCCACCTCGTCTCCGGGTCGCATGCCGGCCTGGACTTCGCGCACTTCCAGCCCCTGCATCTCCTCACGCAGGGCTGCAAGCACCGACTCCGGCAGGGGCACCGGGCAGCCGCCAAACTCGACCACCCGGATGACCTGCCGCGCATGACGCACCGCCCGCAGCGAAAGGACCGGGACAAAGCGCGCAAAAAAGTAGCCGGGAAACAGCGCCTCGACAAACCAGACGGGACCGCGCCGGGTCGCGCGCTGGAAACGGATGCGCGGGCAATAGGTCTCAACGCCGGGCAATTCAGCCGCCCCCAGCGCCGCCAGATGCTCGCACTTGGGTTTGCTGTGGACGACGTACCAGGCGGGTGGCTCCAAAGGTTTCACAATGCACGGTTTGCGAGACAGGAAGCACTGGCAAGCCCCGTCTTGCTGGGCCGCGAGCCAGGCGGCAGCCGGCAATTGACCTCAGGGCAGAGGTTGAATCCTTATGCGCCAGGCCATGAAAACGGCGTCGTTGGTCATAGGTGGACTGCCATTCACGGATGAACGGGCGTCGCCGTAACTCACGAGGTTTCCAGCAGCATCGACCATTTTGACATCCGAGGACTGGAAATCGTTGTCATTGGCCACGAACAGGAAAAAGTCATAAGGGTCTGAGGTGGACAGATCCGGAACCATCGCCATTCCCTCCATTTTTTCAGGCACGGTGAATGCATCCGGAGAAGACGTGTTCACATTGAAACCAAATTTGGCAAGATCCGACGAAGAGATCAAGTTGATGACCCGAATGCTTCTGGCAGGAGTGACTGAGCCGAGGAGAACGCCAGCGGGGCTGATCTGCGCGCCCTCGCCGGCATGGAGCCCCATGAGGTTGCTTGCGGCAGCAAAATCAACGAGGTCCACAGACTTGATGACAATCGGGTCAACGGTTCCCTTGCCCAGCCCGTTGCCGTCACGGGGAAGCATCAAAAACTGGGTGTTACTGATGGCCAC
>JBIJBO010000259.1:0-3059 GCA_044345215.1 Prosthecobacter sp. | reverse complement strand
GGGCTTCCCGCCAGTGCCTGGATCAGCGACCTCAGGCCGTAGCCGCGGGTTTTCGTGGTTTCGACAAGGCGGCGGATTTCAGCCCGGTCGGCAAAGCTCACCTCGGTGCCGGTCGCGTAGCGCGACAGATGGGCGACAAAGGCCCGGGCGAGGGTTTCAGGCTCGCTGGCGAGCATTTGCCGAAGCTCGCGGAGGTCGTTGAACCTGCGGCCGTCAGGGAGCTCGCCGCTGGGGTCAACGGGAGGTCCAAGCTTGTAGGTCACGCGCCAGGGGGGGCGGCCTCTTTCGGGCGGGACATCGCCCTTTCCGTTGGAACGATAGCGATCGCGCAGACCGCCGATGGGATCAAAGGCTTCGAGAGCGAAACCGGCGGGGTCGATCTTCGCGTGGCAGGCGGCGCAGCTGGCATCGGCGCGGTGTTTTTCGAGTTGCTCGCGCACGGTGGTGGCGCCGCGCGTGTCGGGATCGACGGCGCTGATACCCGGCGGCGGCGGCGGAGCCGGATCATTCAGCAGGCGGTCCATGACCCACACTCCGCGCTTCACGGGCGACGTGGTGGTGCCGTTGGCGGTGATCTTGTGGATGGCGGCATGGCCGAGCAGGCCGCCGCGCAGGCTGCCCGGGGGCAGCGGCACCCTGCGCACTTCCACGCCGTGAACTCCCTGGATGCCGTAGTGATCGGCCAGGCGCTGGGTGAGCATCGCAAAGCCCGGCTCGAGCAGCGCGGTGATGGGGAGATCCTTCTGGATGAGTTCACGCACAAACGCGCGGGTTTCGGCAGCCATGCCTTCATGGAGCAAAAAGCGATACTCGGGGTACAGCTGCGGATCCGGCGTGGTTTCGTCGAGACGACTGAGTTCGAGCCATTGATTCGTGAAGTCCTCGATGAAGCGGTCGCTGCGCGAATCCTCAAGCAGACGATCCACCTGCTGTTGAAGCACGAGGGGATTGTCCAGGTCCGCGGCGAGCAACGGGTCATCCGGCGGGCCGTTCCAGAGCCAGTAGGAGAGACGCGAGGAAGGCAAATCCGCCGCGTGAAACAGGAACTCGGGCGAGGTGAGCACGGCGACATACACGCGCCGCATGGCATCCTCAAAACAGTCCTTCGCGGCAAGGCGTGAGCGCAGCAGCGCCACATACGGCTCGATCTCTTGCGCTTGCACCTCTCGCCGGAAGGCCTTGGGCAAAAACGTCGAGAGCAGCTTGCGGGCATCTTCTTCCGGCTGTGCCGACTGCACGGTCTCCAGCGGCGGTTTACGCTCCAGCGGGGTGAGATCAAAATGCATGCTCGGCACATAGCCGCCGATGCTGCGCACCTCCTCGCGCTTCGGCGGAATCGCCTCACTGCCTTGCTGCCATGGCTTGATCGGCAGGTCTCCGAAGAGTCGCTTGTGACTCTCCGGCGGCCACACGGCGTTGATCGGCCCTTCGATCTCGAACCAGTCGATCGCCACGCCTGGCCCCACATGCTTCTTCGCTCTTCCCGCCACCTGACCGATGCGCAGGCCGTTCCAGGGAATCGAAACGGGATCAAAGACGATGCTTTCATGCGCATCGAGCCACTCGGTGATCTCCGCCTCGTTCGACTGCATCGAGGGCGCGGTGAAGGTCCGCAGCAAGCGTCCGCCTTCCTGTTGCTTGCCCTCCTCATGGGCCCGCAGCACCGCAGCCTGGGGCGCGGCGCAAGGCTCCGGTTTGCCCTCGTTCCAGTGAAAGCCCCAGAGCGAGAGCTTCATGCGATACATCCCTGCGTAGATCGGCGACACATTCATCGCCGCTTCATAGCCCGCGAGATTCGGATTGAGCAAACCAACCGCGCTCTCGGATTTCTTCACGGCTTCGAGCAGCTTGCGCCTTTCCTCCAAGTCCGGCCCCGCATCGCCCACATGGCCTTTTTTGTCCTCAAAGCCGCCGCGCACCGGCAGTGCCGGATCAGGCTGCTTGTCCTTCAGCAACACGAACTGCCCCTGGAGCAGGTTCCCGCCAAACTTGAACAACCCCGCCGGATAGATTCGCTTCTTGAAGACTCGCGGCGGCGCACTGCTCGTGGCGATTGCCGCATCCAGCGCCTTTTCCACCGCCTCCTCATACGCCGCGAGATGCGCGGGCGAGATGTCCAACGCTCCCGCCATCTTGTCATAGCCCGCCACGCGTCCATCCGCAGGCAGCAGTGCCGTGATGTCGAGCCTCGGCAGCGCCAGCAGATCCTGCAGCGTGTTTTGAAACTCCACCCGCGTCATCCGCCGCATCCGAATGCGCCCCTGATCGTCCGTCTTTGCCAGCGCCATCAGCTTCGCGTCCATCTCACTCACAAACGCCCCCCGCTCCGCCTCCGCAGGCTGCTTTTTCTTCTTCGGCGGCATCTCGCCACGCTCCACGGCATCATGCACTTTGACGAGCAGGTCCAGATGCTGCGCGTCAAAGCTGAGGGCGGTCAAATCGAGGTCGCCCTTCTTCGTCTCAGCATCATGGCAGTCGTAGCAATACTGCTCCAAAAACGTTGTCGGTGGCGCGGCGACAAGCGAGGTGGCAAAAAAGCAGGCGAACAAGGAGCGGAGCATGAGACGGATCGTTCTGATCAGTACGGCAAAACGGGCCGTAACTCGACATTGAGGCGGAGTAGGCAGGCGATAAATGCGGAATCAGGGTCTCCCATTCCCTTTTCCTCCGGCCCTGCCTCGGTCCAACCCGGAATTACCGTGGTCGGCAGGGGCTCAGACAGCCCAGTGGAGGATCCGTGCCCGCGCCCAGCCAAAGGCCGCTCCTGCGGCGAGGGTGGCGAGGACGTAGGGAAGGGTTCCGAAGAAGACTTCGCCCTTGACCGGAGATCCTCCCGCCCCGGGCACCTGAGACTCTCGAGTGAAGAGGAAAACGGACCCGGCAACCCACAAGAGCGCGAAGGGCACGGCGGCCAGAAAACCGCCGCGAGCCCCATGCCGGGACCAGTTCATTCTGAGAAGCCACTCCAGCGGCAGGGCTAGCAGCAACCAGACCCCAAAAATTACTACTGCGGTGTTGAATCCAACAATGAAAGCGAGCGCGAAAAAGTTTTCTGCCTG
>JBIJBO010000258.1:0-3063 GCA_044345215.1 Prosthecobacter sp. | reverse complement strand
GACGGTCGCCGCCAGTTTCGCCTGACCCTGCCGCGCAGCTACTTCTACCTGCACGAGTGGGCGCTCGAGAATGGCAACAGCCAACTCGGCCTCGATGTCCGTCTGCTGCTTCAGGGCGGTCGCGCCGGCTTTCATCTCTCGCCCAGCCGCAAGGCCGCCGAGGACGCCGATTCGCTCGTCGTGCTCGAACTGGCAAAGACCGCCACCCGCCGCTTTACCGTCAGCGTCGATTGATCCCCCTCCCAACCCGCCACCCCACCTCCCGATGCCCATCGCCCGCGCCCTCCTCTCCGTCTCCGACAAAACCGGCCTTCTCGACTTTGCCAAAGGTCTGGCCGAACTCGGTGTCGAACTGCTCTCCACCGGTGGCACCGCCAAGCACCTCAAGGACGCCGGTCTGAAGGTGATCGACGTCTCGGACTACACCGGCTTTCCGGAGATGTTCGATGGCCGCGTCAAGACCCTGCATCCGAAGGTTCACGGCGGCCTGCTGCAGCGCCGCGACCACGACGAGGACAAGCGCAACGCCAGCAAGCACCAGATCCCGGTGATCGACCTGGTCATCGTCAACCTCTATCCCTTCGAACAGACGATCGCCAAGAAGGACGTCACCCTCGAGGAAGCCATCGAAAACATCGACATCGGCGGCCCCTCCATGCTGCGCAGCGCCGCCAAGAACCACCGCTGGGTCACCGTTGTCTGCGACCCGGGCGACTACTCCACCGTGCTGGCCGAAATGAAGGATCACCAGGGCGACACCACCCTGGCCACACGCGAGCGTCTCGCCTGCAAGGTCTTCCAGCGCACTTCGTCCTACGACGCCGCCATCGCCAGCTACCTCAACAAGGAGCAGACCACGCAGAAAACCTTCTCGCTCAGCCTGCCACTCTACAGCGAGCTGCGCTACGGCGACAACCCGCACCAGGCCGCCGCGTTGTATGGGAACTTCGGCGACTACTTCGCCAAACTGCACGGCAAGGAACTGAGCTACACCAACGTGCTCGACATCCAGGCCGCCGCCGCGCTCATCCATGAGTTCCGCCGCCCGACCCTGGCCATTCTCAAGCACACCAACCCCTGCGGCGTCGGCTCCGCCGAGGAGGACCTGCGCGAGGCCTGGACGAAGGCCTTCGAGACCGACAAGCAGGCGCCGTTCGGCGGCGTCATCGTCATCAACCGCTCGATGCCGCTCGCCCTCGCCCGCATCATCTCGGAGATCTTCACCGACGTCATCATCGCCCCGGACTTCGATGCCGACGCGCGCGCCCACCTGCAGAAGAAAAAGAACCTTCGCCTCATCCAGATGCTGCCGGGTGTCGTCGAGGCGCTCAGCGAACCCGTCATTCGCAATGCCCCCGGCGGCGTCATGGTCATGGACAGCGACCCGCGCGCCCTCGGCCTGGACGACCTCGAAAACAAGGTCAAGACCCAGCGCCCGCCGACCCGCGAGGAGATCGAGGCCATGCGCTTCGCCTGGCGCGTCGTCAAGCATGTCAAGTCGAACGCGATTGTCTTCGCCAGCCATGACCGCACCCTCGGCATCGGCGCCGGCCAGATGAGCCGCGTCGACTCCTGCCGCATCGCCGTCTGGAAGGCCCAGGAGGCCGGCCTCTCGCTCAAGGGCAGCGTCGTCGCCTCGGACGCCATGTTCCCCTTCGCCGACGGCCTCATCGCCTGCTCCGAAGCCGGCGCCACCGCCGCCATCCAGCCCGGCGGCAGCGTCCGCGACGAGGAGGTCATTGCCGCCGCCGACGAGCGCAAGATGGCCATGATCTTCACCGGCCACCGCCACTTCCTGCATTGATCCCCGCCATGCACCTCCACCTCGGCGTCAACATCGACCACGTCGCCACCCTCCGCCAGGCGCGCTACCGCGCCATGCCGGACGCCCACAACGTCGAGCCCTCGGTGCTCGCCGCCGCGCTCGAATGCGAGGCCGCCGGGGCCGACTCGATCACCGTCCACCTGCGCGCCGACCGCCGCCACATCCAGGATGCCGACGTCTTCCTGCTGCGCGACCGGATCGCCACGAAGCTCAACCTCGAGATGGGCAACACGCCCGAGATCCTCGAGATCGCCCTGCGCGTGCGGCCCGACTTCGTCTGCATGGTGCCCGAGCAGCGCGAGGAGGTCACCACCGAGGGCGGCCTCGACGTCGCCGGCCAAGTCGACACCCTGCGCGAAACCGTCGGCCGCCTCGAGGCCAACGGCACCCGCGTCAGCATGTTCATCGACCCGGACGAGGCCCAGGTGCGCGCCTCGGCCGCCGTCGGCGCCAGCATGATCGAACTGCACACCGGCACCTTCGCCAACGCCCTCGCCGCGGCGCGCGCCGCCGAGACCGAGCGCCTGCGCGCCGCCGCCCGGCTAGGCCACAAACTCGGCCTGCAGATCAACGCTGGCCACGGTCTCACCACCGCCAACCTGCCCGACCTTTACGCCGTGCCCCATCTGCAAGAGCTCAACATCGGCCACAGCCTGGTCGCCCGCGCCGTCTTCACCGGCCTGGGCCAGGCCGTGCGCGAATTCCGCGATGCCATGGCCCGTTACGCGCCGTGAACCCCGATCCCGGTCCGCCACCCGTCCCGCAGGCCGCCATTCGCGGTCTCGGCGTCGATCTCGTCGATGTGGCGCGCGTGCGGGCGCTGCTCGAGCGCCATGGCGACCGCTTCAAGGAACGAACCTTCACCGCCGGCGAAATCGCCTACTGCGACCACCGCGCCGACCCGGCCACCCACTACGCCGCCCGCTTTGCCGCCAAGGAGGCCGCCGCCAAGGCGCTCGGCACCGGTCTCTGGGCGGAGGGCGTCGACTGGAAGGACTTCGAAGTCACCCGCGCCGACAACGGCCGCCCCGGCCTGCGGCTGCACGGTGCCGCCGCCAGCCGCGCCGCGACCCTCGGCGTGCACACCGCCCATCTCTCGCTCAGCCACACCTGCGAACTGGCCATCGCGCAGGTGATCCTCGAATAACGCCCCTCGTTCAAGACGAGCCATGTCGCGCGACTTTCCTGTATATTGGATTAAATTCCATTAAATCGGAATTCCGCTTGCCAAGCGCGGT
>JBIJBO010000257.1:0-3067 GCA_044345215.1 Prosthecobacter sp. | reverse complement strand
GACCCGGGCGATTACCTGCTTCGTTTTCGCATCGGCGCGGTGACAGGCACGCCAAAGGAGCGCCATTTCGTCGCGCTGGGCAGCCGGAAGGCGGGCGATGAGGATTTCTCGCTGATGCAAACTTTTCAGATCAGCGGCAGCACGGACGCGCCGCAAATCATCGAAGTGCCCGTGAGTATCGCCGCAGATGGGCCACGCACCTTTGTCCTCCGGGAGAAACGGGACGTGAAACTCGATCACGAGCTTTTCACCGCCGCGCAGAAAGCCAACGGTGTGGGACCGCCTTCCGCGCTGTGGATCGATTGGGTGGAATGGGAAGGTCCGCTGGAGCGACGCCAAGCTGCCCCCGAGGGCAAACCCCTGTTTGCAGACGGCCATTCGGATCCCCGCGCCGTGCTCCAAAGCTTCGCCGAACGTGCGTTTCGAGGCAAAAATCCCTCTTCAGCCTTTTTGGACAAACTGACCGCACTTTACCACCTGCGCCGAAGCGCTGGAGACACTCACGAAACTGCCCTCAAAGAGCCCCTGAGCGTGATTCTCGCCGCGCCAGGTTTTTTGTATCTACAGGAAACAGGCACTGGCATTAAGGAAAATCAGAAACGGAGAGAATCTGACAAGGAAAAGGCTTCTGTCACATTATCTGCAGCTGAGCTGGCCTCCCGCCTGTCCTACTTTCTTTGGAGCGCTCCACCCGACGACGCTTTGCTCAAAGCCGATCTCACAAATCCTGACATGCTCGGCCGCGAGGTCGATCGCATGATTGCCAGCCCGAAAGCCGACGAATTTGTCAGCGGCTTTGTGCATCAGTGGCTCGGCATGGACCGGCTCGATTTCTTTCAGTTCGACACCAGACAGTTCCGCGACTTCGACGAGAGTGCCAAGACCGCCGCGCGTGGCGAGGTTTACGAGACCTTCGCCCACCTGCTTCGAAACAACGGCAGCCTCAAGAAACTGCTCAAGAGCGACGAGATCCACGTCAATGGCCTGCTCGCCAACTACTACGGCATCGAAGGCATCAGCGGCGATGCCTTCCAAAAGGTCAAACTGCCCGCCAACTCCCCACGCGGCGGTCTGCTCGGCATGGCCGCCATTCTCGCCATGGGCAGCAATGGCGAGCGCACCAGCCCCGTCGAGCGAGGCACGTGGGTGCTGCGCAAGCTCCTCCACACCCCCCCGCCCCCCGCCCCGCCGAACGTCCCGCAGCTTGATCGGCTGGCCGGCAACCCCATCAGCCCGCGCGAACGTCTCCTTGCCCATCAAGAAGAGCCGCAGTGCCTGCAATGCCATCGCAAGATCGACCCAATCGGCTTCGGCCTCGAAAATTTCAACGCTGCCGGCAAATGGCGCGAGGTCGATCACGACCCCAAAACGAAAAAAGACTGGCCCATCGACCCCACCGGCCAATTCCACAACGGCCCCGCTTTCCAAAGCTACTTCGAACTCCGCGATCAAATCGCCGCGAAGAGCGGGAACTTCGCCCGCGGCTTCACTGAGGCCCTCATCGAGTATGCCCTTGGCCGTCCGTATGGCTTCACGGACACTGTTCTCGCTGAAAACATCGTCAAACAAGCCCAGGAAAAGGATGGGTCGATCCGCGAATTTATCTTCGCTCTGGCATCCAGTCGGGAGTTTGCCCGGAAGTAGGTGCGAACAAAGCAGCGCAGAAACCGACAAGAGAATGGGGACAGAGGAATCAGATCGCCATCATGGTTCTGTCGATAAATCCCTGTCGAGGGTCGGCGCACCCGCCCGTATCAACCAGATGAACCAACTCGCCTTCTTTTTGTGGGTAGCCTCCGCGGCCTCCGCTCTCGACTACCCCCACAACACCGATGAGCCACAAAAAAACGGCTGGCCGCTCACGGCCGAGGAAAGGCTTTACGTCACCGAAAAAGCCGAGCACGACCGCCGTCCAGGCCGTGAGATCAACCGGCATCTGCCGCATCTTTGGCCCGTCGTGCCGACGGCGGGTCATTTTGGCGGCGATTCATGGTTAAAGCTCCACGAGGCGCATGTGAAGACGGTGCAGGAAAACAAGGGGCCGGTGGATGTGCTGCTCGTCGGCGACAGCATCACGATCCAGTGGGGTGCGGAGTGGAAGAAGCACTTTCCTGACCTCAAAGCCGTCAACATCGGCATCGGTGGCGACAAGACGCAAAACGTGCTCTGGCGGCTCGATCACGGTGGCGTTGATGGTCTGGAACCGCGTTCGATCGTGCTCATGATCGGCAACAACAACATGTTCTTCACCCCTGAGACCGGCATCGAAGCCGCCGCCAAAGGCATCGAGATGTGCGTGAAGAACCTCCGCGAGAAATTTCCCGGCACCAAGCTCATCCTGGCCAAGATCTTGCCAGCCCACACACCCGGCAATCGCTTCCACGAGGACATCAAGAAAACCAACGCCGCTCTCGATCCCCTTAAGCTCGACAGCGACCCGAACGTGCAAGTCCTCGACCTCTGGCCCGACTTCACCAACGCGGACGGCACCCTCAAGAAGGACCTCTTCACGCCGGACAACATTCACCTCTCGCCTGCGGGTTATGCGGTGTATGCCGAGAAACTGAAGCCCCTGCTGGAGCTGAAGTAACAGTTCGCAATGACCACATGTCATCCATAAATCACATATGAATTCAACTTTCGATTCAGACTCATCGATGGAACCCATTCCTGAGCACCTAAAGGCACTGACCGAATTAACTCGCCAGGTTCACGAATGGGGCATGGCACGCTACCTTCGAGATTATGGTGTCGTGGTCGCACTCTCCATCGCATGCGGCTTCATCGCGTGGTCGTCGGCTGATCGTTCGATCGCAATGTGCTTCCTTGGAGTTCTCTACATCGTCTTTACGCTGCACGGTATCGCTGAGCGGCGCGCACAGCGGCGGCTTCAGTTGCTCCACGATGTGCTCATACACCTCCAGCATTCATCGCTAAGTTCTAATACCGCTAAACACGGCGCACCCGAATAAAGTGCTGAACATTTAGGGAGAATCTGAACCATCCTTCTGCCCGAATTCTCCTGCCTGAATCATCTGCCGTCTTTCATGCCATCACTCCGCCTGCT
>JBIJBO010000275.1:0-10366 GCA_044345215.1 Prosthecobacter sp. | reverse complement strand
CTTGGCACGAACAACTTCGACGGCCGCCGCTACGGCTTCACCGGCGGCGGTGACAACCTCGGTGGTGCCGCCGGTCTGGGGGCCGCCGGCACCCTGCTGTTCAATGATCCAGGTGCCGGCACCGCCACCCTGGGCAGCAACCTCACCTTCACCACCGGCGATCACAGCAGCACAACGAACCCCGGTCATGCCCGCCTCGTCAACAACGGTGTCAAGGTGATCGCCATCAACGGCAACCTCACCACGGGGACTGGAGGCAACCGCACCTGGTATCTCGACGGCAGCAACAACGGCTTGAATACGATCAACGGCAGCATCTCGAACGGTGCCATCGCCATCGTTTCACTGAACAAGGAGGGTGCCGGCACCTGGCGCATCAGCGGGACCAATACCTTCACCGGCGGGGTCACCATTGCCCGAGGCACCCTGGAAATCACGAGTGGTAATGCCATCGACAATGCCGCCAATGTCAACCTGTCCAACGCAGGTTCGGAGGGTTCCTCGGTGGGTTCAGCCACACTGCGTGTGCTGACGTCGGAAACCGTCGGTGGCCTCGCTGGTGCGGTTGGCACCTCCGTGCAAATCGCCCTGGGCCAGACCCTGAGGCTGTTGTCCGCGACCTCGCAGACTTTCAGCGGTGTCATCAGCGGGGAAGGCGGGCTTTGGCGTGATGGCGATGCCACCGCCCGCATTCAAACCTTCACCAATCTGAACACCTACACCGGTGCCACCAGAATTTCCAGCACCAGCAACATTGCCCACCGCATCGACGTGCTGCACCTGGCAGACGGCGGTCAGGCCAGCGGCATCGGTGCCTCCTCCAACCAGGCGTCGAATCTGGTCTTCAGTCTCGGCACCGGCAACGGTGGTCTGCGCTGGATTGGTGCGTCGAGCCAGAACACCGACCGCCTGTTCACCCTTGGCTCCGGCACCGGTGCCGCGAACATCTGGGCCGATGGACAGTCGTTCGGCGATTCGGCTCCGGCGATCAAGTTCACCAATCCGGGGGCGCTGGCCTTTGTGGACCCCAACACCACGCAGACCCTGACGCTGCGCGGCGGGCGCATTGCCGAGAATGAGTTCAAGCCAAGCATCACCAACAATAATGGCACCGGCATCACTTCCTTGATCAAGTCTGAAGCGGGTCTGTGGATTCTCAGCGGTAACAACAGCTACAGCGGTGGAACCACCATCAATGCCGGCACACTGGGGGTCACCCACAACAATGCGCTGGGTGCCGGCACGGTTGCCATCAACGGCGCCGCCGGCACCGGCCTGCAGTTGCGCAATGGCGTAACCCTTGCCAATGCCATCACAAACGCGGTTTCGCTCGGCGGTGTGGCCGCCACAAGCGGCGACAACCGGATCAATGGAACCCTCAACTTTGGGGGCAGCAACACCACTTTTGTCGCCACGGCTCAGCAGGGTGCCAGCCTTCGCTTGGCCAACAAGATTTCCGGTGCACTCGGAACTGGAACCCTGCTCAAGGCCGGACGCGGCGATTTGATCCTGAGCGGTCCGACGAATGACTTCACGGGGGTGACCACCGTGTCAGGCGGGCGTTTGATTCTCGACTACACCACCAACAACAACTCGAAGATTGCCGCAGCCAGCGCCCTGCATCTCGGATGGGCCAGCATCGGCAGTGCCACGGGCGTGGTGACGGGCCTGGGCGCAAGTGCCACGGTCGGCGCGCAAACCGAGTTGGTGCCCTACAGTGGCGGCAGCCTGGTCCTGCGCGGCAACGCCACGGCCTTTACCCAGGTGGTCGCTTCGACGTCCCTGAACAACGGTGCCAGCAGGATTCTGCGCGACGGCGGCACTGCCATCCTGCAGATGGGGGCGATCACCAGAGCCGTGGCCAACGGGATCAACGATTACGGTACCATTGATTTTGGTGAAGCTGGAATCGCCAGGACCAATACGCTGAACCTCAATGGGGTGCTTGCCAACACGGGCACCAACACCGCCAGCGGTGCCTACGCCACGGTGAATCGGACCAGCTGGGCCTCGTCGGCCGCTTCCGGCACCAACATTTCCATCACGGCCCTTGCGAGTTATTCTGTCAACACCTTTGCGGCAGCCAACAACGTGGATGTTACCAATGCCACAACCAACCTCTCTGCAGCCACGGCAGCCAATACGATCCGATTCAACATCAACAACAATCCTGTCGTCAACCTGGGAACGCAGATACTTTCGCTGACGACTGGCGGTATTCTGGTTACGCCCGTTGTCGCAGGCAACGTGACGTTCAACGGTGGAACGATCCGGCGCAGCGCCACCACGGCCAACTTGGACACGGTGATCCATCATCACGGCGGCGGCACCTTGACGATCCATTCGGTCATCGCCAACAATTCCGGTGCGCAAGCTCTGACCAAGACCGGAACTGGACTGGTTGTCCTTGGAGGTGTCAACACCTACACCGGACGCGTCAACCTCCAGCAGGGTGTTCTGCAGGTGGGGGATGCCACCTTGAGCACTGCCAATGCTCGACTCGGCAACGGGTCCAATCCCATCAGTCTCTCGGATCAGGCGACGCTTCGGATCAATGTCAACAATGCCACTCAGGTTTATACAGCCGGGGCGCTGGCCGGTGGCGGCACCCTGCATCTGACCCCCGCCAATACGTCCACCTTTGCCCTCACCGCCGACAGTGGCAACTGGGTCGGTGACGTGCTGGTCGAGGGGGGGGTGCTCAGGGTCAGTGGCAATGCCAACGCCCTCGGCAACCTGCGCGGGTTGACCACGCTCACCGGTGCCGGGGTTCTGGAGATTTTCGGCAATTCCCTGACTTTTAGCGACCGCATGGTGCTGAACCCGGGAGCCACCGTTCGGGTGACGGCGAATGGCGCCACCAACTCCGCAGCCGGACTCTCCGGGGTTCTGACGCTCAACACCCAGTCGGCCAGCGAGGCAACCTTCCAGGTCAACGCGGCGCAGGCCCTCACGCTGAGCAACGTCATCCGCACCCAGGCGGGCTTCACGAAGACCGGCAATGGCTTCCTCACGCTCAGTGCCAATCAGTTTCAAGACATTTCGGCGGGGGCTCAGGCCGGTGCCACCACGCCCAATGCGAATCCGGTCCTGATGGGCCGGGTTCTTGTCACCGCCGGCGAACTTCGACTGGGCAATGCGCGCTCCCTCGGCGCTGCCGGCCTGCTGAACGAAACCATCGTTTCCGCCGGTGCATCGCTCGATTTGCGCGGACAGGCGCTGAACTGGGGGGATTTCGCGGAAGCTTCACGCGAGATCATCCGCATCAGCGGCACCGGTTTTAACGGCTCGGGCGCCCTGCGAAACTCGACCGGTGCCGGTGTCATTTCGCATCTCGTTCTCGATGGCGATGCCACGATCGGTGGCGGCGGTTTTGGAGTCGCTTCGCGACTGCTGCTGGCGGGTTTTGACACCAACCTCAACACCGGTTCCAGTCTCGACGGCAATCTGACCCGAAACCGTCCAACGCTGGAGGGCAATGACCGGGTCCTGACCGTGCGCACGGGGTCTCAGGCGAACGACGCGGCCGGTGCCGGCGTAACCCTGCGCGACCCGATCTTCACCAGCGCGCTGCGCGGCCTGGTTGTCAGCGAGGGCGTGCTGCGCGTCGAGAAGGAATTCGGCCCGGTCACCGCCTTTGCTGGCCTGATGGTCGAAGACATTGCCGATGGCATCCGGCTCTCCTACTCGGGACCATCCTTTGCCGATCCCTCCAACCAAACGCTTGGCCTTGGCCCCATCATGGGTTCGCGTCTCAACTTTTGGAACAACAACGACCTGCGCCACACTGTGGCCATCGCCATGGATGGCGACACCGCAGCGCTCAACGGAGGGCACAACTCGATCGACATGGGCGGAGGCACCGTCCCGAACGCCCGCACCTATCTCGCCGGTCCGATCAGTCTCGGCGGACCTGCGATTCGCAACATCTTCAACATCGACTCGACGACGATCAGCGGCAACGCCCTCGCCAACCAGTCCACGAACAACAACACCATCGTTGAACAGTCCAACCTGACCGGCGCCATTCAGGCCAAGCTCATCGTCAACAGCGAGATCACCGGCAGCGGTGGCCTGACCAAAATCGGTTTCCGCGAATTGCGCCTGACCGGCAACAACACCTTCAGTGGCGATGTCAACGTCCTGCGCTTCGGCACCACGGCATTGCGCTGGCAGAGCAACACGGTCACGGCCAACGGTGTCGATTACCAGACCTACGGGGATGCCGAGGGCTGGGCCGAGTGGGGCCTGACCCTTGCCGGTGCTGAGGCCACGCTGGCCGGCACCGGCAACATCAACCTGCAGCGACGGGGCATGATCACCCTCGACAACACGACCCGCCTCGATGCAACGAGCTTCCTTGGCACCGTGGGCTCGGGTGGCAATCACAACAACCGCATCAACAACGCCGCCAGCCTGAACTTTGACAATGGCTGGCTGCGCATCATCGGCGGCACGAGCAGCAACAGCGAGGAGCTCGCCACGGTCAGCAACTCGGCTCTGAACCTGCTCTCCGGCAGCAGCTTCATCGACCTGATGCCGACCCAGGACGGCACCTCGATGACGCTCACCCTCGGGCGCATCAATCGTTCGGCGGGATCGGTCTTGACCCTGCGCAACCTCGACTCGAGTTCGACCTTCGGCACGGTCAGCGGACCTGACACGGTGCGCGTCCAGCTCAACAGCACCGCTGGTCTGACCCAGGTGGGGACCGGCACCCAGGCAACGAACCGGGGAATCTTTGTGGGTCTTTTGGGCGGCATCATTCCGCACACCCAGCTCCAGGATCTGCGCGACCTGGGCTTCAACAACGCGAACGCCTCCGATCTCTACAACCAGGGCAGAAACCTGCAGAACATGGCGGGATCGCACTTCATGACCTATGATGGCGGCAGCCTGCGGCCGCTTGATGCGTCGGAGTATTTCACCCCAGCCGACGGCATGCTTGACGCGCTCAACGGCTCCGGCGGCCAGAATGTCAATCTGGTCGAGACTTTCACGCGTCTGCGCGAGAACCTCACCATCAACTCCCTGCGCTTCGGGCCGGTCAATGACCACAATGGCGGCGGCACGGGTGTGAACAACGGCACGACCCTGACCAGCTACGTGGGCGCGCACAACATCCAGCTTTATCTGGACGGAACGCTCAACATCAGCTCCGGCATGGTCAGCAGCGCGTACTTCACGGCCGGCAATGCGACGAGCCTGGCGACCTTGACCGTCGGTGGAACCCTGAATTTCGGGCGGCGCGAGGCCATCATCAACAACCAGAACGGCATGGTCCGCTTCACCGACGGCCAGGCAGTGTTTGGCAACTTTGAAATCCGTTCGGCGATCGCCGGTTCCGGCGGTTTGATCAAGACCGGTGCGGGGCAGGTGGTCCTTGATGGTGCCAACACCTTCACGGGACTCACCACGATTTCCGACGGCACGCTGTTCCTGCGCAACGGTCGACAGGCCCTTGGGGCCGGTGGTGCCGGCAATGGTGTCGTTTTGGAAGGTTTGGGCGGCTTGAACAGCGGCAACGGCATTCAGGTCGGCACACCCGCCGCCTTCGAAAACATCCTGGTCAAGAAGGTGGCTGGCGACATACAGGCCATGCGCGTCGACAATGATACGACCCGCTGGTATAGCAACGTCACCATCGACAATGTCGACCTTGCCGGCATGGTCACGCACCTGCCGCGCATCTCCACCGCCAACGCCGCGACCAGCATCCTCATGGGGGATGTTTACGGGGGTGACACCCCGATCACCCACAACGCCAACGCCACGCTGTCGCGCATTGTTCAGGTGGACGCCGGAACCAACGTCATGGTCTTCCGCGGCGTTTTTGGCGACAAGATGGATCCGGTCACCGGCCGCGCGGTGCCCATTCCCGATGTCGTCTCGACCCTGCCCAGCGTGCCCGGCACGCGCACCAACCAGAATGAGGTTCTGCGCGTCAACCTGGCCGGTTCGCTCGATACCGTCTTCAGCCTTGAGCGGCAATACAACGCGGTGGGGCGCATCACCCTCGCCAACGGCAACATGATCATTGAATACGATCCGACGGCAGCCGGCAACGATGGCACGGGCTTCTGGACCAACACTGCGATCGGCCGGATTCCCGGTGCCGACTCCACGAACACCACCTTCAGCCTGAACACCGGTGCGACTCAGCAGGGATTCACCATGGGGGTGGGAGCCCTGTTCCTGACCCGGCCGGACCAGCATTTCAACATGTCCACCTGGAGTGCCACGGGCAACGGTGCAAAATACGTCGGGGGGCTCAACACCAGCGGCACCGTTTTGTTTGGCACACCGGCCTCGACCGGTATTCTCACCATTAGCAATCCAGCTTCGGGGGGGACTCCGGCTCCCGTTCGCGCTTATGCGGCGGCCGGCGGCACGGTGAACATCAACATGGTCATCCAGGGCAACCCGGGCACCGCGACGTCGCTCAACGATATCGGTTTTGCCAAGATTGGGCGGGGCACGGTCATTCTGTCCAACAGCACCCGGGCGGCCGACGGTAACTCCAGCTTCGAGCTCAGCGGCGGTGTTCTGGTTCTCGATCATAGCGGTCAGAACCGCCCGCGCCTAGGGGCAGCCGACGCCATTCTCGGCGGAGGTGTGCTCCAGGTGCAGGCGAACCTGACCGCCAACACAGCCGTGAATTATGCCTTCACCAACGGCACAAACAACCTGCTGCAACTTCGCAGTGGTGGCACCGAAGTCATTGCCGAGGCGCGCAGCGGTCGCAACATGACCATCAACCTCGGTCAAAACAACGACAACAACAGTGCGGCGACCCTGACGCGTGCCTCGGGAGCCACTGTCAACCTGGTGGCGTGGAGCAATGGAAGTGGCACACCACTCATCAACCTCAATTTCAACACAGCCACGACCGCCCTGCAGAAGGGCGGTGCCATTCCATGGGCCACGTTTGGCACGGTGCCGCGCACCGCCGTTGATTTCGCATACAACGTAGCCGGGACAGGCTCCACCGCCATCAATTCCTTCTCCGGCATCCGCACCGCGGCCGAACTGGAAAATCAGCCCGGCAACTGGGGCCTGGGCATGAACGTCTCGGAGAGCGGTCTCGGATTTTCCGGCACCCTGGCCTTGGACCATGAAATCAGCACCCTGCGCTTTGACACGGCAACTCCCTCGGAGGTGGCGATTGGCACGGGACGAACGCTCTCGCTCTCGGGTGGCATCGGCGTGGCCGGCGGTATTCTGGTCAGCAGCAACACGGGTTCGGCCAACAAGGCCATCACTGGCGGTTCCCTCAGCGGCTACAGCCTTGGCTACGCAGGTGACACCACGGAGAACGGCAATGTCATCAACAATGTGTCCTCCACGTCCGGTCTTCGCGTCGGCATGCCGGTCTCCGGCAACGGCATTCCTGCCGGCACGGTCGTCGCAGGCTTTACCGAGACCTCGATCACCCTGTCCAAAAATGCCACGGCGACGGCCAACGGCGTCAACCTGTCCACGGCCACCCCCGAGCTGGTCTTCCACCAATACGGCTTGGGAACGCTGAATGTGGCCAGCAGGATCACTGGCACGGTCAACGCCGTCATCGCCGGTCCTTTGACCACAGGACAAGGTCAGTATGGCACCACCGGCACGGTGCGGTTCAATCCCGGCAATACCTACGATGGCCGCACCATCATCACTGGTGCGGTCCTCGAAATGGGCGACATCTCCGCCCTTGGCCTGAATCCTCAAGCCGTCCAGAATGATCGAATCACGCTCAATGGCGGCGCTCTGCGCTGGACCGGCGGCACCGCCTCGCTGCAGAATCGCGGCATTCGTCTGGAGGGCGGCGGGGGTGTGATTGATGTGGTCAACCCGGACGCCAATCTATTTGTGGGCGACGCCCTGACCGGCACGCAGGCCTCCATCGTTTCACAGGATGTGTATCGCGGCGACCTGGTCAAGACGGGGCAGGGGGCTCTGACCCTGGTCGGTGCCAACGGCAGCTTCCAGGGCCTCCTGGACGTTCGCCAGGGCACGCTGATCGGCCTGGTCGACGTCGGTGATGCCGGTGCCGGCACCACATCCCTGTTCGGCACCAACCGCTCGTTGGTGGACGGCACCATTTTCCGTCAGGGCACCAATGCCCAGCTGTTCCTGGGCAACGGCAACAACGGTGGCGAATGGGCGATTGAAGAGCATTTTGTCTTCGAGGGCGGCAACACGTTCACCTATGGTGGATTGCTCGACGTCAACGCCAACCTCGCGGCCGTGGGCGTGCTCAACGGCCAGTTCAATCTGGGCAACCGCCGTCCGCTCAACCTGAACGGCATCACCCAGGTGAATGGCACGACAAACTTTACGGTCACCAACAACGCCACACTGCGTCTCGGCAACAGCGGCGGTTATCTCACCGGTTCCGGCGACATCGTCAAGGATGGCGCCGGGCAGCTGCACTTCCGCACCAACAGCCCCGACTGGACCGGCGGCCTCGTGGTGCGTGAGGGCAGTGTCTATGCCGCCAACCAGGCGGATGCTTTGGGCACCGGCTACGAGGGCGGTCGCCGGATCACCCTCGGTGACACCGACCGTCAGGGAATTGCCGAGGTGCTCATTCAGAACCCCGACAGCGTCAACGGCAGCTGGGTCATGGACGTCTTCCACAACATCGACGTCGTGTACAATCCGCAACAGACGAAGCGTCTCGGCACCGACAACCTTTCCAACGGCAACCGTGTCAGTTTCCACGGTGACGTCACCCTCAATGACAACCTGGTCCTTCTGGTGCGCGACGTGGCCATCAGCAACGGCGGTGAACACGCCTACGTGAATTTCAATGGTCGCTTCCGCGATGGTGTGTCGACGAGCGGCAACCTGCTCGTGCAGGGCGATGACACGGACACCGCCGTCAACAACCTGACCTCGGGCCGCACCTACGGCTACGCAGTGCTCAACGGCGACAACTCCGCCTGGACCGGCGACGTGACCATCAGCAACAACCTGGTCTACAACCAGGATTCCACCGCGATCCTGCGCCTCGGCCACAACCAGGCGCTCACCGCCGCCAACGAGGTGACCATGAACTTCAACTCCATCCTGCAGGCGGGCGGACGCAGCGTCAGCATTGGCGCGCTCTTCACCCAGGGAGGCAACGGTGCCTTCTTCGGGGACGCCGGCACACTCTCGGCGACCGCCGACGCAAGTTCGGAAATCATCGAAAACGCCGCATCCACGCCGGGCATGCTGAGCATTCATCAGGGCACACCCTCCGCCAATGAGGTGGCCTGGGACGCCTTCTTCCGCAACGGCACCCTCAACAGCGAGTTCCTGGCGCCGGGTGCCAACACCCGGCAGCCGAGCGCCGCTCTGAGCCTCGTCAAGGATGGAGAGGGCTGGGCGACCCTCACGCTGGACAATGATTACACCGGCGGCACCACGGTGGCTGCCGGCATCCTGCAGGTGGGAAGAAATGGCATCGGCACGACGGGCCGCCTGGGCGCCGACGGCACGCAGGTCCAGTCGGGAGCCCGAATCGCCGGCAGCGGCACGGTGCGCGGCGACCTGACCCTGCAGGCCGGAGCAGCCCTGCGTCCCGGCGACCTTGCTGGCGCCGAGATTGGCACCCTCTTTGTCGACGGCAGCGCGATCTTCTCCAGCGGTTCCGAACTGCTTCTGCAGCTTCGTGCTCCCTCCTACAACAATCCCGGGGCACTCAGCGCGGTCCGGGCGGACAACTCGGTCGATCCCCTCTACGCCGCCTGGCGCAACGGAGTGACGACGGCCGGCGACAGCTTCTCGAGCGCACTCAGCCATCTGGTGACCTCCTCCCAGCATGACATGGTTCATGCCGGAGGCACCATTCAATGGGGAGTGGGCAGCCAGATCACCCTCACCAGCGACGGCTACACGCCCAAGGCCGGCGACATCTTCCGTCTCTTCAACGGCAGTGCCTATGCCGGAGCCCTCAATGTCGGTCCGGGTCTGCGCGTCGGCAATGAAACCGGCACGGATTTGAACCTGTTCGAACTCGGAGGCAATTTCCTTTGGGACGTCAGCCTGCTCAACTCCCAAGGCCTGGTCATGGTTGTCGAGGCGGATGCGTTGCCATTCAATGTGCCACCGCCCGTGGTGACCTTCGGCCCCAACCGCACCCCCGCCACCGGCATCTTTGATCCCGGGCAGTCGGTGACCCTGAACGTGGCCGCCACCGGTGTCGGCACGCTTTCCTACCAGTGGTATCTCCACGGTGTTCCCCTGATCGACGGCGGTGGCGTATCGGGTGCGAAAACGGAGCAGTGCACGGTGGTGGTCAATTTCAACACCAAGGGCGTTTACAGCGTTGCCGTGACCAACGCCGGCGGCACCACCCTGGCAGCCTCGACCGTGCTGGTGCAGGTCAAGG
>JBIJBO010000135.1:0-10449 GCA_044345215.1 Prosthecobacter sp. | reverse complement strand
CGGCGAAGGCGGGGGCTTTCATGGTCAAAGACGAGATGGATCGATAGGCGACATCGGGGCACCGTGCAACGCGGTTTTTGCCGGTGCACGGCGCCATTCGGCCGGCTGTCGCGCCCCAGGCCGCCCAAGGCCGCCACCCACGCCACGTCCGGCCTCAGGCACAGGTTCCCTCGCGCAGTTGTCGCCAGGCCGCCCCCAGGTGGCGGGCGAGGTCGACCGGCAGCACGGATTCCGCGGATGCCCTCAGAGCCGCGATTTCGGCGGCGCGACCGCACAGCCAGGCGGCGAGGCCGGCGGAGCGCGGCGGCGGCAGTCCCTGGCCAAGCAGGGCGACCGCCACGCCGGTGAGAAAATCGCCCATGCCGCCGGTGGCCATGCCGGCGTGCCCCGTGCTGTTGCAACGCAGCGGTTCGCCGGCACAGGCCACGACCGTGCGCGCCCCCTTGAGCAAGAGGGTGTGCCCCGGATGAGCCTCGGCAAACGCCCGGGCACATTCGGCGCGGTCCCCGAGGGTCGGCACCAACCGGCGCATTTCGCCGGGATGCGGCGTCAGCAGGCGCGGACCGGCGGCATGACGCAGCGGCTCCAGTCCAAGCTTGGCCAGCAGGGTGAGGGCATCGGCATCGATCACCACGGGGACCCGCGCTGTGCGCAACAATTCCGCCACCTCTTCGGCGTGATCCAACCCGAGCCCGGGCCCGACGGCGAGCGCATCAAAGCCTTCGGCGGCGGCGAGGGCGTCATCACTCAGGCGCACCATGACTTCCGGCGGCAGACGGGCGGCGAGAACGCGGCAGGCCTCGGGATCACGCACCAGCAGGGTCACCAAACCGGCGCCGGCGCGCAGGGCACCCAGACAGGCGAGTTCGGCGGCCCCATAAAACCCGGGCGAACCGGCAAGCACACCAATGCGTCCGGCCCGCCCCTTGTGGCAGTCGTGGGGGCGCCGCGGCAGCCAGGGCCGCAGCAGGTCTGGCGTCAGCAGTTCGGCTGTTGAATCGCCCTGCAGAAAGGGCTGCAGTTCCGGCAGCGGCACCAGCGCCAGGCGGCCGACGTGGTCGATGGCGGCATCGGCCACGAGGCCGCGCTTCAACGCCGCGACCGTGACCGTGAGATCGGCGACCACGGTGTCTTCGGCCGGAATGCCGGTGTCGCCATCCAGCCCGGAGGGCAGATCCATGGCCACCGTACTGGCGCCCTGCTGCAGGCGCAGTCGGTTCATTTCCGTGGCAAGGGCGGCCAACTCCGGACGCAGCGGACCGCTGGCACCCACGCCCAGCAAGCCGTCGAGACAGACGATCGGCCCCTCCATCCAGCCGCTGTCCGCGGCTGGCTCGATCACGCGAGCCAGTTTCGCCAAGTGTCGGGCCGGCAGGGGCTTGAAGGCGCCCGGCTCCCGCGCACATCGGGCCTGCAGGCGCCAGCCCGCAGCATGCAGTTCGCGACCGGCAACCAGGGCATCGCCGGCATTGTTGCCCGTGCCGAGGTAGAGTCGCAACGTGCCAGGCACGGGAAAAAACTGGCGAATGACGCGGGCAATGCCGCAACCAGCCCGCTCCATGAGGGCGGCGGCATCGACGCCGCTGGCAAAGGCACGCGCCTCGGCCTCCTGCATCTGCCGGCACGTGACGAGCATGGTGGAAAAATCAGCGGGCGCGTTTGTAGGCGACAATTCCCTGGGCGATGCCCTCGGCGATGCGGGCGCGGAAATCCCCGTTCATCATTTTTGCGCGCTCGGCGGAGTTGCTGACAAAACCGCATTCCACCAGCACGGCCGGGTTGCGGGTGGTCTTGCGGATGACGAAGTAACTCGCGTGTTTGACCCCGCGGTTGGTGAGGCCGGTCGACTGCAGCAGGTAGGCCTGGATGTAGGCGGCGAGGGTGTAGCTGCCGTCGAAATGATAGAACGTCTCAATGCCATGTCCCGTGCCGCCGCGGCTGTAATTGTAATGAAGGCTGACGAAGATCGCGTTGCCGCGGCTGTTGCCGTAGTCGGCACGTTGCTGCAGAGGGATGAAGACATCGGTGCTGCGCGTCATGATGACACGAAAGCCGGCCTGCTTGAGCAGACGCTCGACGCGGCGCGCCGTGTCGAGACAAAGATGCTTTTCATAGACGTAGCCGATGGAGGCCCCGCGGTCTTGATCGCCGTGGCCGGCGTCGAGAACCACCGTGTCGAAGGCGCGTGCCACGCCTGGCAGCAGCAAAGCCATGAGCAGTGTCAGAGCCAGCACCCCCGGGAAGCGTCCAAGGCGATGGTGCTGCGGCAAGAGGGCGGTCATGGGTTCGGGTCGGGGCAAGCCTCGCCGCGCAGTAAGCGCCTTTGGCGTCCGGGGTCAAGCATTTTGGCAGGGGGGCGCGACGACAAAAGCGCGAGGATCGGCAGGGCCGCCGACGTTGGTTTGGGCATGCTCGCGCGCCTGCTCCCGCCTCTGCTGCTTCTGGCCACCGCCACGGCGGAAACCCCGCTCCGCCACATCGTCTTCGGCTCCTGTCTTGACAAGACCGATCACCCCATGCTTGACCGCACCCTGACGCTGCCCCTGGACCTGTTTCTCTACCTCGGCGACAACATCTATGCCGACACCGAGGACATGGGCGTCATGCGGGCCAGGTACCGCGGACTGGCGAACAGTCGCTTCCACCGCGGCCTGCTCAAGCGCGCCCCCGTGCTCGCCACCTGGGATGACCACGATTTTGGCGTCAATGACGGCGGGGCCGACTACCCGAAGCGGCGCGAGGCCCAGCGGGAATTTCTCGACTGGCTGCAGGTGCCAGCCGATTCCCACCTGCGCCAGCGCGAGGGGGTCTATGATGCACGCGTGTTCGGCCCGGCCGGGCAGTCGGTGCAGGTCATCCTGCTTGACACCCGCTACTTCCGCAGCCCGCTCAAGCGCGTGCCCAGAAACCAGGCCGGCGTCGGGGGCAGCGCGGTGCCGAATGACGATCCGGCGGCGACCCTGCTCGGCGAGGCGCAGTGGCGCTGGCTGGAGGAACAGCTGCGCCAGCCGGCGCGCCTGCGCCTGATCGCCTCCAGCATTCAGTTTGCCGCCGCCGCCAGCGGCAGCGAGAGCTGGGCCAACTTTCCCCGCGAGCAGCGCCGGCTGATCGAACTGATCCGCCGCACCCGGGCCGATGGAGTGCTTTTCCTGAGTGGCGACCGCCACTGGTGCGAGTTCTCGACCCTGACCGCGGATGTCCCCTACCCGCTGCACGATCTCACTGCCAGTTCGATGACTCAGGTTCACCCGCGCGGCACGCCGACGCCCAACGCCCATCGCTCGCTGCCAAAGACCTTCCACCTACCCAACGTCGGCACCCTGGACATCGACTGGCAGGCCGCCAACCCGGCCCTGCGTCTGCGCATCGTCGACGAGGCCGGCACGGTGCAGATCGAGAAAAACCTGCGCCTCGGCGAATTGCGCCCCTGAGCCGTTCGCGCTTGCACCCCCCACAGGCGTCGCCAGATTGGCAATTCACCCCTGATTTGATCACCATGAGCAGCCAGAACATTGCCTTTGTCGGAGTTGGACGCATGGGAGCCAACATGGCCCGGCGCCTGAAGGACTGCGGCCACCGCATCACCGCCGTGTTCGACGCCCACCGCCCGATCGCGGAAAGCCTCGCCACCGAACTCGGATGCGCCGCGCCCGCCAGCCTCCACGAAGTCACCGCCGCCGCCGACTTGATCTTCACAGTGGTCACCAACGATGCCGCCATGGGAGACATTTTCTTCCAGGCGGACGATAACCTGCTGCAGGGTGCCGCGGGTCGCACCTTCATCAACTGCGCCACTCTGTCGCCCGCCATCCACCGCCGGGTCGATGCCGCCGCCCGCGCGGCCGGTGCCGACTGCCTGGAAGCCGCCATGGCCTCCTCGATCAGCCACGCTCGCGAGGGCAAGCTCTACCTGATGATCGGCGGCGAGGAAAACGTCTACCAGCGCGTGCTGCCACTGCTTGAGCAGATGAGCGTCAACCGTCGCCACGTTGGCGCCATGGGACGCGCCGCCGAGGTCAAGGCCCTGGTCAACATGGTAATGAACATCAACACCGCCGGCCTGGCCGAGGGCCTCGGTCTCGCCGCCGCACTCGGACATGACCTCGACATGATTCGCGAGGTGTTCAGCCAGACCGGCGCCAACAGCCGGGTCCTGGAGACCGATGGCGCCGACATGGTCGCGCGTGAGCACGACTGCTGGTTCTCCGCCGAACACGCCGCCAAGGACAGCGGCATCGCCGCCGGTCTCGCCTCCGAAGCCGGCCTGAACCTGCCGCTCAACAGCGCCACGCAGGCCCAGTATGACCGCATGGTCGCCCTCGGTCTTGGCGGGCTCGACAAATCCGGCATCGCGGAGCTGACCTTCAAGGACCGCCACGGCTGAGCGCCGCGGCCGTTGACCAAGCGCATGCCCTCCAACGTCCGCCTCTTCCTGGCGTTCCGGCTGCTGTTCAACTGTCGCTTCTACTACCCGGTCTACACGATCCTTTTTCTCGACCTCGGCCTCAGCCTTGGCGAGTTTGCGGCGCTCAACGTCATCTGGGCACTCACCATCGTCCTGCTGGAAGTCCCCTCGGGCGCGCTCGCCGACCGCTTCGGTCGCCGTCCCCTCGTGGTCGCGTCCGGGGCCTTGATGGTCGCCGAAATGGCCCTGCTCTGCCTGATGCCGCCGGGCCGGCACGATCTGGTGTTCTGGATGTTCGTGGTCAACCGCATTCTCAGCGGCACCGCCGAGGCCTGTGCCAGCGGTGCCGACGAAGCTCTCGCCTACGACAGCCTCGCCAGTTCAGAACGCACCCGGCAGTGGCCGGCGGTCATGGCACGGCTGAGCCGACTGATGGCACTGGGTTTCATCGTCTCCTCGATCAGTGGCGGCCTGCTCTACGACCACGAGCGTGTGCTCACCCTGCTCAACGGCCTTGGCCTGCCGCCCCTGGAGCGCGCATGGACAATGAAGCTGCCCCTGCTGCTCAACCTCTTTGCAGCCTTCGGCTGCCTGGGAGTGGCCCTGCGCCTCACCGAACCCTCGCCGCCGCCCGCTGCAGGCGGCTCCTGGACCCAGGAATCGGCGCGGGCGATGCGTGGCATGATCGCCACCGGCGCCTGGATCTGGCGCCATGAAGCGGCCTTTCGCCTGCTCGTCCTTGCCATCGTCTTCGACAGCATCATTCGCCTCTTCCTCACCGTCGCCAGCAACTTCTACCGCTTGGTCGGCATCAACGAAGCCTGGTATGGCGTCATTGGCACGGTCGCATCCCTGCTCGGCCTCGCCAGTGCCGGACTGATGGAACGGATGACGCGGCACGGTCGGGAGCGCGACCACTTCCTCTTCGTCGCCGCCCTGACTCTGGCGGGACTGCTCGGCGTCGCCCACCCCCAGCCGGGCTGGGCTGGCATTGCCCTGATCCTGCCGCTCATGGTGGCCATGCGCTTCCTGCAGTTTTTTCTGTCGCACCACCTCAACGCCGCTGCCGACTCCGCACACCGGGCCACCGTGCTCAGCTTTCGCGGCCTTGCCACCAACCTCGCCTACGGCCTGCTCACCCTGCTGTTCGGCTGGCACACGGCCTGGCTGCAGGAGCGCCTGCAGCTGCCGGCCGAGAATCCGGGCATCTTTGCCGCCAGCCTGCAGCTCTGGCCATGGTGGTTTCTGGGCAGCCTTGCCCTGGCCCTGCTGATCCTGCGCCTGCGCCGGCGCTCTTGAAGCCATTCGCCGCCGCAGGCTGAGGCGACGCGTGATGATCCGACTTCTCAGCGCCGCTGACTGCGAACATGCTCGAGCGCGGCCTCCTGCATGAAGCGGATCGCCCCCGGGGTGTTGGTGTGACCGGCCAGCACGTCGACATGGAGCCGCTTGGCCACCGGCAAGGCATTGTAGGCGGCCATGACACTGGAGGGCGGACAGGTCAGGTCGATGTAGCCCACCGTTACCGCGGCCCCCTGGCAGCGGGCGCGCGTGGCAAAATTGACGGCATCGAGGTAGCGCGCGGTCTGTTGCACCGCCGGGTCGGGACGACCGTCGGCAGCCGCCGGAACCAATTTGGGCCAGCCATTGACGCGGCCGACGACGGCACCGCTGTGATCACAGCCCGCCGGCACACCGGCGCAAATGAAACTGACGCGCTCGTCGAGACCGGCGGCGGCAAGGGCCTGATAGCCGCCCTGGCTGGAGCCATAGACGATGAGGGTGCGACCGTCCCATTGCGGCTGCGCAGCCAGGAAGTCGATGGCGCGAACCACGCGCAGGAACATGCCGGTGAAATAGTTTTGCTGCCGCTCCATGCGTCCGGCGTAGCGGTAATCCTTGAGTTCCCCGGCTGCCTGAGCCTCGTAAAAGGCGTCGGGCCGCCCGTTGGGCAGACCATGCGCGTTGATGTCGAGCGCCAGCATGCCGCCCTCCTTCGCCGCCCAAGAGGCACTGCCCGCCAGGCTGGAACTGCGCACCCCGGCACCATGGACGGTGAGCACCGCCGGCAGGCTGCCCGGACGCGCCCCCGCAGGGCGGCTCAGGTAACCTGACACCGGCACCCCCAGACAGGCCACTTTCACGTCGAAACACTCCAGTTTAACCGCGGGTGCGTATTGACGGCAGCGGCTGGGGCTGGCACGGGCACCAGTTCCGCCAACGGTTCCACCGCCGAGAGAGCGACCTTCTGCGCCGACCAGAAGGCGTCGAAATCCTCCGGCACCGGCAGGCTCGGGCGGATGGCCTGGGGATCAAAACCCGCGGCCGCCAGGGCCGAGGCCTTGCCCGCGGTGGCGCGCAGCAGCAGGAAACCCGGCTCGCCGAGTTTTCCTTCAAGACGGCCCTTGCCATCGCGCAGGCGCACCTGCACCGGCGGCCGGGGCTCGATGCCATCCTTCGACAGCACACATTGGACCGTCAAATCCCCAACCGGTTGCCCCGCCTCGCTGGCCTCCAGCAGAAAGACGGCCGTCTCACCGGGTCGGTACAGCGCATCGCCGCGCTCGAGCGAAGCTTTAAGGCGCAACACCGGCGCGGGTGGCGTGGCGGGCCCCACCTGGGCGGCGAGAGGCAGGGCAAGGCAGAGACAGAAGGAAAGCAGGCGGGGCATGAGGAAGCCTTTCAACGCATTTCGGGGCCTGGGTCTTCGCGGAGGGGGCGGGAAAAGTCCTCCCCCACTGAACACTCTGAACGCCACGACCGTCCAACACCTCACTTGACCCCGCCGCAGGGGACCGCCACCCTGTTGCCACCCCCGGAGCCCCGATGCCCAACCTCGCGCCCACTGCATGAGCACGCCGGACCGCAGTGACCTGCATTTGCAGGAGTGCCTGGGGGTCGGCAGCTGTGGCGAGGTCTTCCGCGCCCTCGACAACGGCCGCGCCTGTGCGGTGAAGCTGTTCTCCCCCCTGTCGGTGAACCGGCGAGCCCTCGAGACCACGCTGAAACGACTGGCCACGCTGCCACCACATCCCAGTATCCTGGCGGTGGAGCGCTTTGAACTCGGCAGCGGCCCCTGCCGGCTGACCCTGCCGCTGGTGGGGCGTTTGGAGCACGACGGCGACGGCCAGCGCCGCTGGCACACGCCGACGCTCGAATCGCTCTGCACAACGGGCATCGATCCAGGACGCGCCTGGAAGCTCCTGCATCCCATCGCCGAAGCCCTGGCCTGGCTGCACCGCCACGGCCTCTGCCATGGCAACCTGAGACCGGCCAATGTCTTTCTTGAGGCCGGACCGCCCGAAACCGCGCGCCTCACCGACCTCGGCCAGGGCTGGGTGGGCGGTGTTCACCGAGTTGAACTGACCGATCACTTCCTGCATCTCGCCCCCGAACAGGCGGAGAGCCCGGAACTGGTGTTTCAGGGCCGGGGCGCGATAGCGGATGTTTACAGCTTCGGAGTGCTTGCCTACCGCTTGCTCACCGGCCGGTTGCCGCGCGGCGCCGACGCCTGGACGGCGCAAAAAGCCCGGTTCGTGGAAAAGACCGCTGCCGGACTGGGTGGCAAGATCGATCAGGCCGCGCTGCTGGCTGCCGTGCGCGCCCAACCCAAGATCGACTGGCCAGCGCCTGCGATCGACAAGTGGGAGGAACGCCGGCGCCACATCCTCGAGCGCTGCCTCGACCTCAACCCCGCCGCCCGATGGGCCGACATGCGCGAAGTGCTGCGCGAGTTCGAAGCTCTGGAGGCAGACCGCCAGATCGAGGCGAGTCGCGACGGGGTAACTTTGGAACGCCGCACCCTGAAGCGGCATCTGCTTCTGCTGCAAATCCTCAGCGCCGTCCTAGCCGGCCTGATCGTGAGCGGAGGCGCAATCAGCCTGCTGGTGTTTCACCGGACCCGTCAGACCGCACAAAGGGATCGAGAGGAACTCGCCGACCTGCGCGCCAGCCTTCACCGCCAGGAACAGAGCCTGCGTGACTCGACCACCGAACTTGCGCGGTTGGGTGCCGAACTGCGTGCGACCGAAGCCCGGCGCGGCAAGGCCCAGGCGGCGGTCGATGAGTTTCTCACCCTGCTGCTCGAGTTGCCCGCAGGCAACGAACCGGAGTCGGGAATTCTGCGCAGTCAGCTGGACGATGCTCTGCGCTTTTGCCTGGCCAACCTGACAACCCTGGAAACCGATCCCGCGCTCGGCCATGAACGAATGCGCACCTACGCGAACCTCGGACGCATTCACCTGCGCCTGCGCGAGCCGGAGCAGGCCCGCGTGTTCCTGGAAAAGGCGCGCAGCCAGGGCGAGACGCTGCTGCTCCAGCCACCGGCCGGCGTGGCCCCTGACCTCATCCACACCTGGCAGGGACGCAACTGCCTGCTGCTCGCGGAACTGCACGAGCGCCGCTCTGAAACTGCCGTCGCCCTCGAGCGGCTGCGCGAAGCCGCCCAAAGCCTTGGCGAGGGCGTGAGCGCGGATCCGGCCAACCGGGTGGCCCGGCAGGAGGCGGCACAGACTTGGTTGCAGCTTGGCCTCATTCATCGACAGCAAGGCTCGCTGAACGAAGCGCGCAAGGCCCTTGCCAGGGTGCGCGAAACGCTCGACGCCCGTCAACTCGCCCCGAGTGCCCTGCCCGGGGACAACTTCCTGCTGGCACGCGCCCACTTCGCCGAGGGTCTGGTCCAACGCGATGCCGGCCAGACGCGTGAAGCCTTGGACACCCTGCTGGGGGCCGTATCCGAAATGGCGCGCCTGGTTTCCGGCGATTCCCCTCGCCATCAGGACCGGGCCCTGCTGCTGGCCGAAGCCTACACGGAGCTTGCCGAACTCATCGCCCGCCAGGTCGGCGCCAAGGACGCGCGCGAGGCCCATGACCAGGCCGTCACGGTCCTGCTCGAGCTCCATCGCCTGGACACCGCGTGGGCCGATGTGAAACACCTGCTTGCCCGCAACTACGGCACCATTTCGCTGCTGGAGCGCGACCTCGGCAACCACGAGGCCGCCGTGAGAAAAAAGCAGGATGCCATCGAACTGGTGAACGAGATCCTGGCCGACGAGGCCGACAACCGCCGTCTGCGCGCCCTGCAGGCACGCCTGCGCGGCGAGTATGCCGAACTCATGACCGACCTTGGCAAGCCGGAAGCCGCACTACCCATCCTGGAGCAGGCGATTGCGGGAACGACCAACCTGCTGGCCGACGCAGAGGGCACCGGCCTCCCCCAGGAACGTCACAACACCGAGATGCAGCTGGCACAAATGCAGGGCGCACTCGGCCACATCCACCAGAGCCTCCGGCAGACAGCCGAGGCCAAAAATGCCTTCACCGCGGCGCTCGAACACTGGCGGAAACTCGCCGCGCTGGTACCGGGCGACCCCACCATCCAGCAGGGCCTGACCT
This sequence comes from Prosthecobacter sp., assembly GCA_044345215.1. Lineage (GTDB taxonomy): Bacteria > Verrucomicrobiota > Verrucomicrobiia > Verrucomicrobiales > Verrucomicrobiaceae > Prosthecobacter. Next base: position 650 of record JBIJBO010000135.1, on the reverse strand, counting down.
GGACGCGCGAACGCCTTGCCAAATTGAAGTGAGCCTCACGGCCGCCAAATCGCCGTGCCCATGTGGTAGCCGGGATGCTCCGGAGCATTGCGACTGTAGTAGGCGGTAACGATGCGGCCGTCGGAGAGTTGCACGCTCGACGGATAGCCGCAGTCGTTGGAGTAGCTCACCGCCAGCCGCAGGTGAGGTCCCCAGGTCTGGCCGTCATCGGCACTGAACCTGGCGCACACGCCGTGACGACCGGCCACGCGCACACCGTAAGTCAGCAGCAGTCGACCGTCCTGCAGGCGCAGCAGGTGCCCGTTGATTTCGTTGCGCTGCGTCGCGCGCACCGGCTCACCCCAGGAACGACCGTCGTTCTCGCTGCGAAAGACGTCCATCGCCTCGACCCGCGCCGCGGCCAGCCAGCGCCCCTGCCCGAGTGGAAAGATCTGGGTTTCGTTGTGGCGGGCGCCGATGATCGCCACCGGCTGCCAGCTGCGGCCATCGTCACTGCTGCGAAAATGCCAGGAACGAAAACTCTGGATCTTGGAGGACCGCTTCGGATCGGCCAGCCTCCCCTGATAACAGGATACATGCAGGGCGCCACCGGCATCGGCCCAAACATCGCCAAACGGGATGAACTCGGTCCAGCCAGGCTCGGCGCGCGG
>JBIJBO010000134.1:0-10466 GCA_044345215.1 Prosthecobacter sp. | reverse complement strand
GGTCAAGTGGGGCATCGCGATGAAGCTTTGCGCCGTCCTACTGCTCGCCTGCCTTGGCCTCACCGCCCAGGCTGCCGCCCAGGCACCGCTCACCCGCGCTGAACAGGTGCGCGCCCTGCCGGCCGATACCGCCGCCACCGGCGTGCCGGTCGAACTCGAGGCCGTGGTCGGCCTGGTCGAATCCTCGGGCACGGTCTTTGTTCAGGATGCCAGTGGCGGCACCTTCTTCCGCACCCAACCTGCCGCTGCCGCCGTGCTCGCCCCGGGCGACCGCGTGCGCTTGCGCGGCCGCAGCGTGGCGGGGCTGTACCTGCCGGGCATCGAGGCCGACCGCTTTGAGGTGGCCGGTCGCGGCGCCCCGCCCGCTGCCGCCGCCGCTGCCTACGATGATCTTGTTTCCGGTCGCTATCATTACCAGCGCGTCGTCGTCGAGGGCGTCGGCCGGCGGGTCTTGGCCGAGGAGGAAAACCGCACGATCGTCTTTCTCGCCCTCGGCAGCCGTGTGCTCGAAGTGCGGGTCGATGCCCCGCCCACCGACTTGGATCTGGTCGATGCGAAACTGCGCGTCACCGGGCTGGCCGCGGGTGGCATCAATGACCGCCGCCAGCTCGTCTTTCCCCACCTGCGGGTCGGTGCCTGGACCGACCTCGAAATCCTCGAGCCGGCACCGCCCCTTGACGAAACCCCGCGCATCAGCGCCGCCCGCCTGCTTCGTTTCGATCCCGAACGCACGCCCGCCTCCGGCCGCCGGGTTCGGGTCGCCGGCACCGTGCTCGCGGCCCTGCCCGACGGCCAGGTCTTCCTGCGCGACCTGACCGCGGAAGAACCGCCGCGCCCTGCGGGCAGCGAGACCAAGGAGCCCGCCGAACCGCCGCGGCCGGCCGCATTGGCGGTGCGCCTGGTGACGCCAGCCCTGCTCCAGCCCGGCCAGCTCGCCGAGGTCGCCGGTTTCTCGAACATGGAGGGCTTCAGCGCCAGTCTGATGGATGCCGTGCTCGTGCGTGCCGAGGAACAGGCCGACGCCGCACCGGCGGTCGCCGTCGATGCCGCCGACCTCATGGAAGGCGCGCATGATGCCGATTTGGTGACGCTGGAAGCCGAACTGGCCGACCGCTTTCGTACGCCCGACGGCCAGGAACTGCGCCTGCTGGCCGGCGGCCTCACCCTGCGTGCGAGGGTGGCAAACTCCGAAGGGCTCGACACCCTTCAGCCCGGCAGCCGCGTGCGCGTCACCGGCATCTGCCGGGTGGAAACCTCGCGCGACCGCGGGTTTCGCTCACGGCCCGAGCGGGTCATGCTGCTGTTGCGTGGTCCCGAGGATTTAGTCCTGTTGAAAGCCCCGTCCTGGTGGACGGCCGGACGTCTGGTCGCCGCCATCGGCCTGCTCTCGGCCCTGCTCGCCCTGGTGCTGCTCTGGACCAGCCTGCTGCGCCGGCAGGTCGCCCGCCAGGCGACGGCCCTGAGCGAACGCATCGCCCGTCAGGCCACCCTCGAGGAACGCCAGCGCATTGCCCGCGAATTCCACGACACCCTGGAGCAGGAACTCGCCGGCCTGAACCTGCGCCTCGACGCCGCCCTGACGCGGCCGCTGGAAGACAAGGCGCGTGGCCTTCTCGACGCCTCGCGCCACCTGGTCGCCCGCCTGCAATCGGAGGCGCGCAACCTGGTCGCCGACCTGCGGGCCGGTCGCCCCGACGGTCTCGACCTGGCCACCGAGCTGGAGGAGATTGTTCGTCGCCTGCCGAGCGACGGTGTGCCGGCGCTGCAGGTGCGGATCGATGGCCCAGTGCCGGCGCTGCCGGCGGCGGTGGTGCATCACCTGCGCATGATCGCCCAGGAAGCGGTGACCAATGCCTTGAAACACGCCGCGGCGACGGAGATTCACCTCGAACTGAGTCGCGAGGACGATACCCTCGTCCTCGCCGTCACCGACGACGGCCGCGGCCTGCCGCCGGGCGCCATCGAAGCGCGGCCGGGCCACTTTGGCTGCATGGGCATCCGCGAGCGCTGTCAGAAGATCGGCGCTCAGGCCGAATGGCTGCCCGGCCCGGAAGGACGCGGCACGCAGCTTCGCCTTAGCCTGCCTTGCCCCGCCGCCGGGTCGACTCCTGCTTGAGAAAGAGTGGCTCGAGGTGCTCGCGGATCCAGACGAAGGCGGCCTGCAGCCCCTGATCCCGGTAGATGACGCCGATGCCCGCCTCGACCCGCGTGGGATGGCCGATGCAGTTGAGGAACTGGTTGCAGGTGAAGCGCGTTTTCATCTCGGCATCGACCCCGCCCTGCCGGTCGAGCACCCAGCTGCGGACGTAGAGTTCGAGAACGGCATCACCGATCCAGGCATTCTGGCGCAGTTCGGCATCGGCATCTTTGGCGGCAGTCGGCATGATCACGCAACCTGCGCCTTCCCCTGCGCCAATCAATCGAGATAAGCGAACTCGTTCGAATTCAGCAGGACCAGGGCGACATCCGCCAGGGCGCGCGTGCGGGCGTCGACGTCGGCGGGCTGCAGGTCCGGCACGAAGGCCTCGGCACCGTGCAGGGTCTCCTCGAAGTGGAACTTTTCCCCGGTGTTTTCCTCGACCGCGTCGCGGCGGATCCGGCGCGGCGGCGCGGGCATGGCCGGCGCGGGTGCGGCGGCGTGCCCGATCTCCTGGCGCCGCCAGTGGGCGAGGCAGTCGCGCCTCTCCCCGGCGTTCGGCGCGCGGCCGAAACAAAGCGCGAACAAGCGGTCGAGCGCGGCCTCGGGAGTGGAGGTTGACTTCAAGACGCGGTTGGCGAGGGCCAGCGCGCGGGCGTGCACGGCTTGGCCGTTGAACAGGCTGAAGACCTGCGGCGTCACGGTTGAGACCTCGCGCGCCTCGCAGGAGAAGTCCGGGCCGGGCTCGTTGAAAACCTCCAGAAAGGGATCGCGCAGGCCGCGGATCTTCAGTGCGTAGAGGCTGCGACGATGGCGCTGCGCGGGCAGCGGGTTCGGCACCCAGGCGGCGGCGAAGGTGCCCATGACCTGGCGCGGCTGCAACGCCACCTCGGGGTGAATCTCCGGCCGGTTGGGGATGCCGCCGAGCACGGGGTTCCATTCACCACTGACGTTCAGCATGGCGTCGCGCAGTTCCTCGGCTGTCAGGCGACGCGGCTTGAACACGGCATAGCTCGCCTCCAGGGCCTCGCGCGAGACGGGAGCGCGGGCACTGCCGACCGTTTTCGTTGCCTTGGCGGCTTCGCCTCTTGAGTCGACAGTGCGGACAGGAGTGTCCGCGCTCCCTTGCCAAAACGCGCTCCTCCGATACGCGGCGCTCGACAGGATCAGGCGATGCAGCTGTTTGAAGGACTGGCCCTGCTCGACAAAGGTCGCCGCCAGCCAGTCGAGCAATTCCGGATGCGTCGGCGGTTTGCCAGTGCTGCCAAAGTTGTTCGGATTGCCCGCCAGGGCGCGGCCGAAATGCCAGAGCCAGACGCGGTTGACGATGGCGCGCATCGTCAGCGGGTTGTCGGGCCGGGCGATCCACTGCGCCAAACGCAGGCGCCGGCCCTCCATGGCATTGACACCCTCAAACGACAGTTCCGCGGTGGCGGCGAGCACCGTCAGTGCCCCCGTGCGCACCGCTGTCGTCGGCGAAAACGGATCGCCACCGCCTAGGATCGCGGTTTGCTCGAGTTCACCGCTTTTGAGACGATCGCCAGGCACCCTTAGAGGTTGGTAAACCGTGACCATCGACGGTGTGCGCCCGTTGTAGACCGAGAAGGCAAAGGGTTCGTAGCGTTCGAGTTCCCAGCGCAGGCGCTCCAGGCCCTTGCGGGCGACCCGTTCGTTGCCGTAGTCGGCCGGCTCGAAGCCGACCAGCTTCGGCGGATAACGCTCCTCTGGCACACCCTGCCGCGCGAGGATCTGGCGCGCCGAACCAAAAACATCGGGGAAACCTCGCTGCGGATTGCGACCGCCGTTCGCGCGCGCCTGCGCCACCGCGGCATTCCATGCGGCGGTATCCAGCCCGCGTTCGACCAGCCACGCCTGCGCGTTGGCGAGCAGTTTTTCATCGAGCTGCGCGAGCACGGCCAGGTGTTCGGCACGGCGCGCTTCGAGGAGGCGTTTCTCCTCAAAGCCGGCGGTGTTTTCCACCGGCAAAAACGCCGCGGGCCGCTCGGCAAGCTGGGTCGTGGCAAAGCAGGCCTGGATGGCGTAGTAGTCGTGCGTCGGCACCGGATCGAACTTGTGGTCATGGCAGCGCGCGCACTGCAGTGAGTGGGCGAGAAAGGTTTCGCCGACGCTGTTGGTGACGTCGTCAAGAAAACGCTGGCGGGCGATCTTCGCCACCTCCATGCCGGTCAGTTCCCAGGGGCCCATGCGCAGGAAGCCGGTGGCCACGAGCATCTCCGGATCCTCCAGCGCGAGTTCATCGCCGGCGACCTGCTCGACAATGAAGCGGTCATAGGGCTTGTCGGCATTGAAGCTGCGCACCACGTAATCGCGGTAGCGCCAGGCGTTGCCGCGCTCGTAGTCGTTGGCGAAACCGCTGCTGTCGGCGTAGCGCACGACATCGAGCCAGTGCCGCGCCATGCGCTCGCCGTAGTGCGGGCTGGCGAGCAGACGATCGATCAGACGCAGCCAGGTGTCGGGCCTGGCCGGCTCATTTGCCCAGGCGTTCTCAAACGCCGCCACCTCCTCCGGAGTCGGCGGAAGACCGGTGAGATCAAAGGTGACACGGCGGATCAGGGTGCGGGCATCCGCCTCCGGCGCGGGATCCACCCCCTCCGGCAAACGTTCTGCGATCCACGCGTCGATGGGATGCCCCTCACTGGGAGGGTCTTGTTTCTTCACCGGCTGGTAGGCCCAGAGCGACTCCGGCTTGTAGCGACGGTTCGCCCAGTCCGGCGAGAGCGCCCCTGTCGTCGGGATGACAACACCGTCCTCGGCGCTCCAGGTCTCGGCGTGTTTTTGTGCAATCACCGCACGCGCCGCCTCATCGGGCCAGGGGGCGCCGCCAGCGATCCAGTCGCGTAGCCAGCCGAGTTGGGTGTCGATCAACCAGTCCGCCTCCTTCGGAGGCATCGCCTCCCAGGCATCGTGATCGCGACGTGCCGACAGGAACAGCGGACTGGCTTCGGCTTTGCCGGGCACGAGCGCCGGCTCACCGCTGTCGCCGCCGCGCCGGGCCGCCTCGGGCGTGCGCAGGTCGAGCCCCCCCTTGATTTTCGCCTCATCCTGCCCGTGGCAGGCCAGGCACTTCTCCTGCAGCAGCGGCCAGACCCGGCGCGTGAACAGGGCCTCGACCTCCTCCGCGCGGGCGGGCAGGACCGCGAGTAAAACAAGAATTGGCAAAAGAGTGTGCTTCACGGCAGGCATTCATGTTACAGGTGATTCTCCGCGTCTGCAGGCTGACGCCAAAAAAATCGGGCCAAATTCCATCGGCCACTTGCCATCAACGGTTCAAGGCGCAGCGTCCTGACACTCAAATGGGCAAAGTTCCAGTGCTGCTGGAAAAACGATCTGTCGCCACGCCAAAGCGCTGGAGCATGGTGACGAAGAGATTGCAGAGGGGTTGGTTCAGAACGGAGTCGAAGGCGAGATGCTGACCGTGCTTGAGGCCCCCGCCGGCTAGGAAAATGGGGAGGTTGGTGCAGTTGTGGACGTTGGCGTCACCGAGGTTGCTGCCGTAGAGCACCATCGTTTGATCGAGCAACCGTGCGCCATCTGTGGTCGGTGTTGCTGCAAGACCGGCAAGCAGGTCGCGCAGATGACGCATTTGCTGGATGTCCACTTTTTCAAGTTCGGCAAGCTTTTCCTTCGACTTGCCGTGGTGGCTGAGGTTGTGATAACCGTCGCGCGTGCGCTGCTGGTCATCGATCTCAAAGACGGGTGTGGCAAAGCCGTCCACCATGAGCGTGATGATGCGCGTAGAGTCGGACTCGAAGGCCAGGCGGGCCATGTCGAGCATGAGCTGGATCTTCGGGAAGAACTTGGCCTTGTCTGCGATGTCTTTCGGCTCGGTGCTTTGGGTTTGCGGTTTGGGTTTCTGCACCCACTCACCGGAAATCGCGAGTCGCTGCTCCAGCTCGCGCACGGAGGTCAAGTATTGATCAAGTCGGCTCCTGTCAGTGCTGCTGAGGCCGCGCTGAAAGCGGTGAACGTCATCACGCACGACATCGAGGATGCTGCCACGATCCTGGAGACGTTTGATCGACGCGGTGGTCTGTTTGACATCGCCTTGAAGGAACATTTGGCGAAACAAGGCCGCCGGGCTGTCTTCGGCAGGAAGCAGCACGCCGTCGCGGGTCCACGAGAGGCTGCGGTTCGCCTTGTCGATGTTCACACCGAGGTTCAACGTGGGAAAGCGCGTCTGTTGCCCGAGCTTTTCCGCAGCAAACTGGTCGAGCGAGATGCTGTTGCGAAAGCCGCTGCGAGTGGGATCACGCGCAGCGGTGAGGAAACAGTTTTCCGTGCTGTGCCCCCCGGTGACCGCCGGGTGTGAGAGGCCGCTGAAGATGGTGAACTCGTTTCGGAAAGCCGCGAGCTCCTGCAAATAAGGCGAGAGCGTGTATCCCGCACCTTTGTCCTTTGGAAAAAAATGCTGCGGCAGCACGCCAAGGTTGTTGGAGATGAGCAGCATGCGCTTGGGAGGCGTCTGAACAGCCGCACGGGTGAGGTTTTGCTCCAAAAGCGGGAGTCCTAGGGTGACTCCGAGGCCGCGCAGAAAGCGTCGGCGGGGTATGGCGGCGGAGATGTGTGGTGTGCTCATGGCTGGAGTTCTGACCCAAGGAAAATGCGGCTTTGCACAAGGGCGTGAATCAAGTGCCGCACGCGGAAACCATCTGCCTCGCAAGCATCGAGCATCGACTCAACTTCTTCGCGGTCGGCGAAGCCGACGGGCGTTCCGGTGGCGTGAAGAACGAGGTGTTCGAGGAGGTTTTTGGCGAGTTGACGCGGGTTGGCGGCGAGGATGCGTTTCAGTTCGTGGATGTCGCGGAAGGTTTCGCCGGTGGGGAGCTTGCTTGAGGCATCGACGGGCTGTCCGACGAAGTAGGTGTAGGGATGGCCGGCGGGATCGATGCCCGTGACTTTCTCGCCCCGCTCCATGCCGCGATAGCGATCCCGCCAGGCTCCCATGATGTCGAAGTTTTCCAGGGCGAAGCCGACAGGATCAAACTTCGCGTGGCATGAGGCGCAGGATTTGGATTCGGTGTGTTGGGCGAGCAGGGTGCGGATGGTGGTGGCTCCACGGATGTCCGGCTCCACGGCGGGCACGCTTTTCGGGGGTGGCGGCGGCGGCTCGCCGAGCAGCTTTTCCATGATCCACACACCGCGCAGCACGGGCGAGGTGGTGGTGCCATTCGCGGTGTGTTTCATCACTGCGGCCTGCGTGATGAGTCCGCCAAAGGGGCTGCCTTTCGGCAAGGTCACGCGTTGCATGGCGGAGCCACTCACACGCGGCAGATCATAGTGCGCGGCGATGCGGTCATTCACGAAGGTAAAGTCGGCGGTGATGACAGTGCTTGCGTGCAGGTTCTCGCGCACCATGGCGCGGAGAAAGGACTGTGTCTCTTGCTCCATGGAGTCCACGAGGTAGTCGTCCTTACGATACTCGGGATACAAACGCTCGTCCGGGATGTCGCGGCGCAGCTTGCGCAGGTCGAGCCATTCAGCGGCAAAGGTGCGCACAAACTGCTCAAAGCGCGGATCGGCGATGAGGCGCTCGGTTTGCGCCTTCAGCGTGGCTTTGTCATGCAAACGGCCTTTTTGCGCCAGCAGGGCCAATTCCTCATCAGGCCGCGAGTTCCAGAGAAAGTGCGAGAGACGGTTCGCGATGGCGAAATGGGCATCGGGAGCGTTTTTTCGCGGCTCGGTGAGGTAAAGACAGTGCGAGGAGCAAAGCAGCGCTTGGTAGCCCGCGAGCAGCGCATCGGCAAAAGGCGCTCCAGTGGCCATTTTGGCCTGAATGAGCTTCAAAAAGGGGTGCTTGTCCTCCTCGCTCATCGGACGCAAGGCGGCCCTCGCAGCAAAACGACGGAAGAGCTTCTCAGAATCGGCGGCACTGCCTTTCGAGGCATCCACTTCATCGAACAAAACGTGATGAGAGTGTGGTGGCCACTGCGCATCGCTGATCGGACCGGTGACTTCGAGCCATTGAATCGCCACGCCGCGATGTCCATCCGGTGGCATCGGCGGGTAATCGTAGAAGAAGCCGCCGTCCGTGCGGATGAAGGGCACCGGCAGGCCGAGCGGGCTGTATTCGAAGGTTTCGCCTGCCTTCAGATGAATCGTCGTATCAAACTCACGCGCCTCCGGTTGCAAATCCATCCAGCCGCCGGTCTCACGCACATCGCCGGAGACATCCGGGCCGGAAGGCTGACGGGCGCGAAAACTCATCGCGATGGGTTCATGCGCGGGCACGAGACGGAAATCACGCACCTGCCGCACGGCTCGTCCGCGAAAACGCACGCGATACGCGCCGCTCTGTTTTGCTCTAAAACCACGCGGATAGCCGAAGTAAGGCCAGGTGGCGGAACGAAACAGCGCCATCTCCAAGCCGGGATCACTGCGCTGCTCGGGCGTCATCGCTTTCAACTCCGCCGCTGTGATGGGCACCATGCGATTGTTCCGCGCGAAGAACATCGCCTCACGTTCACCAAAGGTGTCCAGTCCAGGAAAAAGCTCCGTGCCGGTGAATCGCTGCGTTACCGGTGCTGCGGGTGGCTTTGGGCCTGCCATCGCCGTGCGCAGAGCGGTCTCAGTGGCTTCGAGATAGGCATCGAGCTGCACATGCGACATATCCAGGAGCGCGGAGACCTTGGTGAAACCATGCGCATCGCGGTCCTCGGGCAGTTTGTCGCGGATGTCGAGATGCGGCAGCTTCAGCAGCACACGAAGATTGTTTTCAAACTCCATGCGAGTGAGCCGACGCACCGGACCACGACCGTTTTTCGCCGTCTCTGCCTGTGCAGCAGCCAGCAAGGCCGCGCTGAGTTGCGAGGCGACGGCATTGCGTTCCTCGGCGGTGACCTTGGACTTCTCCGGCGGCGGCATCTCGCCTTTCGCGATCAGATCAAACACTCGCGTCCATCGACCGCGTGTGTCGGCTTGGCTGATATCAAAAGGCAGCGCGGTGATGTCGAAGTCGCCCTTGGAGACGCTGTCGTCATGGCAGTCGATGCAATGCTTGTCGATGAAGCTGTGGATCGGGTTTGTGGCGGCGGATTTTGGAGTGGGCAGGTCAAAGACATGCACGTTGGTGATGCGTAGCTCCTCGAGACCGCTCTTTTTGTCGATGGTGCCCTCAATTTGATCCACCAACTGATCGCGCGTGAGTTTCCACACGACCTTTCCGGCCTTGTCGATCTCCGCCAGCACATCGCGGCCTTCCATTGGCTTTTGCAGGTGATAGTCACCACAGGCGAGGAGCAGGTTGCCATTGGCGAGCGGCGACATGCCGAGCAGGTAGCGGCATTGCAGGCCAAGATCTTCGATAGTCCAGCAGCCGATTTTTTGGCCCGCTGCATCCATATGCAGCAACTGGCATCCGGTGGACGTGGTGATCCACAGTGAGCCGTCTTTGGCCTGCAAGGTGGCGAAGGCCTTCTTCACGGTGGGTGATGGCTTCAGCAGCGGATCGAGTGGAATGCTTTGCAACACGCGGCCCGTGCCTGTTTCGACTTTTAGCACCGTTTTGCGACCGTATTGACCGACCCAGAAGGCATTCGCGCCGGGCACCTCGCGGATCATGCGGTAGCGGAAATGCAGTGGGTCGTCTTTGAGATCAGGCAGTGGCGTCACGCTCACCACCTTACCGTTTTGATCGACGATGCGGATTTGATTCATGCCGCTATCCATCAGCGCGAACTTTTTCCCGCCTTCGAGCACGGCCACGCTGTTCGCTTCCGCGCCTTTGGGGCCTGCAACGGCCGTGTGCTCCATGACGAGCTTGTTCGCCGGATCAAACACAGCCAAGCCACCCCGATGTGCATACGCGATGCCGCCATCTGGCAGTTGTGCCGCATCGTAAATGCCGCCGTGGCCGGGATGCTTGAGCACAGAGACGACTTTGCCACTCCGGTCGACCTCAATGACCTGCGTGTCCGCCGCGAGCAGATAGCGCTCCTCAGCGTTAGCAAAGGCGGTGAGGAGAAGGCAGAGTAGAAGTCTCATGGTCGGATTTGGAAAGGGGGATAGGCAGGAGAATGGATGATCCTTTTGCCCCCATTCTTCTGCCTATTGGCTTGGGTTCATTACGCGAGGATCTCCTTCACGAGTTTGCCATGCACATCGGTGAGGCGGAAATCACGGCCGGAGTAGCGGTAGGTGAGGCGCTCATGGTCGATGCCGAGGAGGTGCAGGACGGTGGCGTGGATGTCGTGAATATCGACGGCTCCTTCGACGGGGAAGTAACCGAAGTCGTCGAGCTGGCCGTGGCTGGTGCCGGGACGCAGACCAGCACCGGCCATCCAAATGGTGAAGCCCCAGGGATGATGGTCGC
>JBIJBO010000133.1:0-10554 GCA_044345215.1 Prosthecobacter sp. | reverse complement strand
CGGCGAGGATGCTGGCTGGTGCTCGATGGCAATCCGGTGACGCGCTGGCGCAGCACCCAGCCCCAGTCGAAAGAGCAGTGGCTGCAAGCCGGTTCTGGAGGTTCTCGTTGAGCCACCGGTCAAGGCGCGTCATCGGCACGTCACTCCATTCGCTGGGCAAGCCGACTGCCAGGCTGGGGCAAGCTCGAGATTTTCGCCCGCTGAGCAGCCGGCCATCCTCAAAGCGGTTGCGACACGGGCGAAACCGGGCTTTGATGTTCAGGATTTTGACGAGTCACCCCAGCCGTTTCGCCTCATGAAAGCCTTCGCTCCGTTTCCTCCGGTCATCTGCGCCCTGCTGCTCGCGGCCGGGCTGCCGGTTTTCGCCACCGCCCAGGGCGGCAAGGCGGGCGTTCAGGAATTCGATCCGCGTGCCTTTCCCGGCCAGATGGTCGACGATGTCATCGTGCCGGTGCCCAGCGAGGTCTTCACGGTGCTCGACAAGCTGGGTTCGCCAAACTGGCATCAGGAGGTGCGCAAGCAAAAGCCACCGAAAACGGGGGATCGCACCCGTCTGTCCCTGCTCTTCGGACTGACGGTTGCCGAGGGTTTTGTCGCCGTGCAGGCCGAGGACAAGGAGGCGGTCAAGGACATCGGACGGGACGTCATTGACCTGGCGACCGCACTTGGATTGATCAAGTCGGTGCGCCCTCACGCGCAGGCCATTCTGGACGCGGCCGACAAGGGCGACTGGTCCAGCATCCGCAAGGAGTTTGACAAGACGCAGAAGACGGTGCGTGACTCGATGGAGCAGATGAAGGACGCCGACCTCTCGCAGTGCGTCAGCCTTGGCGGCTGGCTGCGCGGCACGGCCAGCGTCACCTCCGTGGTGACCAAAAACTTTTCCGCGGACAGCGCCGAGTTGCTCAACCAACCGATGCTCGTCGAGCACTTTCTCTCGCGCATTGAGCGCATGGGGCGGGAACGCCGCGAGCACGATGCCGTCGGCGACATCGCCTCAGGCCTGAAGGTCATTCTCGAGCGCATGGAAGGCGCGGTGGACGGTTTCACCCGCGATGCCGTGCGCGACATTGGCAAGGTGTGTGAGTCGCTTCTGGCCGAAATACGGACGGTCAAGTGATTCCAGTTTCCCCGCGAACCCGGACCCGCCATGAACTTTACCGACCGCCCACTCCGCTGTGTCGCCCTGCTGCTGGCCGTCTGCCTGCTGCCCGCACTGCCGGTTCTTGCGACGATTGACGACGCTCACAGCTTCGCCATGGAAGCGGCGATACCTTTTGTGAAGAAGGGGTTCATCGTTCGCGAGGACTACTGGAATGGCGAGGTCAAGAGCGGCCAGCGCCTGATGGTCAAGCACCAGATGTTCAAGGGAAACGAGTATGCCTTCTGGCTGGGCAGTCCGGATGAGGATGCCGAGTTCGAGTTGACCGTCTTTGACGAAAAGGGGGCGGAGATCGCGCTCGACTTCAGCGCCAGCCGCTACTTTGCCAGCCTGCGTGTCAATCCGCCGCGCACCGGCACTTACACCGTAGTTTTTTCGGTCAGTTCGAAGAGCAGTAAGAGCCTGTATTGGGCACTGGCCTACGGCTACCGCTGACCGCCCGGCCATGCCAGTCGAGACCCTCAGCTACGAGACGCCGCAGTTCCTGCAGAAGCTCCTCGGCCACGACCTTGCCGGCCTGCGTCACATCGCCGAAGCCACCGGTGCCCAGGTTGCCTCTCGCGAGGCTTGGGTGCGACTGGAGGGCGGCGAAAACGAGGTGCGCAATGCCCGGGAGGTCTTCATCCAGCTCGAGCGTTTGCGCCGGCGGGGGGGGGAGATCACACCGTCGATGCTCAAACTGGTCACCGAGAGCGTGCTGACCGCCCATGACGAGGCCGCGCCGGCCGACGCGGTAATGACCCTGCGCCTGGCCGGTTCGGCGCGCAAGCCGCCGGTTCTGGCCAAGACCCGTGGTCAGATCGCCTACGTTCAGGCCATGCGTGACCACGAGGTTGTGTTTGGCATCGGTCCGGCCGGCACCGGCAAGACTTACCTTGCCATGGCGCAGGGGCTGCATTTCCTGCGTGAAAAGCAGGTGCAGCGCCTCGTGCTGACGCGACCGGCGGTCGAGGCAGGCGAGGCTCTGGGTTTCCTGCCGGGCGACCTCAAGGAGAAGATCTTTCCCTACCTGCGTCCCCTCTACGACGCGCTCTATGACATGCTCGATCCCGACGAGGCCGAGCGCATGATCGAGCGCGGCGCCATCGAGATTGCCCCGCTCGCCTACATGCGCGGGCGCACCCTGAAAAACGCCTTCATCATCCTCGACGAGGCACAGAACACCACCACCGAGCAGATGCTCATGTTTCTCACCCGTCTCGGCGAGGGGGCGCGCGCCGTGATCACCGGCGATCCATCGCAGGTCGACCTGCGCCGGCACGTGCGTTCGGGCCTGCGCGAGGCGGTCGAGGTCCTGCACGGGGTGGAGGGCGTGCGCTTCGTGCAGTTCCTGCCCAAGGACATCGTCCGGTTGCCGGTGGTGCAGCGCATCATCGAGGCCTACGACCGCCACCGCACGGCGCGTCCAGCTGCCGGGGATCCGCCCTGAGCCGGCGGGCTTTTTGCATTCTTCCCGAGACAAACCCGCTTCCCGGCATATCTTTCCAGCCGATTCGCATGACCGAACTCTTTTCCAACCCGCTCAACACCTTTGGCATGGGCTTCGCGCTCGGCTGCGTGTTCTGGTTCATGTCCGCCTTCGGCCACTGGCGCACGCGCGGTGAATTCCGCCGCTACAAAACCCACCTCAGCGACAAGCTGGAGCTCGACGCCCGCCAGTTGCAGGAGACCAACAAGGAGCGTGCCCGACTGGCGCAGGAGAACGAGAATCTGCGCATTCAGGTCAGCCGTCTGAATGACCGGCCGGAAAACAAGCTGCAGCGGGATCTCGAGATCCTCGCGCGCGCCGAGAAGCACATGCTGGTCAACGCCCCCGGCTTTGCTCCGGCCTGGGAGATGGCCAAAAGCCAGGCCTTGTCGCAGATCGAGACCGAGGAGAAGGGCATGTCCTTCCCTCAGAAGATCTTTCGCAAGCTCACGGGAGGCGGCACACCCGCCCTGCAGGAGACCTCGGCCGAGTCCGGCAAATCCGGCAGTCACTGAGCGCTGGCCCCTGGGCTCTGCACTGTCGCGCAAGCCCTGTGATCGCTCCAGAGATCCGCCAGCCGCTGGAGCCTGTTCACGCTGTTGGCTTGCCAGCTTGCGGCTCCCGGGCTAAAATTGTCCATGAGCGTGCGTTTCGAACCGCTGGAAGGTTTGCAGGTGACGGTGGACGACGTCCAATACGATCCGTCCCGGTCCGCCCCGCCCGACCGGCCCCATCCGTTTCTGTACCATGTTTCGATTCACAACGGTTCCGCGGAGACCGTGAACATTTTTGGTCGCAAGTGGATTGTGCGTGACACCGATGGCGACACCCTGGTGGTCGAGGGTGACGGTGTGGTGGGGCAGTTTCCCAAACTCGGGCCGGGGCAAACCTTCAGCTACAACTCCTACCATGTCATCAAGGCGGAGAGCACCGCCACGGGATCCTTCTTTGGCGCCACCGGCCAGGGACGTCCGGTTTGCGCGCGCATCCCGCGCTTTGAGATGCATCCGCCGATGATGGCCTGAATTTGACGGAAGTTCGCAGCGCCTTCGCCCGTTAGAGCAGAGCATGTTGCGTCTTCTCTTCGCCTGCCTGTTTTTTGCCTCCTCGGTCGGTGCCGCCGAACTTGCCGGGTCGCGGCCGAACGTGATTTTCATCCTTACCGACGATCAGGGCTATGGCGATGTCTCGGCCCACGGCAATCCTGTGCTGAAGACGCCGCATCTCGACCGCCTGCGCGCGGAGAGCGTGCGTTTCACCGATTTCATGGTCAGTCCGACCTGTGCGCCGACGCGCAGTGCGCTTCTGACGGGCCGCCACGAGTTTCGCAATGGCGTCACACACACGATTCTCGAACGCGAGCGACTCGATCCGAAAGCCGTCACGGTGGCGCAGGTGCTGAAGTCGGCCGGCTACACCACCGGCTTGTTTGGCAAGTGGCACCTCGGCGATGAGGAGGCGTTGCGGCCGCGGGCGCGCGGTTTCGACGAGCAGTTCATCCACGGCGGCGGCGGCATTGGCCAGAGCTACCCGGGCAGTTGTGGCGATGCGCCGGGCAATCTCTACTTCAATCCCGCCATTCTGCACAACGACCGCTTCGTGAAGACCCGGGGCTACTGCACCGACGTCTTCTTCGAGCAGGCGACCCGCTGGATCGAGGGCGCCAAGGAGCGCGGTCCCTTCCTCTGTTGGCTGGCGACCAATGCGCCTCACGGGCCCTATATCGCCCGGCCTGAGGATCGGGCGCTTTACGAGGGCAGGGGACTTGGTGTCGATACCGAGAATTTCTTCGGCATGATCCACAACATCGACCAGAACGTCGGTCGCCTGCTTGCCCGGCTCGACGATTGGAAGATCGCAAACAACACTCTGGTCATTTTCATGAACGACAACGGCGGCACCGCCGGCGTGAAGGTCTTCAACGCCGGCATGCGCGGCGCCAAGGGCACGCCCTGGCTGGGGGGGACGCGCGCGAATTCTTTTTGGCGCTGGCCCAGTCGGCTGCAGCCGGCCGACTGCGGTGCCCTGACCGCCCATGTCGATGTTTTCCGTACCTGGGCTGCCCTGGCCGGGGCGCAACTGCCGGAGGCGGCTGAACGCCAAGTCGAGGGTCGCAGCCTCCTGCCGCTGCTCGAGAATCCCGGCGCATCCTGGCCGGACCGCCACCTCTTCAGTCACGTCGGCCGCTGGCCCAAGGGCAGCGACTACCGCGCCGCCAAGGAGCGCAATGCCAGTGTGCGCAACAGTCGCTACCAGCTCATTCAGGTCCCGCAAGCGCCGCGCAAGGGCCAGCCGGCCGCGGGGGCGGACTGGCAGCTCTTTGACCTCAAGGAGGATCCGGCCCAGGAGCATGACATTGCCGCCGACAAGCCCGGGGTCGTGCGGGCGCTGCGGGCCGAGTATGACGCCTGGTGGGACTCGCTGGCCGGTCAGATCGATCTGAATGAGACGGTGCGCGGGCCGGAGCTGAATCCCTTTGCCGAGCTGTTCTGGAAGCAGTTTGGCGGCGGGCCGACGGCCGAGGACCGAGAGCGGATGAATCCGGAGCGGGCCTGGACCTTTGAAACGGCGCGGCAGCGCAAGAAATGAAGAGGACCGGGGGGCTGGCGCCCGCCCGGTCCTCCGCGAAGCTGGGGGTGGCCGCTGCGTGCAGCGGTCACGGGGTCACAGACCCTTGCCAGTGATGAACTTGACCAGGTCGACAACGCGGTTGGAGTAGCCCCACTCATTGTCGTACCAGCTGACGAGCTTGAAGAACTTGCTGTTCAGTTCGATGCCGCTGCCAGCGTCGAAGATCGAGCTGTGCGAGTCGTGGATGAAGTCGGTGCTGACGACCTCGTCGGCGGTCCAGGCGAGGATGCCCTTCATGTAGGTCTCACTGGCCTTCTTCATCGCCGCGCTGATTTCGGCGTAGCTGGTCTCCTTGACGGTTTTCACTGTCAGGTCAACAACCGAGACGGTCGGGGTCGGCACGCGGAAGGACATGCCGGTAAGCTTGCCCTTCACCTCCGGGATGGCCAGGCCAACCGCCTTGGCAGCGCCGGTGCCGCTCGGGATAATGTTGATGGCGGCGCTGCGGCCCCCCTTCCAGTCCTTCTTCGACGGACCGTCGACGGTTTTTTGGGTGGCGGTGTAGGAGTGAACGGTGGTCATCAGACCTTCCTCGACGCCGAAGCCTTCCTTGAGCAGCACGTGGACGACCGGTGCAAGGCAGTTCGTCGTGCAGGAGGCGTTCGAGATGACGTGGTGGTTGGCCGGGTCGTACTTCTCGTGGTTGACGCCCATGACGATAGTGATGTCTTCATTCTTGCCGGGGGCGGAGATGATGACCTTCTTGGCACCGGCGGCGATGTGGCCCATGGCCTTCTCCTTCTCGGTGAACAGGCCTGTCGACTCGATGACGATGTCGACGCCGAGCTCTTTCCAAGGCAGGGCGGCCGGACCCTCGCGGACGGCGAGGCACTTGATCTCGTGTCCGTCGACGACCAGGATGTCATCCTCGGCGACGTCAGGGCTGGACTTCTTGGAGTAGACCTCCTCACGGGCGCGGCCCTGGGTGGAGTCATACTTGACGAGGTAGGCCAGGTTGTCGGCGGGCACGAGATCGTTCACGGCGACGACGTCGATTTCCTTGCCAAGGAGGCCCTGATCACAGATTGCGCGAAAAACCAGGCGGCCGATGCGCCCGAAACCATTGATGCCGATTTTGACCATGTTGTGTATGCGGATTTTGTTGGAGAACGGCAGCAATATGCATGCCTGGCTTGATGATTAGTGCGGAACGAACGGGGCGTCAACTGCGGACGGGGGCGAGTGCAGGCTCAGGCGTCGAGCAGGCGGGCGCTGATGCCGTCGACCATGGCGCGGAAATCGTCGGCCTCGCGCATGCGCTGGGAGACGACCTTGCAGGCATGGATGACGGTGCCATGGTCGCGACCGCCGAATTCCTCGCCGATCTGGACCAAGGGCAGGCGCACCATCTGGCGGGTGAGGAACATGGCGACCTGACGGGCCTCGGCGATGTTCTTCGGCCGGCGCGGACCAGTCAAGTCGCTGACGCGCAGGTCGTAGTGGGTGGCAACCGTGCGCTGGACGCGGTCGACGGTGATCGACTTGGCCGGTTCCTCCTCAATGACGTCGTGCAGGAAGGCGGACAAGGCCGACTCGGTGTCGAGGTTTCCCTCCAGCGAGACGTGGGCGGCGACGCGCATGAGGGCGCCCTCGAGTTTGCGCACATTGGTGCGCACTCGCTGGGCAATGAACTCGATGATCCAGGGGGCCAGTGAGACGTTGAAGCCGGCCATCTTGTGGCGCAGGATGGCGGTGCGCGTCTCCAGGTCCGGTGTCTGAATCTGGGTGGTCAGGCCCCAGTCAAAGCGCGAGACCAGGCGGCTTTCCAGGTTCTTCATTTCCGCTGGCGGGCGGTCGCTGGCCAGAACGATCTGGCGGGCATTGTTGAAAAGTTCGTTGAAGGTGTGGAAGAACTCCTCCTGAGTGCTGTCCTTGCCGCCGAAGAAGTGCACGTCGTCGATGAGGAGAACGTCGACCTTGCGGTACTTTTGGCGGAACTGGCTGAAGTTCTGCCGCTTGATCGACTCGACAAACTCGTTGGTAAACTGTTCCGAGGTGATGTACCTGACCACCGCGCGCTTCTTGCGCATGAGCACCTCGTGCCCAATCGCCTGCATGAGGTGCGTCTTGCCGAGGCCGGTGGCGCCGTAAAGAAAGAGGGGATTGTAGATGCGTCCGGGCTTCTCTGCGACCGCGCGGGCGACGGCGGCCGAGTAGCTGCAGTTGGAGCCCACCACAAAGCTGTCGAAGGTGTACTTCGGATTGAGGCCCGCCTCGGCCAGATTGCGCGGCGCCTCGCTGGCATAGACGAAGGGCGAATTGCGAACAGGACTTTCGTTCGCGAAACCCAGCCCCGCCTGGATCGGCGTTTCCACCGGTTTGGGGCCTAGAACCGGCGGCAGAAAGCCGGGTTGATCACTGGTGACGTTGAACTCGATGCTTGCGGCGGTGCCTAGCACCTCGGCGACGGCATCGTTGAGAATTCCCGAAAAGTTGCTCTCGATCCAAAGCTGATGGATCGGATTTGGCACCGACAGCAGGAGCCGCTGGCCATCCTTGATCCGCGCCCGCGTGCCGGAGAAGCAGCGGCTGAAGTTGTCCTCGCCGAGCTTTCGGCGCAAAATCTCGCAGATTTGTTCCCAGCCATTGGGTTCTAGGACCGCGCTGGCAGACTGAGCAGTTTGACCGTGGCTGTAGGAAGATGAGGTGAAGGGATGGGCATCGGGATGATTCTCCATGGTCGGGTGTTGAGGCTGCGGGCGTTGTCGGAAGTGGGGCAAAGACGGCACTGGTTCGTGAAAAGCAGCAGCGGCATTTGTTTTTGAAATCTCCCTTTCTGTATGACAAGCCCCCCCAAAATCACAAGGGAATCTTCGCTTCTTTTTAAAACTTTTCGCCAATCATGTTCCACGAAGCTGTGGAATTTTTGAAGATCAATGGGTGTCGTGAACAAGCTCGTGAACAACCGGTGAACAAGATGTTGGCAACCGATTTTTTTTGTGTGCAATTGCAGACTGGCACGGTTCTTGAATTCCGCGCTGCCTGCCCGTGATTGGGCTTGCCAGAGGGGCGCTTTGGCGGTTTTTAGACATGCGCCGCCGAATTCCGCCGGCTGCGGTCCAGCTCATGTCCGAACCCGCGTCCACCCCCGCCGAGATCGCCCGCAAGGCGAAGTCGAATCTCGCCCTGGCGCTTGCCTGTCTGCCCGCGTCGCGTCGTCGTGACATGACGACTTTCTATGCCTTCTGCCGCGTCGTCGATGACCTTGCCGATGATCCGGGGGCTGCGCCGGACGAGCGAGCCGCGCGTCTGGACTGCTGGCGTCGCGCCGTCAGAGAAGGACGCGGAGAAGGGGATCCTGTGCTCGCTGAAACCGTGCTCCTGCCGGAACGCTATGGCTTTCCGCGCGAGTGGCTGATTGAGATCATCGACGGAGTTGCCAGCGACCTGGGCCGCGTGCGCTACCAGACCTACGAGGAGCTGCTGGGCTACTGCTACAAGGTGGCCTCGGTGGTTGGCCTGGTGAGTGCGGAGATCTTTGGCTGTACGCAGCCGGCCTCGCGCGAGTATGCTGTGCAGCTTGGCTACGCCCTGCAGCTCACCAACATCCTGCGCGATGTCGGCCAGGACGCGCGCGACAGTGGTCGCATCTACCTGCCTCTGGCGGACCTGCAGCGTTTTGCGGTCCGCGAGGAAGACCTGCTTGAGGGACGCTCCACGCCCGGTTTCATCGCCCTCATGGATTTTGAGTATGAGCGCGCACGCGCCCTCTTTGAGGCGGCCGACGTCGTGCTGCCACCTGCCGACCGTGCGGCCCTGCTGCCGGCGCGCATGATGGCGCAGGTCTACCGCGAGATCCTTGAGAAGCTGCATCGTCAACGCTATCCCGTGTTCGATGAACGTTGCCGCCTGCATTCTGGGCGCAAGGCCTGGATCCTTGTGCGATACTTAGGACGGGCTTGGCTGGCACGACTCGCCGGCGGTTGAACCGGGCCTGCTGAACAAAAGTGCGCCTTTGCACGTCGGAAAGGCATGGAGTTCTCCGCCGCAGCGGAAAATAGGTCTTGAAACTCCAATAATTTAACAAACCTTAAGCACATGAACATGCAAGCTGTGTTGAACTTTTTGACTCTGGCCGGTTTGTCGGCCTTGGTCGCGTTCGCCCCGCTCGGAGCGCAGCAGGCGTCCACCTACGTGCCGCCACCGCAGTATCAGGCGCCTCAGGGTCATCCGCCGACTCAGGCGCTTCCGCCACCGCCTGCATCCAGCTACTATGTCAGTCCGATGGAGTTTCTGCCGACCTTCGGCCGCAAGTTTGGCGACCTGTTCCGCCGCGTTTTTTACGGCGATGCGCCGCCGCCTGGCCAGTCGCAGCAGGGGTATCCGCCCGGTCGTGTGGGCCGTAGCCTGGATCAGCCGCCGTCCGGCTATTCCCGAATCACTCCGCCGCCTGCCCTGGGCACGCCCCGCTACGAGGCTCCGCCGCGTCAGCAGGCACCCCCCCGTTCTGAGACTCCGCTGGTCGAGCGCCAGCCGTCCGAGATTCCGCCGCCAAGCGAGTCGCCGAAGTCCCGTCCTGCCACGCGGAGTCAACCGCCGGTGACGAAGCCCTCAACCGTTCCCCCCCCCTCACCCCAGGCAGCGACCGCTCCCCAATCTTCGACATCGAATCCGGCCGCCGAATCTCCGCCACGGCAAGAGCCAAAGCCTGCCCAAAAGGAGGCCACGGATGCCCCGCCGTCGTCTACGCCCGAGAAAAAACCTGAGTCGCCACCCAGTGGCGGCGCCTTCCTGAAAGGCAAGCGCACCAACAAGCCGGGCCGTGTCATCAGCCCGTATCCGCCCTATCAGGAACTTGACGTCAGCGGCCTCAGCAGTGGTTCGCTGGCGCTGGATCCGACCACGCAAAAGGTCTTCGAGGTACCCTGAAGAACGTCACTTCTTCAGAAGATCGCGTATTTCGGTCAGCAACTGCACCTCGGCCGGTGGTGGTGGCGGGGCTTCTGCCTCTTCCTTGTGCATCAGGGACATCAGCCGGTTGGCGGGCTTGACGATGACGAAGAAGATCACGGCGGCGGTGATGAGAAAGCCAATGAGCGCGTTGATGACGAGGCCCAGATCAAAAATCCAGACCTGCAGGGTGATGTTGGGGTCGCCCCCGCCCGAGAGCTTTTTGATGAGCGGATCAACGATTCCCTTGGTGAAAGCACCAACGATGTTGCCGAAGGCGGCGCCAATGATGACACCGGTGGAGAGGTCGACAACATTGCCTTTGAGGACGAACTTTTTGAATTCAGACAGCATTGTAAGACTGGATTTACGAACATTGCACCTGAATCCGTCGTCTTATGCC
>JBIJBO010000026.1:0-33887 GCA_044345215.1 Prosthecobacter sp. | reverse complement strand
TGCCTGGGTGCGTGTCATGACGTTGTGGATGACGCCGCTGCCGGCGGCCGTCAGGATGCTGAGGCTGAAGACGAGGCCGAGCCAGCGGTGGGCCTTGCGAAGGGTCTGTTTGTTCATGAGAAAAAAATGCCGCCGCCGGCCTGCAGGCCGGCGGCGGGTGGAGAGCTTCACCATTTCCATTCAACACCGGCGAACAGGCCGCGGCCATCGCCCGGGAAAAACACCGCGCTTGCAGGAGTGGCAGTCGTGACGACCCCCGTGGTGGCGGCGTAGGTGGCATCGGTCAGGTTCTTCGCCTCGACGAAAAAGGACAGGCCCTTCTTGGCGCGGTAGCCCAGCTTGAAACCCAGCAGGGCGTAACCCTCGGCCTCAAGCGAGTTGGCGAGATCGACAAAGTAGTTCTGCGGCGCCCATTCGACATTGGGACCGGCATAAAAACCGCAGGGGTGCTCATAGAGCAGTTCGGCACGGTAGAAATGACGGGGAATGCCGGGCAGCTCGTTGTTCGTGAACACGGGATCGCCGTCGAAGTGGAAGTCGTTGAACAGATAGAACTGGCGCAGGAACAGGCGGTCGCCCGAGCGCGCCCCGCCAACGGCGTCGGCCGGCCGGCCGGCGGTGAACAGGTCGCGGACGAGGTCGAAGTCGAGCAGGGCCTCGACACCGTGGCGGATGGTCCGGCCGGCATTGATGGTCTGCGTGGCGCTGACTCCCGGCACGCCGAGGGCAAAGAGCTCGTTGTCGAGCCAGGTGTAGTACCAGGCGAGGTCCCAGCGGGCGCGCCCGCGGCTGCCGCGCGTGCCAATCTCCAGACTGGTGCCGCGCTGGGCCTGCAGATCGATCAAGCCCGGCGTGCCGCCCAGGGCGGTGAGTTCGCCGAACGACGGCGGCTCGAAGCTGCGGCTGACATTGGCAAAGAACTGGACCTCGGGGGCGGCATCCCACAGCAGGCCCAACTTTGGACTGAAGCCCCAGTATTCCTGGCGATCGCTGTTGTCGGCCCCGAAGACGCGCTGCTCGTCAAAGTCGCGGTCGGCAAAACTGCCCTGCGCGCCCAGCACCAGCGCCAGCGTGTCGGTCAGGTGAAAGGTGTCCTGCACATACAGGTCGAGGTTGGTCGCCGTCAGCTGGTTCTCCGCCGTGCGGCCGCCGCGGCGCCCGAGGACGTTGGCGAAGCGGTTGTCCTGGGTCAGGCCATACACGTAGCCGAGACCGAGGGTGAACTGGTTGCGGTGACCGGCCAGGTCGGCGAGCGAGTCGTAGCGCAGGTCGAGACCGAGGTCGTTGCTGAGCTGGTCGATCACGCCCGGGCCGAGACGGAAGCCGGGGCCGAAGGAGATGAGCGGGTGATCGAGGTCCTTCCACGACCAAAAGCTGCTCAGCGTGACGCGGTGGACATCGTCCGACCACACCGTGCGGTTGGCGAGCCGGAACAACTCGAAGTCGCGCTTCTGGTTGAAGCGGACATTGCCCGCGTTCGCCATGTCGGGCCGGCGCTGCAGCTGACGCAGGGTCAGGCTGCCCGGCAGCTGCGAGTCGGTCATCACATGGGTGACGTAGAAACGCGTCTCCAGGTTGTCGCTCAGCCGCTGGCCAAAATTGGCGAACAGGCGCTGGCTGTCCTGGCGGGCATGGTCGCGGTACCCATCGGTTTCATTGTAGCTGTAGCTCGCGTAGACGTCCGAGTCGCCGAAGACGCCGCCCGAGCTGACCTGGCCGCGGTAGCTGCCAAAGCTGCCGGCCTCAAAGCGCGCCTGCAGCGGCACCGCATCGTGACCGGTGAGCGAGACGAAGTTGATGGCGCCGCCAAGGGTGGTGGAGCCGAATTGCAGCGCGTTGGCGCCACGAAAGACCTCGATGTAGCGGGCCGACAACGGCTCAATGGCCTGCATGTCGAAGCCGCCGTCGGCGAGGTTGAGCGGCGAGCCGTCCTGCATGAGCTTGAGGCCGCGTCCGTGGAAGGTGCGCTGGATGCCGGAGCCGCGGATCGACACGCGGCTCTCCTCCGCCCCGAAGCGGGGCTGAATGAAGACCCCGGGCGCGAAGTCGAGGGCGTCCTTGAGGGTGGTGGCCCGGCCGCGCTTGTACTCTTCGGCATCGACCACGGCGACGCCACCGGGGGTGGTGGCGGTCAGTTCCCGCCGGCGGGTTTCCAGGGTGGGCACGGTGCGTGAGGGATCCGGCGGACGCGCGGTGACGAGCACTTCCGGCAGAGTGGGGGCGGCGGTCTGCGCCGACAGTTGGGCAAGGGCAAGGAGGCCCGCGAAGGGCCAAAGGGAATAAGACAGTTTCATGTGTGGGTGGAGCCGGCACAACCGGCCTCCGGGTGGGTGGGAGTGGCAGCGGCAGCGGGCCGCACCAAGAAAGGAGTCGCTGCGCGCCCACGGGGCGCTCAGCCATCAAACGAGCGGAGCAGGGCCGCTTCGTGGCGGCCGGTGACGCGTCTCAGGGTGACCCGCGGCGGGCGTCGCCCGCCAGTCGGCATGAATCAGGAGAACCGGCGGCGGTGGCACCAGCCGGGGTGCGGTGGCAAGCACGGCATCCAGCTTGATCCGCTCGATGGGCGCCGATTCCGGCGCCTTTTGCTGGCCGGATTCCACCGCCTTGCAGAGCGGACAGGGATGCTCGCCATCAAAGGTGTTTTTCATCGCCTGGACGAGGGAAACCTCCTGAGACCAGGACAGCAGCATGCCCGTCCAGGCCAAGCTCTGCAGCAGCGCCCAGTGCACGCCGAGCGAGAGACAAAGCGCCACGACCACCCCACCGTGGACAAGCCGGGTGGCGAAGGAACGTGAGGCGGGGCGAGGCACGGCGGCAAGGCTAGCGGCGGCACCGCGGCTGTCAACCGCGTCCGCAAGGAACGGCTTGCACCGGCCGCGGGACGCTCTTGGGTGCCGATGCGTGGACTTCCTCCTTTCCCCCGATCCCATTCCGGACACGACCCCTGCCTTCGGCCCCGGCCTCGGTGCCGAGGCGCGGTTTCTCGGCGTCGTGCGCGAACTGGAGGACGGCCGGCTCCTCACTGGCATTGAGTACAGTGCCTACCGTCCCATGGCGGACAAGCTGCTGGCGGAACTGATCGCCCGCGCCCGTGTCGAACGCGAGCCGCACGAGGCCTTCCTCCAGCACCGCCTGGGTTTCGTCGCCGCCGGCGAACCGTCGATCCTCATCCGTGTGCGCACCCGCCACAGCGCCGCCGCCTTCGACCTCTGCCGCTGGTATCTGGCCGAGATCAAGGCACGGGTGCCGATCTGGAAAAAGCCGGTTTTTGCCGGACCGGATGTCAACCCGCGCGCGCCAGCAGGTCTTCCATGAGCGGCAGCACAACGGCATAATGGGTGCCGCCGCCGGCCCGGCTGAGCTGCTCGGAAATGAGTTCCGCCTCGCCGACCACATCCGCCGGCAGGATCTCCTCGTGGACATGCCCCTCGCAGTCGGCGTTGACGTGAACGAACGCGGAGGCGCCGTCGCGGGTGACCCGCACGCAAAGACCCGGACCCGACAAACTCAGCGACTGGAGCGCACACCCCTCCGGCTCGGATTCGGACAGCACGGCCTGCAGCCGGCTGCCTCCCGGGCGCTCGAACACCAGACCCTTGCCCCCCTCCGCCAGACGGGCGCCGAGGCGATGGGCAATCCAGCCCGCCAGCATGAGCGCTGCACAGCGCTGGCCGCGCGCATGACTGATCTCGATCCGCTCCAGCATCGGCAAGTGACGGCGGGCATTGGCATCCTGAAAACAGGCCGCCAGCGCCGTGCGCAAAAAATGACTGCGCGTCCAGCTCAGGTCACGCACATCGAAATCCGCCGAACGATCCGCGCGCACCGCCGCAAGCCGCGCAAATTCCACACGCGGATCCGCCCAGGTGCTGCTGTCGAGAATCAGGGTGCCGATGCGGCTGTAGAACCGCTCCTCAAAATTCTGGGTCAATCCGCCCTGCCACCAGACAATCAAGGGCAGATCGGCATCGAGGTGGGCAAAAACGACGTTCTGGACCTGGGCGGCGTCGCCGCCCTCCAGCAGGAAGGAAATCTGCTCGCTGCACACCTCCTGACGGCCCTGGTAGGGCCGACAGAGGGCATTGATCCAAGCCCGCGCCCGCGCTGGGCGCGCCTCGGGAAGGCAAAGAATCAGCAGGGCGCGGCAGGCATGCTCCGCAGTGATCTGATCCAACCGCTGGACATTGGCCGCCAGCTGCGACGGATCCTCGCTGTAAATGGCAAAATTGATCAGTGAAGCACGCGTCTTGGTCTCGTCGTTCGCCCACAGGTCCTTGAGCGCTCGATCAATCTTGGGCAGCGCCACCTCGGCACCGAGGCGGGAGAGAGTGTCTTCTGGAAACGACATTTGCCCACCCTAAAGTCGACCGCCAGCGAGTAAAGCCGGAGTTGCCAGCCGGGCTCGGCGTTTTTGCGCCATTTTGCCATTGCATAGTTAATTTATCAAGAATAGGGTTTTTTATGAACGACGCCGAATTGCAACTGCTGAACGACTCCTTCCTGAACGCTTCGCCCCAGGAAATCCTCGCCTGGGCGCTTGAGCAGGGGCCGGCCGTGGTGACCACCAATTTCCGCCCTTACGAGGCCGTCATCCTGCATTGGGTCACCGCCCTGCAGCCTGAGGTGCCCGTGCTCTGGGTCGACCACGGCACGAACCTGCCCGAAACCTATCGTTTTGCCGAGGCCTGCCGCACCCGGCTGGGCCTGAACCTGAAGACTTATCTGCCGCGCATGACCAGCGCGCACTGGCTCGCCCTCAACGGCGGTCAGGTGCCGATGCCGGACGAGGTCGACCGCGTCGAGTCCTTCAGCCGGATCATGAAGCTGGAACCCTTCGAGCGCGGCATGACGGAACTGGCCCCCGCCGTGTGGATCACGGCCCTGCGCCGCGAGCAGAATCCGCAGCGCGCCGCCACCCTCAGGCCGGTCATGTGGGACGCCAAGTTCCGCTGCCTGAAGATCAATCCCATCCTCGACTGGACCCCGACCGAACTGGAGGCCTACCTGGCCGAGCACGGTCTGCCCAACGAACTGACCTACTACGACCCGGCCAAGGGCGACGAAAAACACGAGTGCGGCCTGCACGCCAAACTGGTGACTGACAAAGCCTGATTCCACGCCAACACTTTCCGTTTCCGACATGTCCGCCATCACGCACCTGCAATTTCTCGAATCCGAGGCGATCTACGTCCTGCGCGAAACCGCCGCCCAGTTTTCCAACCCCGCCCTGCTGTTTTCCGGCGGCAAAGACTCCATCGTCATGGCCTGGATGGCGCGCAAGGCCTTCCACCCGGCGAAGATGCCCTTCAAGCTGCTTCACGTCGACACCGGCCACAACTTCCCCGAGGCGATGACCTACCGCGACGAGTTCGTCAACGAGATCGGCGCCCAGCTTGTCGTTGGCAGCGTGCAGAAGAGCATCGACGACGGCCGCGTTCAGGAGGAAAAGGGCCCCTACGCCAGCCGCAACAAGCTGCAGACCGTCACCCTGCTCGACACCATCGAGGAGCACCAGTTCGACGCCTGCCTCGGCGGCGGCCGCCGCGACGAGGAGAAGGCGCGCGCCAAGGAGCGCTTCTTCAGCCACCGTGACGAGTTTGGCCAGTGGGACCCCAAGAACCAGCGCCCGGAGCTGTGGAACATCTTCAACGGACGCAAGCACTTCGGCGAGCATTTCCGCGTCTTCCCGCTCAGCAACTGGACCGAGATGGACGTCTGGCAATACATCCGCCAGGAAAACATTCCCCTGCCCAGCCTCTACTTCAGCCACACGCGCCGCATCATTGAGCGCCACGGTCAGCTGCTGGATGCCGAAACTGGCTTCATCCCGCTGCTCGACGAGGAGAAGCCGCGCGTGGCCGAGCGTGTCATCCGCTTCCGCACCGTCGGCGACGCCACCTGCACCGGCGCCGTGGAAAGCACCGCCGCCAGCCTCGACGAGATCATCGCCGAGGTCGCCGCCGCCCGCCAGACCGAGCGCGGTACCCGCGCCGACGACAAGCGCTCCGAAACCGCCATGGAAGACCGCAAGAAGGAAGGGTATTTTTGAGGCGGCTAGGCTGCCTCAAAAAAGAAGATGGGAGATCGGAGATGGAAGATCGCAGCATGCAATTCGAAGACTTGGACGCTTGGCAGCAGGCCAAATGCCTCGTTGTCGGCATCTACGAAATGACTTGCCGCCAGGGGCTGGCCCAGGATTTCGGCATCAAGAACCAGATCCAGCGTTCCGCGGTCTCGATCATGAGCAACATTGCCGAAGGCTTCGAAAGGATCTCGCTCAACGAAAAGCGCCAGTTCTATTCGATTGCCCGC
Organism: Prosthecobacter sp.; assembly: GCA_044345215.1. Lineage (GTDB taxonomy): Bacteria > Verrucomicrobiota > Verrucomicrobiia > Verrucomicrobiales > Verrucomicrobiaceae > Prosthecobacter. The sequence continues at coordinate 27,575 of JBIJBO010000026.1, read as the reverse complement.
ACTTCCTGCGGCGAAACTCGATCGCTCCTCCATCTGATCGATGAACTCTTCCCGGCCTACCGCGAAACCTGCCTTCAACTCCGCCAGCAGGCCGTTCAGACCGGCAAACTGATCTCCGGCCTGCTCCGCTCCAACGAACAACGATCCCCCTGATCTCCGATCTTCGATCTCCCATCCCCCTCTTCCATGTCTTCCTCCCATCTCCCATCTTCCATCTCCGATCTTCCAGCTTCGACACCCGTCGTCGACGCCGCCGAATCCTCCCTGCTCCGCTTCACCACGGCCGGGTCCGTGGACGACGGCAAGAGCACCCTCATTGGCCGCCTGCTGTATGACTCGAAGTCCATCTTTGAAGACCAGTTGCTTGCCGTCGAGGAATCCTCCAAGCGCCGCGGCGACGCCCACGTCAACCTGGCCCTGCTGACCGACGGCCTGCGCGCCGAGCGCGAGCAGGGCATCACCATCGACGTCGCCTACCGCTACTTCGCCACACCGAAGCGCAAGTTCATCATCGCCGACACCCCCGGTCACATCCAGTACACCCGCAACATGGTCACCGGCGCCTCGACCGCCGACCTCGCCATCATCCTGATCGACGCCCGTCTCGGTGTCATCGAGCAGACCATGCGCCACACCTACCTGGCCAGCCTGCTGCGCATCAACCAGATCGTCCTGGCGGTCAACAAGATGGACCTCGTTGAATTCGACGAGGACACCTACCACAAGATCGTCGCCGACTACATGGCCTTCGCCGGCGGCCTGGAATACACGCCGGACATCCGCCCCATCCCGATCAGCGCCCTCAACGGCGACAACGTCGTCGAGCGCTCGGCCAAGACCGAGTGGTACGACGGCCCGAGCCTGCTCGAGCACTTGGAAACCGTGCAGGTGCGGGCCGAGACCGCCGCCGACAAAGCGCGCTTCCCCGTCCAGTGGGTCATCCGCCCGATCTCCGACGCCGAGGACCCGAAGCTCGGCAACCTGCACGACTACCGCGGCTTCGCCGGCCGCATGGCCAGCGGCACCTTCCGCGTGGGCGACGAGGTCAGCGTCCTGCCCTCGGGCATGAAGACCCGCATCACCGGCATTCACACCTTTGCCGGCCCGCAGGAGGAGGCCATCCCCCAGCTCAGCTACAGCCTCACCGTCGCCGACGAGATCGACACCAGCCGCGGCGGCATGATCGTCAAGGCCAGCGAACCCGTGCACACCGGGCAGGAGTTCGACGCCATGATCTGCTGGTTCAGCGACAAGAAGACCCTCAAGCCGCGCGGCCGCTTCCACCTGCGCCACACGACCAATGACGTGCGTGCCATCGTCACCGACGTGCTCTACAAGGTGAACATCAGCACTCTGGAGAAAAGCCAGGACAGCCAGGAGTTCGCTCTGAACGACATCGGCTGCGTGCGCATCCGCTGTGCGACGCCCATCTTTTTCGACGCCTACGCTCACAACCGCATTACCGGCAGCTTCGTCCTCGTCGACGAGCAGACCAACAACACGGTCGCCGCCGGCATGATCCTCAAGCCGGTCGCCGAAGACGATTTCGAGGACGCCGCAGCCGCGATCTGAGGAGCGTTCCCGGCGCGCCAAGAAGAGCAAGCCCCCAACGCGAGCCTGCCGTCCCGTTCATCCCGCCTCCGGCTGGAACACCACCGCGTGCGCCTGCTCGAAATCGCCCTTGTAAAAGGACGTGCGCCCCGCCAGGAACAGCGCCTGCGTGTCGTCCGCTGCACCGGCCACCCCCAGCGCCCAAAGTCCCGCCGCCAAGCCACTCACCCAATGTCCTGTTTTCATGGCAAGGTCCTGCGGTTGAAGTTGGCTGCTTTGCAGCAAACCCGCGGCGCGATCTCCAGCCGAAAATATTCGTCGCGCCCCTTCGCCGGCGCGGCACGTTCCCTCCTCCCACTTGAACAAGGCAGCGCCCCAGGCCCGGCTCGTGCCAGCCGCCCCCGACCGCGGGCGTGAGTTGCTGCGCGCCCTGGTGACAACCACGGCCGAGGCGCTGGCCCCGCACCTGCCGGGACCGGTGACGCGGCTCGAACATGTCACGCCCGAGGCCTTTGCCTTCGCCGCCGCCGTGCTGCTGGAACGGTTCGCCCTCAGCGCGCCCGACCGCCGGGTCTGGCTGCTCTGCGCCGATGCCCGCAGCCAGGATGCCCTGCACGCCGGCCTCGCCGTCTGGGGCGCTCCCGCCCTCTATTGCCCGCGCCTGCGCCCGCCGGTCGATGCCGCCCTGCCCGACCCCGACCTCGCAGCCGAGCGGATCGCCGCGCTCGCCCGCTGGCAGCAGGCGGAAGGTTCGCAGGCGCTGGTGCTCTGTGCCGACAGCCTCGATGAAGAAGCTCCCGCCCCCGCCGGCCTTGCCGAACGCCGCCGCCGACTCGAAGCCGGCATGGAACTGCCCCTCGAGGCCTTCCTCGCCGAATTGGAAGGGGCCGGCTGCGAGCGTGTGCCGGTGGTCACCGAGCGCGGCCAGTTCGCCCGCCGCGGCGGCATCGTCGATTTCTACCCCTGGCAGGGCGAGGAACCGCTGCGCCTCGAATGGTTCGACGACTCGATCGAGTCGATCCGCGCCTTTGACCTGCATCACCAGGCCTCGGTGCGCCGGCTGGAACGCGCCGATATCCTGCTCCAGGCCGACGAGGCGGAACACACCGGCCGGATTCGCGATCACCTGCGCCCGGGAGACCTGATGGTCGAGGTCGCCGTCGACTCCGGCATGGCCTCCGCCGCACGCATCGCCAGCCACCCGGCCGCCGCCGCCGGCCCCGAGGACTTCAGCACCGCCATCCATGCCAACCCCCTGGGCGTCTTCGATGCCTCGGACTTCGTCCTGCACGAGACCCGGCGCGACCAGCTGGCCCGCCAGGTGCGCGAGTGGCGCGCCCAGGGCTGGCGGGTCGTCGTCGTTTTCCACAATGAGGCCGAGCGCGAACGCTTTGCCGAGCTGGCCCCCGGCCTGCAGGCCGGTGAATTCGAGACCACGCTTGGTCTGCTGTACCGCGGTTTCACGGTGCCGACCGCCCGCCTGGCCGTGCTCAGCGGCGCCGAAATCTTCGGCCGCCATGCACCCACCCGCCGCGTGCGTGGCTCCAAGCTCGACGATCCCGAAACGCTGCGCAAGGCGCGCGACGTCCTGCGCGAGCTGAACGCCGGCGACATCGTCGTGCACGCCGAACACGGCATCGCCCGCTACGGCGGCCTCGAACAGCGCAGCAGCGGCGGCCGCAGCGAGGAGGTGCTGGTGCTGCACTATGCCGAGGGCGCCAAGCTCTTCGTGCCGGTGGCGCAGGCCCACCAGGTCAGCCGCTACGTCGGCATCGGCGGCCGCACGCCCACCCTCAGCAAGCTCGGCGGTGGCGCCTGGCAAAAAACCCGACGCAGTGCCGAAAAAAGCGTCGAGGCCTTCGCGGCGCGCATGCTCAGCATCAGTGCCGAACGACAAAGCCTCAAGGGCTGCTCCCACCCGCCCGACACGAAATGGCAGGCCGAGTTCGAGGATTCCTTTCTCTATCACGAGACGCCCGACCAGCTGCGCTGCGTCGACGAGATCAAACGCGACATGGAATCCGACCGCCCGATGGACCGCCTGCTCTGCGCCGACGTCGGTTTCGGCAAGACCGAGGTCGCCATCCGCGCCGCCTTCAAGGCGGTCATGGGCGGCAGGCAGGCCGCCATCCTGGTGCCCACCACCGTGCTCGCCCGCCAGCACTGGAGCACCCTGCGCGAGCGCATGAGCGAGTTCCCGGTCACGGTCGAAATGCTCTGCCGTCTGACCCCGAAAAAGCGCGAAAAACAAATCCTCGCCGGAGTCCGCAACGGCAGCGTTGACATCGTCGTCGGTACCCACCGGGTCATCTCCAAGGACGTCCAGTTCAAGGATCTGGGCCTGGTGGTGATCGACGAGGAACAGCGCTTCGGCGTCCGCCACAAGGAGCGCTTCAAGGAGCTTTTCCGCCTCGTCGACGTCCTCACGCTCAGCGCCACGCCGATCCCGCGCACCCTCTACCTCGGCCTCATGGGCATGCGCGACATGAGCACCATCGAGACCCCGCCGCCCTGCAAGCAGGCCGTGCAGACCGTCGTCTGCCCGTACGACGAACGCGTCATTCGCCAGGCCATCGACGCCGAGCTCGACCGCGGCGGCCAGGTCTTCTTCCTGCACAACCGGGTCATGACCATCGAAAAGGTCGCCCAGCGCATCCGTGAACTCTGCCCGCGCGCCCGCGTCATCACCGGCCACGGGCAGATGGACGAGGAACTGCTCGAGGACGTCATGCACACCTTCGTCGACGGCCGCGCCGACGTGCTCGTTTGCACCACCATCATCGAGAGCGGCGTCGACATCCCGAACGCCAACACCATCCTCATCGACCGCGCCGACCGCTTCGGCCTGGCCGACCTCTACCAGCTGCGCGGCCGCGTCGGCCGCGGCGGCGCGCTCGCCCATGCCTACCTGCTGCTGCCGCGCGAGGCCGTCACTGCCGGCGACGCCCGCAAGCGCGTCAACGCCATCCAGCAGTACACGGGGCTCGGCAGCGGCTTCAAAATCGCCCTGCGCGACCTCGAGATCCGCGGCGCCGGCAATCTGCTCGGCACCGAGCAGAGCGGCCACATCGCCGCCGTCGGCTTCGACATGTACTGCCAGATGCTCAAGCAGAGCGTCGCCCGCCTCCAGGGCCGGCGCGTGCCGCGACCGGTCGAGGTCGGCCTGCGCGCCGACTTCCTCGTCCAGAGCGAGGCCCATCTCGAGGGCCTGCCGGGTGCCACGCCGGCCTTCCTGCCCGCCGCCTTCATTGAGGACGCCCGCCTGCGCATCACCGCCTACCGCCAGCTCGGCGAGGTGATGACCCGGCGCGAGCTCGACGAACTGGAAGCGCAGTGGCGCGACCAGTTTGGCGACCGCCTGCCGCACGCCGTGCGCAACCTGCTCACCTGTGCCGCTCTCCGCCTCGCCGCCGCCCACGCCGGCATCACCGCGGTCGAGATCAAGGACCGCAAGCTCATGCTCACCCGCAACGGTCAACTCGTCATGCCCGGCGGCAAATTCCCGCGCCTGAACGAACGCCTCGGCCACAAGCAGCTCGAGGAAACCCTGCGCCTGCTGCGCACCCTCTGAGGGGGCTCCCAAGCCTACAACTATTAATTGATAGAATTTCGATAGCAAATTCACAGATGGCGTTCTATCAATTCAATAGAAATTGATAGAAAACCAAGATGAGACCCCGTCGCACACCCCCAGCCGTCGAAGGCCTGCTGGCCAAGGTGGAGGGAAAACGCTTCCTGGAACTGCTTTCCCACAACCTTCCTGATGCCCCGTATTGGCACTGGGACGAACTGCGTCACCGCCGACCGCCGGAGGGCCTCAACAGTGAAGAATGGTGGCTCAGTCTGCGCTTGCGCCGTCAAGCCCGCGCGCAGCCGCTGCCCGTCCAGGATGCCCGTGGCAAGACTTTTTCATGGTTCCTGACGAACAGCATGCAGCTCATTCTTCACAAAGTGGACATGGGTGCAGGCGGCAGTGTCAGTATGCCAAGCCAAGTCACCCATCACGAGACGCGAGATCAGTATTACGTGAGCAGCTTGATGGAGGAGGCCATCACCTCAAGCCAGATTGAGGGAGCCGCCACGACACGGGAAATCGCGCGTGACATGCTGCGCAGCCAGCGCAAGCCCAGGGATACGGGCGAGCGCATGATCCTCAACAACTATCTCACCATGCGCCAGCTGGAGCGCTGGAAGAATCAGGACCTGACGCCGGATCTGATTTTTGAGATCCATCGCAGCATCACCCAGGACACACTGGAAGATCCCACGGCAGCCGGACGCCTGCGGCGGCCCGATGAAATCGTCGAGGTCGTGGATGAGCAAACCGAGGAGGTGCTGCACGTGCCGCCCCCCGCCCACACTTTGCCGACGCGCCTGCAGGCTCTATGCGACTTCGCCAATCAGCCTGATGAGACGCTGCCCTTCATTCATCCGGTACTGCGTGGCATCCTGCTGCACTTTTGGCTCGCCTACGACCACCCCTTCAAGGATGGCAACGGCAGAACGGCTCGCGCCCTCTTCTACTGGCTGATGCTGCGCCGTGACTTCTGGCTCTTCCAGTTCATTTCGATCTCACAAATCATTCTGCGTTCGCGCCGGGACTATGGCATGGCCTTCCTGAAAACAGAGACGGACAGCAACGATCTAAACTACTTTCTGCTCCACCAACTGCAGGTCATCGAACAGGCCATCGCCGCCCTGCATGACTACATTCGCCGCAAAACCCAGGAACTGGAGGAGGTCGGCAAAAACATCAAGGCCATTGAGGAATTCAACCACCGCCAGCAGGCGCTGCTCAACCGTGCGCTACGCCATCCGGGCACGAGCTTCACCATCGAGAGCCATCAGAACAGCCACGCGGTGAGTTACGCCACCGCGCGCGCGGATCTGCTGCGACTGGTCAAACTGCAACTGCTGAACCAACGCAAACGCGGCAAGGCGTTTGTCTTTGAGGCACCCGTGGACCTGGAGCAGCGCCTGCGCCAAGGCTGACACCGCCGCGCTTGTCAAAGCGGCCGGGCTGGCGACACTGCCACCATGCCTGTCCGCCCCAGCCAAGTCCTCGCCCGCCGGCGTGCCGGCCAGGCCGCCCACGGCGTCGCCGTCCGCCTCACCGATCCCACCGTCGCGGAATTCGCCGCCCAGCTCGGCTTTGACGCCCTCTGGCTCGACTTGGAACATCAGCGGCTCAGCGTCGAAACCGCCGCCGAACTGATCCGCGCCGCCCGCGCCGGCGGCGCCGCCGACATCGTCGCCCGGCCCGGCAAGGGCGAGTTCGCGCGCATGGCGCGGCTGCTGGAAGCCGGGGCGCGCGGCCTCATGTACCCGCGCTGCGAATCGGCCGCCGAGGCCGCCGAAGTCGTGCGCTGGGCCAAGTTCCCGCCGCTCGGCGAACGCGGGCTCGACGGCATCAGCCCGGACAATCCCTTCGGCCTGACCCCCGCCGCCGAGTACGTGACCCAGGCCAACGCCGAGACCTTCGTCATCGCCCAGATCGAAAGCCCGGCCGCGCTCGACCAGGCGGAAGCCATCGCCGCCGTGCCCGGCATCGACTTCCTCATGCTCGGCCCGGCGGACTTCAGCTGCAGCCTCGGCCTCGCCGGCCAGGTCCGCCATGCCCAGGTCGCCGCAGCCCAGCAGCGCCTGCGCGAAGCCGCCACCGCCGCCGGCAAAGGCTGGGTCGCCACCTGCTTCGACCGCGAACATGCGCAGCAATGCCAGCGCGAGGGGGCAGCCCTGCTCTTCCATGGCTCCGACTGGCGCCTGCTTAGCACCGGCTTGCGCCAGCTGGCCGCGGAAATCCAGACTCCGTAACCTCCCGTGAATAGAATCCCTCTGGCCTCAGGCCGCCGGGTTTGCGCCACCGCAAACTTTTGCGTCTGCGCGTTTGACAAAAGAGACGGACCCGCTAAACTCTCCTTTCGCACGCGAAACCGTGTTGAACCCGCCACAACGGGCCCCAGCACCCCTAGCTCAACGGATTAGAGCATCTGACTACGGATCAGAAGGTTTCAGGTTCGAATCCTGAGGGGTGCGCCACATGGCTTCCTGAGCCGTGTTGATACAGGATCTTCCATGCAGTCGCCCCGCAGTGTGGCTGTGCCTGCTAAAGTCGCGTGCCTGTTCCAAAATCCGCGTGATTTTCCCGTTGCCCCCGGCCGCCTGAGGCGGCTCGGTGCAGCACCATGCAAACGCTCTCCGTTCTCATCGGCCTCGTCTGCGCCGTCCTGCTCCTTCCCGGACTGGTCCCGTTCTTCGGCTGGACGCTGTGGGCAACCCTGCTCGGCAGCGTCGTCGGCATCATCTTTGGCGCTTTTCCGAAACGCAAGATCGGCCTGACCATCAACGTCGCCGTGGCTACGGTTGCCGTGCTGCGCCTTTTCCTTGGCGGCGGCATTTTCTGAGGCCCGGCGGGCGCCTGCGCGCCACGCCGGACAGGAACTGCTCACGAGTTGTAGGCTGCCTCGCCGTGTTCGGCGAGGTCAAGACCCTGCGTCTCCTCATCCGCCGTCACGCGCAGCGGCAAGAAGAGGGCGATGCCCCTGAGGATGAGCCAGCTCGCCACTCCGGACAGGAGGGCCGTGTAAAGCGCCGCCAGGCACTGGGTGCCGAGCTGCGGCAGGATCGCAAAATCGCCGAGGCCGCCCGCAAAGGACTTCGAGCCGAACACGGCGACCAGGATCGTGCCGACCAGGCCGCCGATGCCATGCACGCCGAAGACATCGAGCGAATCGTCGTACCCGAACCGCTGCTTCAGCCGGGCGCAGGCGTACCAGCAGATGAGGGCGGAGGCTGCGCCGATGGCCAGAGCCCCAAGAGGACCAACCTTGCCGGAGGCCGGAGTGATGGCCGCCAGACCGGCGATGCAGCCGGTGGCGATGCCGAGTGCACTCGGCTTGCCCAGCATGCGCCATTCGACAGCCATCCACACCAGCGCGGCCGTGCAGGACGACAGGTGGGTGACCAACAGGGTCATCGCTGCGCCACCTCCGGCAGTGAGTTGGCTGCCGGCATTGAAACCAAACCAGCCAACCCAGAGCATGCCGGCACCCACCAGAGTCAGCGGCAGGTTGTGCGGCAGCATCTGCACGGTGGGGAAACCACGCCTCGGGCCGACAACGATGCAGAGCACGAGAGCCGCCATGCCGGCGGTGATGTGCACGACGATGCCGCCAGCGAGGTCGATGACCCCGCTCAGGCCCAAGAACTCACCCGCCTTGTGCCAAACACCGTAGCAGCAGGGCACATAGACCACCAGACTCCAAACCAGGCTGAAGACCAGCATGGCGCTGAATTTCATTCGCTCCGCGAAGGCACCCACAAAAAGGCCCGGGGTGATGAGGAAAAACATCATCTGATAGGCACAGTGCAAGAGCTCGGGAATCGTCGGACAGTCGGCGCGCGCCGACTCCGGTGTGATGCCGCTCAGAAAGCTCTTGCCGAGCCCGCCGATCAAGGATCCGCCATCCGAAAACGACAGCGAATAGCCGCAGATCATCCACAGCAGGCTGAGCGCGCAGGTGAGCACGAAGCACTGCATGAAGATCGACAGCACATTGCGCGCACGCACCAAACCCGCGTAAAAAAGCGCCAACCCGGGCAGCATCATGAACAGCACAAGTGCCGTTGAAGTGAGCATCCAGGCCGTGTCACCGGAATCGAGGGTGCCATCCGCCGCACGCGCCGGCGCAGCACAGGTGAGAACAGCAAATGCGGCGGCAGCGCCAATGCAGGCGCGCCGCCCCGTCATCAGGGGTGGTTGTAACATGGTTGGTTGGGTTGGCGTGCTGATCAGAAGCAACAACCATGCCAAAATTCGCACGAAGAAAGCCAATCTCGACACAAAGGCCGAAATCACCCGCGCTCACAACGGGCGCGGATGACCTCCAGGATCGAGCCTTGGATTTGATGCATCACCCACTCACTCCACCACCCGGCGTAGCGATTGAAGACGGTCGACAGCCGATGCGTGCTGGCCAGGTGCAGGAGGCAGGAGCCCTGGTCGCAGGGCTCAATGCTGTAGGTGCCATCGAGAACATCATAAAAGCGGCCTCCAACGATGATGTGTTCATCAAAGGCCGTGCGCGGGATGAAGGCCGGGTCGGCACGGATGGTGAACGCCAGGCGCACAGGAGGCTGCCAGACCGTCACCTCCTCGTAAAAGGAGACGTTGCGCTCGAAGGTGGCCAGGCGCCGCCCACCGACGCCCTCACGATCGAGGGTCGCCGCCAAGGGGCGCGGAAAACCGAGGCCGTAGATCCAGCGCCAACGCAGCTCCTCCGGGCGAATGGTGGGGACCTCGCGAATTTGGCTCCAAATCCGTTCGGGCGGGGAACGAATGACGATCGCATCGCGGATGACACGCTGTTCGTCCGGCTGTTCCCAGGCCTGTTCCAAAGGCGCCACGAGATACGGCAGCAGCAGCCACACCGCCAGCTGCAGACGACTGCGATCCCGTCGCCGCAACAACACGCTCATGAGCCAGCCGCCCAGGAGGGCAAAAAGCAGCACCACAGGTGCCGCCACGAGCGCGCAAAACAAGGCTTCAAGAAAAACCAGCACACTGCCGGCAAGCAGCACCAGCATCGTCAATGGCGGCGCCACCAGCGACCAAAAACGGCTGGGGCGGTCGATTTTCCAGCCCAGGAAGCAGACAAGGGCGCCGAGGCTGAACGGCATGCTGTACATGAAGGCCGCCGAGACAATCTGCAGCCAGTCTTGCAGCGGCCGGAAAGCAAACAGCAGGCGAGCGACGAGGCCATAAGCAGCCGCGCACCCGAAAATGATGCAGAAGGCGCGCAACCGAGGTGACATGAGGGACCCTTGCGATGAGCCGGGCGGATGTCAACGCGCAAGCCTTGAGCCTCAGCGTGGCGGCTTGACCCGTCCGAACGGCACGCTGACATGCGGGCTGTCGGGGGCGAGAAACCGCCAGGGATAGTCCGCGGCCTGGCGAATGCCCACGCGCACGTCGGCCACGACGGCTCGCCGCTCACCCGCGCCACGCAGGCCGCAGCCGGCGGGCCGGCCGCGACCGGCCAGGGCGATGCCATGGTCGCTGCCCGCCATGCCGAGCGCCAGCGCGAGCTTGCCCGGCCCCGAGCAAAGATCTTCCAGGCGGTCACGGCCGCGCCGCTCCCGCATGAGCGCCACCCCGCGCCGCGGCTCAAGCGCCCGCACCAGGATCAGGCCGTCGCAGCCGCCGCCTTTGACGAGCAGGTTGAAGAGCCAGTGCATGCCGTAGTTGAAGTAGACGTAAGCGGCCCCCGGCGGCTGACGGCGCATGAACTCGCGCGCGCTCGGTCGCGTGGCGGTATGGCAGGCCGGATCGCCTTCGGCGGCATAGGCCTCGGTCTCGACGATGATCCCCGAGCAGCCCTGCCAGACGAGTTCCACGCCGACCAGATCACGCGCCACCACCAGCACGTCGCGCTCAAAGAAGTCGGTGCCGAGAAATGCCATGGCCCCAGCATGAACCCGTCCGGGGTCCGCGCAAGCCCCTGCCCCGAATCTGAAATCTGAAATTTGAGCTCCCGCCCCCTCAAAGTCCCGTCGGATGATCGCCACGGCCGCAGGGGCCCCCAAACCCAAGCGATCGATCCCTCCAAGCGGGTCCCGTTTTCGTCTCCTTTCTCCGTGCTCTCCGCGTCCTCCGTGCGAACTCCCGCTCCCTCAAAGTCCCGTCGGATGATCGACAAAAACCCAGGGCAGGCCGAAACGCTGTTCCAAGTCGGCGGCAAGGGCCTTGACCCCAAAGGTCTCGGTCGCGTAGTGGCCCCCGTAGAGAACGTTGAGGCCGAGTTCCTCGGCGAGGGTATAGCTCCAGTGCGGGCCCTCACCGGTGAGGAAGGTGTCGATGCCCGCCGCAGCCGCCGCGGCCACCTCGGAGCCGGAGCCGCCGGTGGAGAGACCGATGCGCCGGCAGATGGCCGGACCACCGGGACAGACGTGGACGCGGCCACCCCCGAGGGCGGCCGTGAACCGGGCCACCAGTTCCTCGCGCGACAGCTCGGTCGTGCAGGTCAGTCCGACATCGAGGCCTTTGTAATTCAGGAAGCCACCGTCGGGCTCGAGACCCAGTGCCGCCGCGAGCCTGGCATTGTTGCCAAGATCGGGATGAGCATCGAGCGGCAGGTGGGCGCTGTAAATGGCCAGGCCGGCCTCGATCGCCAGGCGCATGCGCTCGAAGGCGGCGCCCGTCCAGGGCTGCAGGCCGCTCCAGAACAGGCCGTGATGAACCAGCAGCAGGTCGGCCTGCTGCTCCACCGCCTGACGCACCACCGGCAGGGTCGCATCCACCGCGGCGGCGACCCGGGTCACCCGGCCGGAGCGGTTGCTGACTTGCAGGCCGTTGACGGCGTTGGCGTAGTCGGGCAGTTCGCGGATGCGCAGGTGGGCATCAAGGTGGGCGACGAGATCGGCAAGCTCCATGGCCGGACTTTCCGCGCAATCGCCGCCGCGGCAAGCCCGGGCTGTCAGCGCCGCATCTCGGCAAAGATGAGCCGGCCCGCGGAGGTGGCGAGGCTGCCGGAGATGATGACGTCGACCGTTTGCCCGACAAACGAGGCGGCCTGGTTGACGACGATCATCGTGCCATCGGCCAGGTAGCCGACCGCCTGATGCTTCTCCTTGCCCGGCTTGACCAGAGCGAGCTGGAGTTCATCGCCAGGCTGGAACTGGGGCTGCAGGGCCTGGCTGAGTTCGTGAAAGCTGAGCACCGGAATGCCGCGCAGGCGCGCGACCTGGGCCAGGCCGGCATCATGGGTGAGCAGGCGGGCGTTGAGTTCGCGCGCCAGGCCGACGAGTTCGGCGTCGTCCGGTGCCTGACGTCCTCCCCCTCCGGGCGGGGCCTCGTGGATGGAAAGTCGCTGGTCGCCGAGACTCCGCAGCTTTTCCATGACCTCCAGCCCGCGCCGGCCACGCAGGGCCTGTGCCGGATCGGTCGACTCCGCCAGCCGGCGCAACTCGTCGAGCACCGAGCGCGACACGACCATGGTGCCGCCGAGAAAGCCGGTCTGCGCCACCTCCACGACACGACCGTCGATGACCACATCCAGAGCCAGCAGCAGCGGCTCCCCCTCCGAGCTGTCGCGCCGGAAGCGCACGTAGGGGATCAGGAAGGCAAACTGGTCACGGTCGCTGCGCAGGGCGAAGGTGATGCCAAAAAAGGCCAGCGAGGCATAGACGAGGATCTCAACAACGTTTTGCACCGCCTCACCGGCGGGCAGTGACTGAAAGTAGGCGAGCTGGAAAATGCCGATGCGGGTGATCAGCCAGGCGCAGAACAGGCCGATGGCGAGACCGAAGGTGGCGTGCGAAAAGTCGCGCAGGGTGAAGCGCGCCAACAAGGTGTCGAGCAGCAGCAGGAGGCCCATCACCGCCGCTCCGGTGAGCGCGCCCGTCCAGGCCGGCAGCTGGAGGCCGACCGCTATGGTGAGGCCGGTGAAGACAAAAAGGGCAAAGAACAGGGCCCGGACCAGGCGGATGGACCACGCGGAATTCATGAAGCTTCATCTTAGCCGGCCGCACGTGCCCTGACGAGGGCAAAGCGCAAGCCGCAGACGTTTTGTCGATCGGCGGGGGCTGGGCAGGGCTGGCCGTCCCCAGCCAGCCGTTCCGAAGCCGGCGCTCTGGGACAGAGCGCCCTACCCAAAAGGCCAAACCCACCCAGCGGGTTGCCGGGACGGCACCACCTCAGGCCTTTGAGCGCAACACCCAGGCCGAGACGCAGCCCTCGTGGGCCTGCGCCGCGGTTGCCGCGAAATCGGCCAGGTAGGCACGTCCATGCACCGGTGCCGGCCACTCGACCTCACGCGTGGCCAGGTCGGCCTGCAGTTCAATCGTTCCCGCCAGCAGGTCGAAGGTGATCTCATCGCCGTCGCGCACCGCGGCGATTGGGCCGCCGCAGGCCGCCTCGGGCGAGCAGTGCACGCCGATGACGCCGTGCGAGACGCCGGAGACGCGGGTGTCGGAGAGGAAGGCGACCTTGCCGTCGAGCTCAGGCACGGCGAGCGCGGCGCTGGCAACCAGCACCTCGGGCATGCCGGCGGCGACCGGGCCGAGGCCGCGCAGGACGACGAAGTGGCCGGGCCGGATCAGGCCGGCGGCGGCGGCATCGGAGACGGCGCGGGCATCGCTGAAGCAGATGGCGCGGCCGGTGAAGCGCGGGCTCTGCATGGACGAAACCTTGAAGACCATGCCGTGTGGCGCGACGTTGCCGAAGCAGACCTGCATGTCGGCATAGTCCTTGAAAGGCTGGCCGAGCGGCGCAATGAGCTCCTGGTTGGCAGGCACGTCGGGCCTGCCGGTGATGTTTTCCTCGAGCGTCTGACCGGTGACCGTCAGGCAGGAGCCGTCGAGCAGGCCGGCCTTCCAGAAGTGGCGCAGCATCATGGCGGTGCCGCCGATGCGGTGCAGGTCGGCCATGGTGCCCTTGCCGCGTGGGGCGAAGTTGCAGTAGACGGGCGTCTTCCGGCAGATCGCCTGGACATCGCGCAGGGTGAAATCAACCCCGGCCTCGCGCGCCAGGGCGAGCAGGTGCAGGACGCCGTTGGTGGAACCACCGGCGGCGGCCATCGCGGTCATGGCATTGCTGAGCGCGGCCTTGGTGAGGATGTCGCGCGGGCGCAGGTTCAATTCCAGCAGGCGGCGCAGCGCCGGGCCGGCACGCAGGCAATCCTCCTTCTTGGCGGCGTCCGCCGCCGGGATCGAGGAGGTGTCGGGCAGACTCAGGCCCATGGCCTCGAGGGCAATGCCCCAGGTGTTGAAGGAGGCGGCGATGCCGCAGCCGCCGACGCCCGGACAGGCGGCGCGAATGACGGCTTCGGACTCCTCATAGCTGATGACCCCGGCATTGGCCTGCGCCTGGGCGTCGTAGGAATCGAGAATGGTCACCGGCCGGCCGGCGTGACAGCCCGGCAGGATGCTGCCGCCGTTGACGATGATCCCGGGATAGTTCAACCGCGCCAGGGCCATGGCGAAGGCGGGCCCGTTCTTGTCGCAGTGGTGGACACCGATCATGCCGTCGTAGCCGTGCGCGCTGCAGATCATCTCGGCCCCGTTGGCCATCAAGTTGCGCGACACCAGCGAGGCCCCGCCCCCCTCCTGGCCCTGGGTGATGTTGTCGCTCACCGGTGAGACACCGAACGGAAAACCGGCCAGGCCGGCCTGGGTGCACCCTTCACGAATGTGCCCGGCAAGTTCGTAGGCATGGCGGTTGCACAGGTTGCCATCCAGTAGCGGCGTGGCGATGCCGATCTGGGGGCGGTCGAAGTCGGCCTCCTGAAAACCCAGCCCCCAGTAGAAGGATTTGACGCCGCGCTGCCAGCCGCGGGTGAGGGCGCGCGAATTCCAGTTGAGGGGCGGAGAATCCATGGCTGCCAATACGCCGATCAAAGGCCCGCTTGCAAACAAAAACCCCCGGCCGTGCGGGCACGACCGGGGGCGATGTGGGAGTCAGGAGACTGTGGGACCGATCAGAAGGTCACGCCCAGCTTCACGCCGCCGAAGATTTCGCTGTCCTGAGTGTTCAGGGTGTTGCGAGCGCCCAGCGAGATGTTGTAGGCGATGTAGGGGGTCAGCGTGGCGCTCTTGGTCAGCTTGATCGGAGCCGAGAGGGTCGGCAGCACGTGGGTGAAGCCGCTCGGGGTCGAGGCCGCGTTGACGCCGCTGGTGTAGTAGTCGATGCCGTAACCGACCTTGACGGCGGGCACCAGGCTCAGCCACGGCGTGACTTCGATCGGCAGATCGGCTCCCGCTTCAAAGTAGGAGGCGCCGATGCGGAAGTCATAGAAGTAGCCGCCGGACAGATTGACCGGGCCGACCGAGGTGGCGACCGTCAGACCAAGCTCGTCAGCACCCGTGATGTTGCCTTCGCCAGCGCCGTTCGGGACACCCGCGTTGGTGCCGGAGAAGCCGTCGAAGAACTCATAGTGCGTGAAGACCAGGCCGTAGGTGGCGTAGCCGGCGTCATAGCTGAGGCTGGCACCCAGATCGAGCTCCGAGTAATCGAAGTCGCCCTGACCGGTGGGGCCACCGTTGCCGGCGGTCGTTTCCACCGTGCTGGTGTAGAGGCTGGCGAAACCAAGGGTGAGCTGCTCGCTCAGCGGGATGCTGAGGTTGAGGCCGGCCCAGGTGGTGTTGTCGGCAAACCACAGGCCGCGGAAGTAGTAGCGGCTGTCGTAGCCGATCGCCAGTTCGGCGCCGACGGTGTCGAAGAGGGCGGCGTCTTCCTCGGGAAGAGGAGCGACGGGAGCCTTGGCACTCGGAGTGCCGGCGAGGGCGCTGAGGCTGGCGCAGGAGGCCAGGACAAGCGCCGACTTCGTGAGAGCGGAGGTCATGCTTTTCAGTTTCATGGTGATGATGTTTGGTTTGTTGAGGGGTGGAGGTGGGTCCGGGAGACCCTCCACCACAGTCATCGAAGAAGCAGGTAACGTGCCAAGTTCACCAAATGCTGTTGGCACGAAAAACCCCGCCATGAAGCGGGGTGGGTCCGGGGTACGACGGACGGCCTGGGTGGCTGGCGATGGATGAGACGTGTGCCAAAAAAACTCCCGACCGGGAAGCCCGGTCGGGAGCGAAGGAAGGAACGGAGAGTTCCGACGTGGATTAGAAGCTGACGCTCAGGCGGACGCCGCCGAAGAACTCGCTGTCCTGGGCGTTCTGCGCGTGACGGCTGTCAAGCGAGATGTTGTAGGCAGCGTAGGGGGCCAGGGTGGCGCTCTTGGTCAGCTTGATCGGAGCCGAGAGGCTCGGAACAACGCTGGTCCAGCCGCCGTCGTTGGAGTAGTAGCCGAAGCCGTAGCCGGTGGTCACAGCCGGAACGAGGCTGAGCCAAGGCGTGATTTCGACCGGCAGGTCAGCACCCACTTCGGCGTAGGAACCGCCGATGCGGAAGTCGTGGAAGTAGCCACCGAACAGGTTGATCGGACCAAGGCTGGTCGCAACCGTCAGACCGACTTCTTCAGCGCCGCTGACGTTCAGTTCGCCAGCGCCGGGGGCCTGAATGCCGCCCTGGGTGCCGGAGTAACCGTCAAAGTACTCGTAGTGGGTGTAGACCAGACCGAAGGTGGCGAAGCCAGCGTCGTAGCTCAGGGAGCTGGAGAGAGCCAGTTCCGAGAAGTCGAAGTCACCCTGACCGAACGGAGCGCCGTTGCCGGCAGTCGTTTCAGCCGTGGTGATGTACCGAGCGCTGAGGCCAAGCGAGACCTGCTCGTTGATCGGGTTGGTGAGGCTGAGGCCGGCGCTGACAGTGTTGTCGGCGCGGTACAGGCCGCGGGTGTAGTAGCGGGTGGCGTAGCCGACTTCCACGGCAGCGCCGAGGGTGTCGTAAAGGGCGCCGTCTTCTTCCGGAAGAGGGGCAACGGGAGCCTTGGCGCTCGGGGCACCGGCGAAAGCGTTCAGGCTCGCGCAAGCGGCCAGAACGAGAGCCGACTTCGAGATGACGGAGGTCATGCTTTTCAGTTTCATGGTTGTTCTAGTTGGTTATTGGGTTGGTGGTTGATGGAGGTTGGTCCGGGAGACCTCCCACCAATCGCGACAGTTTTAAGCCACAAAGCGTTCATTGACAAGAGACAATTTGCAAAAAATTACCGCTTTCCTGATGGTTCGGAAAGGTTCGCGAATGCATCGCGGCGGGGTGTCTTGGCGCTCTGCCAACGGTTGTCTCAGGGCCTGATCAAAAATACCCAACGCGTTGATCATCAAAGTTTTGCATGATTCTCGCCAGCACGGATGATTGCTTCGTCATTACGCTTCCGGATGCTGGCTGCAGCTCAAAAAGGCGGCTTACTCGAGTCCTGCGTCTGGCCCTGTCGACCCCATTCAACCCTCAGGCCCCGCGGATTTAACGAGGCAATAAAGCATCGGCCCGAGACCAAAGTCACGGATTCCAGAATCCTTTTTATCCAGCAAGTGGCAGGAAATTTGAAGGGAGGGGCAGTCTCAGATGGGGATGGACCGATGGCAGGCCGTTGTTTGCAGGAATGGCAACATGAGTCTTTTGCAGAAGATTCCGTGCCAACTCGGCCAGAATGTTACCTCCAAGCCGGTTCGGGTCGCTCTTGCATTGCGCGCAAGCAGATCCCAGGGGGCTGGCAGCGCCCGTCGACATCTCCAGGCAATGGCCGGCTCACGCCCCGTGGCCGGGACTTCGCTCGGCTTGCGTCGGAAGGCTCCCTCGGCCCAACTCTGCCGCATGGGCTCGACCGCCCGGAGATCCGACTCTTGCGCAGCCGTGGGCAAGGCAAACGGCGAGGGAAATGACCGCCCGTCAGAGCAACCATTGGCCACGAGTCCATGCCAGATCTGTGCACCCCGAATGGCACCGGCGGTCAGAAGCCCGGTGCGTGCCGCTGGCTTGCCCCCTTGGCAAACCGATGCGTCTTACGGAATGCGCAGAACCTGACCGATTCGGATGATGTCGGACTTCAGGCCATTCGCCGCCTTGATCTTGGCGACCGTGCTGCCTCGCTTGCGGGCAATGCCAGAGAGCGTGTCGCCGCGAACCACCTTGTAGGACGAGCCGGCGCTCTTCTTGGCGGTGGATTTGCTGGCGGTGGACTTCTTCACCGCCGTCGAGCGACTGGCGGTGCTGCCCGAAGAGCCGCCGGTAGAGCTGCTGCGCGGTGGCGGACTGCTCGGGGCATTGAAGGCATAGGGGTCGGCCTCGACCGGGGCCGGCGGCGGTTCATAGGCAGGCACGCCACCACCGGTCTGGGCGGTGCCCGGCAGACCTGGATAGGGGTTGTAACCGCCGTCGTTGCCATAGTTGGAGACGTAGGGGTCGTCATAGGCCGACGACTGCTTGAAGCTTTCGCAGGAGCAAAGGGCGGCGGCAACCAGAACCAGGAGCGGGCGAACAGGGGAGATCATGCGGTGCGGTGAACCCCTCCACTATGGTTTTTCGGCGGGACCGATCAAGCCAAAACGCCCCGACCCTGCATTTCCAGTCCGCGCCCGTCCACAAGCGCTGAAATACCGGCGACCGTATTTCGTTGGAAGCAAGTCTTGCGATTCGCCCGCGCCGTTACTACGCTGCGGCCCTTCCCCATGAAAATCGGCTTCAACCTCCTCCTCTGGACCGGTCACGTGACCGAGGACCATTTCCCCGTGCTCGCCCAACTCAAGGCCGCCGGCTACGACGGCGTCGAGATCCCTGTCTTCGACGTCAGCGATCCCGCCCACTTTGCCCGCATCGGCCGCGAGCTGCGCGATCAGGGCCTCGAATGCACGGCCGTCACCGTTCTGCCGGACGAGGCGCACAATGCCATCAGCCCGGTCGCGGCCAACCGCCAGGGCGCCATCGACCACCTCAAGCGCGTTCTCGAGTGCTGCCACAACGCCGGCGTGCAAACCCTCTGCGGCCCTTACTATCAGGTGCTCGGCCAGTTCACCGGTGCCTTCCCGACCGAGCAGGAACTCGAACATGCCGCCGGCGTGCACCGCGCCATCGCCCCGGTCGCCGAGGCCGCCGGCGTCAAGTGCGCCATCGAGGCCCTCAACCGCTTCGAGTCGCACCTGCTCAACACGATGGAGCAGGCCGCCAGCTACGTGAAGCGCGTCGATCATCCGGCCTTCGGCACGATGTACGACACCTTCCACGCCAACATCGAGGAGAAGAGCCCGCTCGCCGCCATCGACACCGTCTTCGCCAGCGGCAAACTCAACCACGTGCACATCTCCGAGAATGATCGCGGCACGCCCGGTCGCGGCCACATCAACCTCACCGAACAGATCCGGCACCTGAAGAAGATCGGCTACAACGGCTGGATGACCATTGAAGCCTTCGGCTCCGCCCTGCCCGACCTCGCCGCCGCCACCCGTGTCTGGCGCGACTTCTTCCCGAACACCGACCAGGTCTACCTCGAAGGCATTGAAGTCATCCGCAAGGCCTGGAACGCCTGAGCCGCCCGCCCCCATCCCCAACCCATCCCATGAGCACTGAATCCACCACCACCCGCCGCGATTTTCTCGGCAAAACCGCCGTCACCGCCGGCGCCCTCACCGTCGCCCAGTCCGCCTGGGCCGCCGGCAGCGACAAGATCAAAGTCGGCCTCATCGGCTCCGGCGGCCGCGGCTCCGGCGCCGCCAACCAGGCGCTGAGCACCAAGCAGGAGGGCGTCGTCCTGCACGCCATCTGCGACGCCTTCAAGGAGAAGGCCGACGGCGCGCTGTCCAACCTGCGCACCAAGCACCCGGAGAAGGTCCAGGTCGACGACTCGCGCATCTTCACCGGCCTCGACGGTTACAAGGGTGTCATCGACAGCTGCGACCTGGTCATCCTGACCACCCCTCCCGGCTTCCGCCCCTACCACTTCGAAGCCGCCGTCAACGCCGGCAAGCACGTTTTCATGGAGAAGCCGGTCGCCGTTGACAGCCCCGGCGTGCGCAAGGTCCTGGAAATGGCCAAGGTCGCCGACGAGAAAAACCTCAAGGTCGTGGTCGGCCTGCAGCGCCGCTACCAGAACTGCTACCTGGAAGCCCTCAAGCAGGTCAAGGAACAAGGCATCATCGGCGACATCGTCTCCGGGCAGGTGTACTGGAACGGCGGCGGCATCTGGTTCCGCGACAAGCAGCCCGGCCAGTCCGAGCTGATGTACCAGATCAACAACTGGTACTTCTTCACCTGGCTGTGCGGCGACCACATCAACGAGCAGCACATCCACAACATCGACGTCGCCAACTGGTTCATCGGCGGCCATCCGGAATCCGCCCAGGGCATGGGCGGCCGCATGCAGCGCGTCGACAAGAAGTTCGGCCAGATCTACGACCACCACTACGTCGAGTACACCTACGCCAACGGCGTGCGCGTCAACAGCCAGTGCCGCCACCAGTCCGGCGTGTACAACGCCGTGCGCGAGGAGTTCACCGGCACCAAGGGCAAGGTCTACCTCGTCAACAGCGGCGCCTGCTACGCCGTCAACCACAAGGGTGAAACGATCTGGAAGTACCGCCCGACCGGCGGTGAGGATCCCTCTGCCGAAGCTGGCAAGGCGCGCAAGAACCGCCGCAGCAGCGACCCGGATCCGTACCAGACCGAGCACGACATCCTGCAGGCGGCCGTGCGCGACAACACGCCGAAGAACGACGCCTACTACGGCGCCGAGTCGACGATGACCGCCATCATGGGCCGCATGGCCACCTACTCCGGCAAGGAGATCAAGTGGGACGCCGCCCTCAACAGCAAGGTCCAGCACATGCCGGCCATCGTCACCGCGGAAACCGAGCCGCCGGCCAAGCCCACCGCCGACGGCGGCTACCCGATCGCCATCCCCGGCACGCAGGTGCCCGGCGCGGAAGTGATCTGAAGCGGCCTGCCCACAAGGTTTGCACCACCGGCCTGCCTCGCGGCAGGCCGGTTTTTTTGCGCCAGTCCACCAGCGCAGGAGCACCACAGCGAACACCCAATATCCAACAAGGAATCATGAATCACAAAGGACTCCAGCCACCGACTTGGGCCTTGGACTTCCTTGTTGGACCTTCGGTAGATCTTCCGCTAGCGGGCAGCTGGGCAAAAGCCCAGCCACCGCGTTGCGGCCAACTTGAAACGTTAAACTTTCAACTTTAAACTTGGTCCCCCGTCTCAGACGAGCATGAGCGCCGGATTCTCCAGCAGCTTGCGCATCTCGGCGAGGAAGGTCGCGGCCACGGCACCATCGACGACGCGGTGGTCGCCACTCAGGCCGACCCACATGCGCTGGCCGACCACGATCTGGCCCTTGTCACTGACGACCGGCGTCTTGCGAATGCTGCCGATGGCGACGATGGCGGCCTGGGGCGGATTGATGATCGCGGCAAACTGGTCGATGCCGTAGGCACCGAGGTTCGAAACCGTGATCGTGCCGCCGGCGAAGTCGTCGGGGCTGAGCTTCTTGGACTTGGCCTTGCCGGCGAGGTCCTTGACCGACTGGCTGATCTCCAGAAGGGTCTTTTTCTCGGCCTGCTTGATGACCGGGGTGACCAGGCCGTCATCGACGGCGATGGCGACGCTGAGGCCGACCGACTTGAACTTGACGATGGCATCGCCGTCCCAGGCGGCGTTGATGGCGGGCTGGGCCTCGGCGGCACGGATGACCGACTTGAGGATGAAATCGTTCACCGTGTACTTGTTGCCGCCATTCTTCTCCGCCGTGGCGTTGAGGTGGGCGCGGAACTCCATGAGCGGCCCGGCGTCGACCTCCATCTGCAGGTAGAAATGCGGGATCTGCGTCTTCGAGGCCAGCAGGCGCTCGGCGATGATGTTGCGCATGCTGCTGGTCGGCACGCGCTCGTCGTGGTCGCCATAGACCGGACGAATCGTCGGCGTGGCCGGACCGCGGGCCGCGGCTGCGCCTCCGGCCGGGGCGTTTTCGACATCGGCGCGGACGATGCGTCCGCCCGGGCCGGTGCCGGTCAGGTGCGACAGGTCGACCCCGCGTTCAGCGGCGATCTTGCGGGCGAGCGGGCTGGCCTTGACGCGGGTCTCGGCGCCGGCCACGGCACGGCGGCTCGGCTGCGGGGCGGTCGGCAGGCGGCTGCCGGGGGCGGCGGCCTTGCGGGACGGCGCGGCACCGGCGGCCGGCTTGGCCTCGGCGGCGGGCGTCGCCGTCACGGCGGCCTGGGCCTTGGCGATGATCTCATCGAGGTTGGCGGGAGCCTCCTCGCCCTCCTCGAGCACCACGGCGAGCGGCGCGCCGAGCACGGCCTTGGCGCCGGCCGGCACCACAATCTTGTGCAGCGTGCCCTCGAAGAAACAGGGCATTTCCATGGTGGCCTTGTCGGTCTCGACGTCCGCCAGGGACTGGCCGGTGCTGACGCTGTCGCCTTCCTTGACGAGCCATTTCGCGAGGGTTCCCTCGGTCATGGTGTCGCTGAGCTTGGGCATTTCGATGAGTTTGGGCATGGCGGAAAGGGGGAGTGAAAAGCGAAAAAGAGGCGGAGAGGGGGCGAGATCAGCAGATGCTCAGGACCTTCTCGATGACGACATCGGCGGTGGGCAGCTGCAGGGCCTCGAGCGGCGGGCTGTAGATGGCCGGGGCGTCCAGGCTGCAGACGCGCAGGACCGGGGCGTCGAGCTCGTCGAACAGGCGCTCCTGGATGAGGTAGGCGATTTGGGCGCCGACGCCGCAGAAGGGCTTGCCCTCCTCGACGTAAATGGCGCGGTGGGTCTTGGCGACCGAGTTGAGGATGGTTTCCTCGTCGAGCGGACGGATGCTGCGCAGGTCGACGACCTCGGCGGAGATGCCGTGCTCCTCCTCCAGGATGCGCGCGGCCTCGAGGCAAGTCAGCACGGCCTTGCCATGGCAGACGAGGGAAATGTCGGTGCCCTCGCGCTTGACGTCGGCGACGCCGAGCGGGATGACCAGTTCGCCACCGGGCAGCTCGTCGTTCGACGGCACCTCCCACTCCTCGCCGTAGAGCTTGGTGCTTTCCATGAACATGACCGGGTCATTGTCGCGGATCGCCGCCTTCATCAGGCCCTTGACGTCGTAGGCCGTGCTCGGCACGACGCACTTCATGCCCGGGAAGCTCGCCATGATGTTTTCCGGCGTGTGGCTGTGGGTGGCGCCGACGCTGGTGCCGCCATTGGCCGGGCCGCGCACGACGATCGGGCAGTGGATCTTGCCGCCGCTCATGTAGCGAACCATGCCGGCGTTGTTGATGATCTGGTCCCAGGCCACCGTGTAGAAACTCCAGAACATGAGCTCCATGACCGGGCGCACGCCCAGCATCGAGGCGCCGACGCCCATGCCGATGAAGCCGGCCTCGCTGATCGGCGTGTCGACCACGCGCTTGTCGCCCCACTTTTCCCAGAGCCCCTGGGTGACCTTGTAGGCGCCGTTGTATTGGGCGACCTCCTCCCCCATCACCACGACCATCGGATCGCGGGCCAGTTCTTCGTCGAGGGCTTCGCGCAGGGCATCGCGGTAGGTGATTCGGCGGGGCATTGTGAGGGTGTTGGGGGCTGAAAATCGGCCTCCATCGTTCGACTTTGCAAGGGGCAGAGTCAAGGGCCGGAAACGCCCCCCGGCAGACCGCTTTGCCGTTGCAGCCGACGGGCGCGCCTGCCATCATGGCGCCGTGAAACTCCCCGCCCTGCTCCTCTGCTGCGCGCTCGCCGCCGCCTGGCCCGCCCCCGGCCAGGCCCCGTCCGGCGAACCTGCCGGCCGCTGGCAGGCCCCCAGCCAGGACGGGCGCCCGTGGAAACACCCCGGCACTGGCCTGGTCTTCCCGCAATTTCTGGGCGACTACCGGCTCGCCGGCGAGTTCACCTACGAGACGGGCGGCGTGCTGCTGCGGTACGAGAACGGCGAGGAACGCGCCCGCGCCGACCTTTTCCTCTTCCCCGCCGGCGGTCCGCTGCCGACCATTGAGGACCAGCAGCGCCGGATCCTGACCGAAATGGACGGCGTGGTGGCCGACATGGAGGCCATGGTCCGCAACGGCCGCTACAAGAACCTCGACACCGGCGAACTCGTCGGCGGCGAACTCGAGCTCTGGCAGAAACAGTCCCTGCCGATCGCCACCCGCCAGCTCACCGCCACCCGCCTCGGGGTTGCCAAGGAGGGCGCCGTCGAGGCCATCGTCAAACTCTGGGTCGGCATCACCGTCGTCGAGAACCACGTCCTGACGATCCGCCACATGCGCCCGGCCGACGCCGGCGAGAGCGGGGAATCCTCCATGAAGGGCTTCGTCGGCCTGGTCTTCCAGCTCATCAAGGACCCCTCCCTGCGCGGCCACCTTCAGGAACTCATCGCCGCCTACCTGAAGAACCCCCTGTCCGAGGACGGTGAACAGGCCGCCGGCGCCGTTCTCGCCTACCTCAAGCAGGCTCCCTACTACCCCATCAACATCCCCGAGGATCCGGTCGCCGGCTGGCTCGCCCATGCGGAGGAAAAAACACCCGGTTCCCAGGATCACCTGCTGCGCGCCTTCATGCTCGGAAGCGCCAAGGCCGCCTTTGCCGAGGCCGACGCCCTCACCTGCCTTGGCGCCGGCGCCCGCCAGTTCGCCGTCGTCTACCGCGAACTCGCCCGCCAGCACCCGGCCATCACCCTGCCCGAAGCGGACTCCTTTGTCGCCGCCGCCGAAAAGGGTCTCGGTGCCGAATGGCTGAAAGACCGCGCCTTGCTCACGAAGTAATCCCCCGCATGAAAGCCCTGTTTCCCCTGCTCCTCGCCCTGACCGCCACCCAAGCCGCGCCGCTCGACCCGCACCTCGACGCCGTGCGCGCGGTCGGCCGCGAAGGCGCCGGCAACGGCCCCGCCGCCGCCGCCTGGCAGACCCTCGCCAAGGCCGATGCCGCCGCCCTGCCCGACATCCTGCGCGGCATGAACGGCGCCAACCCGCTCGCCGAAAACTGGCTGCGCGCCGCCGTCACCGCCGTTGCCGATCGCGGCATCGCCGCCAAGACCCTGCCCGTACCCGCCCTGCAGGCCTTCCTGATGGACACGAAAAACAGCCCCGGCCCGCGTGTCGTTGCCTTCGACCTGCTCCAGCGCGCCAACCCGGAGCTGGCCGACCGTCTCACGCCCTCCCTGCTCGAGGATCCCAGTGCCGAACTGCGCCGTCATCCCGTCGCCAAACTGCTCGAGGCTGGCGGCGAAGCCCTGGCTCAGGGCAAGAAGGACGCCGCCAAGGCCGCCTTCCAGCAGGCCATGGAAAGCGCCCGCGACGAGGATCAGATCAAGGACCTGGCAAAAAAATTGAAGGACCTTGGCGCGCCGGTCGACCTGCCCCGCCACTTCGGCTTCCTGAGGAACTGGAAGCTCATCGCCCCCTTCCCGAACGTCGAACGCAAGGGCTTTGACACCGTCTTCCCGCCCGAGCAGGGCATCGACCTCGCCGCCGAATACGAGGGCAAGGCGGGCGCGAAGGTGAAGTGGCAGGCGTTCACCAGCCAGGACGACTACGGCATGATCGACTTCAACAAGCCCTTCACGATGCTGAAGGAGGTGACCGGCTACGCCTACACCGAGTTCAACGCCGCCGAGGCCCGCGACGCCCAGATTCGGCTCGGCTGCAAGAACGGCTGGAAGGTCTGGTTCAACGGCGAGCTGGTCTTCGCCCGCGACGAGTACCACCGCGGCGCCAAGCTCGACCAGTACAAGCTGCCCGTGAAGCTCAACAAGGGCAAAAACACGCTCCTGGTGAAGTGCTGCCAGAACGAGCAGACCGAAACCTGGACCGTCGAGTGGCAGTTCCAGCTACGCGTCTGCGACGCCACCGGCACCGCCATTTTGCCGGTGCCCTAGCAGCCTGCGGAGCGCTTGCAGCCGAGAGGCTTCCAAGGCAGGCGGGTCGCCCCGCGGCCCCCGTCATTCCGGGCTCATCCGCCGGCCTCAGCGTCAGATGTCTCCCGCCCAGAGACGGCGAATTGCGCCAGGGCTTCCTTGAGTTGCGCGGCGCTGAAGGTTCTCTTGATCCTGGCAATGGCCTCGTTCGCCAGCCGGTCGCAGCGTTCGTTGCCTGCGTGGCCAGCGTGGCCCTTCAGCCAGCGCCACCGCACCTGGTGACGGGACGACGCGGCATCGAGGGCGCGCCACAGGTCCTCATTCTTGACCGGCTTTTTCGACTGCGTGCGCCAGCCGTTTCTTTTCCAGAGGGCGAGCCAGGCCGTGACACCGTTTTTGACATACTCGGAGTCGGTGAAGAACTCCACCGCGCAGGGCTCCTTGAGTGCCTGCAGCGCCTCAATGGCCGCGCGCAACTCCATGCGATTGTTCGTCGTGGCGGGCACCGCCCCGCTCAGCTCACGCTCGTGGGCGCCGTAGGCCAACACCGCCGCCCACCCGCCCGGCCCCGGGTTGCCATGGCAGCCGCCATCCGAATGAATGACCACCTGCTTCATCCGAGCCGTGGACGCGGCGCTCCCGGCCGGGAATCCGGCCTGCCGCCCGCGCGCGCTCTGGGGTGATTCATTCCGGGTTGCATCCCCGACTGTTCCATGCGTTTGCCAGCCCCTTCAAGTCAAGCCTAGCCGTCGCATCCAACACGACGCGGTTCGCGGTTCCTTGGCGTTCGAGATGCCGGGTTGGATATCCATGATCCTTCCTCGAAATCCGCTCCCCAGCGGGTGCCTTATTCCTTGCCCCTTGCTCCTTCGCCCTTCCCCTTTCACCTTGCGCGCGGATGAAATCCCTGACAACCGTCGCCGCCACCGTCCTGCTGCTGGCTCTAGGCTCGCACGAGCTGCGAGTCGCGGTCGGGCCGTTTGATGCGGCGGTGTTCGGCGACCAGCTGGCCTCCGGCTTCCAGCACATCCTGCCCGACGGCCTCGATCACCTGGCGTTCCTGGTCGGTCTGTTCTTCCTCGCCCGCAGCTTCCCCGCCCTGCTCGGCCAGGTCACCCTCTTCACGCTCGCCCACTCGCTCACCCTCGGCCTCGTCGTGCTCGCCGGCCTCGCCGTCGAACCGCACTGGGTCGAAATCGCCGTCGGTCTCAGCCTCGCCGCCCTCGGCTTGGAGGGCCTGCTGCCGCGCCGCGCCTGGCTGGAGCGACTCCGCTGGCTGCTCGTGCCCGCCTTCGGCCTCATCCACGGCCTCGCCTTCGCCCACAACCTGATCCGTGACGAGGCCCTGCGCCGCAGCCCGGCCTCTGCGCTGCTCGGTTTCAACCTCGGCGTCGAGCTCGGCCAGCTCGTCGTCATCGGCGTGCTCGTGGCGGTGTTCAGTCCGTGCTGGCGACAGGCCTGGTACACGCCGCGCCTCGCCCGACCGGCCCTGGCCGCAGTCGCCCTCAGCGGCCTTGCCTGGGCCGTACAGCGTGCCGCGTGAGGAGGGCCTCGCCCCCGCGTCTTCCACTTGACCACCGCCGTCCCGCCGCCCATTTTCCGGCCGCATGAAACTCCAAATCCCCCTTGCCGCCCTCGCCCTGACCGCCAGCTTCGCGTCCGCCGAGGACATCAACTTCGAAAAGCAGATCCTGCCGGTCCTCAAGACCAGCTGCTTCAAGTGCCACGAATCCGAGCACGAGGAAAACGGCCGCACGAAGCGCCCGAAAGGCGGCCTGGTGCTCGACACCGCCGAAGGCATCCTGGCCGGCG
>JBIJBO010000132.1:0-10633 GCA_044345215.1 Prosthecobacter sp. | reverse complement strand
TGCTCGCCGATCTCTGCGCCAGCATCCAGGAGGCGATCGTCGAGGTGCTGGTCGAAAAGCTCGTGCTCGCCACGCGTCGCTGCGGCGAAAGCCTCGTCACCGTCAGCGGCGGCGTCAGTTGCAACCGCGGCCTGCGCGCCCGCCTGACCGAACGCTGCGCCGCCGAGGGCCTGACCCTGCTGCTGGCGCGCCCGGACCTGTGCACCGACAACGCCGGCATGATCGCCTTCGCCGGCCTGCAGCGCTTCCTCGCCGGCCAGACATCGTCACTGGAAGCGGATGTAGATCCCAACCTGCCGCTGGTGGGGTGATCCGGGCTCCAAAGAGAGAACTTTGAGGGTCCGCCGATTGCGCAGATAGGCGCAGATGGATGGGTCCGTCTCTCAAACGAAATCTGTGAAATCTGCGGACTTTTCGTCTTTGAGCTTTGGCCCCTCGGCGGGCGCGCCCCGGATCATTTGGCCGCCACGCCGGCGGCCTTGCGGATCTTGAGCAGGACGGGCCGGCTCGTCTGCAGGCCGGCGCTGTCGTGTTCGCTGCGCGTCGAGCTGAGCGCGGCATGGCAGAGCTTGTCCTGCTCGGTCACCCACGCGGCGGCGCGCAGGAAGATGGGACGCTCGTTTTCGCCGGCGCGGATCTGCACGCCGTTGAGGCCGATGTCATCGATGATGACGCCGTGCGGCAGGCCGTGGATGTCGAGGTTGATGATGCCGTCGTCGCCCTGGCGCACCGCGCGCAGCCAGGCCTTCACCGTCTGGCCGGCGACGAGGTTGAGCTCAAGCGGCCTCGTCGCGTCGGCCGGATCCGTCAGCGCGGGTTTGCCCCCGATGTCCGGCTCGAGCACGATGATGAATTTCGGTTTCGCGCCGAGCGTGACTTTGCCGAAGTTTCCGCCGTCGTGCGTGATGTTTTTGCCCTTCGCGGTGATGGTGAGCTTGGACCAATCGGCATCCGCCTTCGCGTCCGGGGCGGCATGCAGGGAGCCACTGATGAGGTCGTGACCGCCCTCGATGATGAGCGGCGAAGTGGCCCAGTAACCCGCAGGCACGCCGGCAATGTCGATTTGAATGGGATCGTCAAAATTGTCCTGCCGAGCAGCGCGGAACGAAAAGCCCACGGAGGCTCCGGGCATCACGGTGGGGGTTGTGCCGGCAAGTTTGACGCTGAAGTCCGGTTTCGGCTCGCGGATGGCGAGTGAATAGACAAAGCGCTCGCCGCCCCAGCCTCGCGTGTCGGTCACTCGCACCACGTAACGGCCATCGGCAGGCGCGGCAAAGGTCAGGCGCGAGTCGCGGCCGGTTTTGCGGTCGCCGCTGTCGTCGTTTTGATAGTTCAGCGTGAAAATGGGCAGACCGTTCGCGGCGATCTTGCTGCCGAGCGGATGCGGCTCCACGACGTAGCACGGTTCATCGAGCGAGTGCGAGGTGGCACTGGTGTCAAAGTAAGCGCGGCGCTTGCTGTCGCTGGCATAAAAGAGGCAACCGCCATCCGGCCCGCGCGGCATGCGGATGATTTTCATCACATCGCCATTGAACCACACATACTCGTTGAGCTCCATCTCCTCCCAGTTCTGCAGGCGGATGTCCGGGTTGTTGGCGTCAACGCTGCGGAAGTTGTTGTAGCTGTCGCGCACGGCCTGCATGAGCAGACGGGCGACCGGTTTACCGTCGGGGTGCAGCACTTCAATCTTGGTGTCAGCGGGTGAGCCTGCTTGAGCAGCGAGCGTCTCGATGATCCATGTCTGGCCCTTTTTGGCATCGAAGGCGAAGTGATCCGTGTCACCCGCATGGGCGAGCGATCCGTTGATGTTTGCGGGTGCGGATACCACCTGTGCCTTCGCAAGGTCGTCATGCCCTTCCGCCTCCCCCACCTGCGCCAGGGAATCCACGCGCAGCGCGGGCATTGTGCGAAACCGCATGGACTTGGCATCGAGCGGCACATTGGCGATTCCTTTCTTGTCCGCCTTCATCGTCACCGTGGCCTTGTCCCCAAGATGATGGCCGATGAGCTTGACCTTGGTCTCCATCCCCGCCTGCGCGGTGAGTGGCGACCAGCTGGTGACGAACGGCAACGCACCAATCGTGAGCCTGTACACATGCCCGGAGCTGCCATCCATGGTCGTGTTGCTCACGAGGATGTGGTAATCGCCATCCGCGGGCGCTTTCCAGGCGAGGAAGGGATCGCTGCCGCTGTCGAGCCCACGATTCACCGCGAGCACGGTGTGATTCGCGTCCACGATTTCCAGCGTGGGCGATTTCGCCATGCTGCCAACCTGCCCCACGGCGAGATCAAGCACGAGCTCCTCACCCGCCTTCGCCATGAAATGATAGGCGTCATGCTGCCCAGTCTCCGTGAGCGTGCCCCACACGCTCGCAGGGAGCCGGGCGATTCGCACCGGGCCATTTTTGAAATCTGCCGCCGTGGTCGTGATGGGCGCGAGGTCATCCGCATAGAGTTTGAGCTTGGCTGACTCACCACCCGCCGTTTTCACCCAAACGTCGTGGCTGCCGCGACCGAGGCCCGCAGGAGCATGGAGTTTGAAAACGAGCTTTGTGTCCGAACCCGCCGTGGCATCGATGAGGGGCTTCAAATCCTTGTGGGAGGTCAAAACCGTCGCGCCGGCCAAGTCTTTGCCCGCGAGGCTGAAAACTTGTTCCACCCCAAGATGAAGCCCACGCGGCGAAACGCTCGCGAGTGTCGGCTTGACAGGCTTTGCGGCCGTCTTTGGGGCTGCGGCAACCTTTTTGGGTTGGTCGGCGTTCTGCGCCCCGGCCGACGCAAGGCCGAGCAGAAGGACAAGGATGGGAAGGAGGGATTTCATGGCAGGCGAAGGCAAGGAAGGTTCACTGAGGCTCATACACGCTCCAGGTGCCATCCACTCGGCCTGCGATGAGTTGCGTTTTGTCGGTGAAGGCCAGCGCGGAGGACCAGTCGGGTTGTTTTTCGAGGAGGAGCTTTTCCGTCAGGTCGGCAGTGTTCCATAGTTTGAGCGTTTTGTCGGTCGCTGTCGAGGCGAGCCATTTGCCATCGGCGGAGAGCGCGAGATTGAGCAGGCCGCCTTCATGCGCGAAGCGGCTGGTAAGAATCTTGTTTGTGCCTTCCTTGGCCGAGGGGCTGATTGCCCACGCGCGGATGCGGTTGTCGCCACCGGCGGCGAAGAGCCTTTTGCCGTCGGCGCTGAAAACGACGCTCGTCTGCTCCTTCGTCGGCTGCGAGAGTGTGTCGAGCCGCTGCCCGGACGGGATGCTCCACAACTTCACCGTCCGGTCCGCGCTGGCACTGGCGAGCACTTTGCCATCCGCGCGGAAGCTGAGTCCGTTCACTGCTCCGTTGTGGCCCTGCAGAAGCGCGACTTCCCGGCCTGCAGCCGCATCCCACAGGCGGATCTTTTGATCGTAGGCACCCGTGGCGATGAATTTCCCATCCGGCGAAACGGCGATGGCATACGCGGCGTCAGTGTGGCCTTCGTAGGAGCGCTGCGGGCTGCCGTCGCGCGTTTTCCAGCTCCGCACAATGCCCACAATGCCAGCCTCACCTCCGGCGGCATAGACCGTACCGCCATCGGGTGAGAAGGCGATCGCGTTGACCTTTCCCGTGAAGCCGGAAAGCTTCCGCACCACTTCTCTCGTCTCCGGGTTCAGCAGCTCGACCTCGCCATAACGTCCCGCGGCGATGAGCTGCGCCTTTGGTGAAAACGCCACCGCCTGGATCGAGCGCTTCGGCGGCACGGTCGGCGCGATTTTGGGCGTCACCACGATGCGCGGGCCTGGTTTCGCCCCGTCCGCCGGACCCTTGGCACCGGCGTTGATCCATGACTTGATGAGCGCGATCTCCTCCGGCTTGAGCTTGTCGCGTTTGCCCGGCGGCATGAACTCGTTCTTGCCACCGCGGCCCGAGCGGCCCTCAAGGAACTTCACCAGCAGCGATTCGTCCGCCTTGCCGGGCAGCAGCGCCGCCCCCTCCTCCCCGCCCTTCACGAGCGCGGCGAACGTGTCCAGGGCGAAGCCGCCATCGGCGTCGTCGGCACTGTGGCAGTCGATGCAATAGGTGTCCCACAGCGGCACGATCTGCTTCGCGTAATCCACGTTCTGGGCGTGGCTGGTGGCGGTGAAGGCGAAAAGGAGCAAAAAACGTTTCATGACATTCAGGAAAGGAACTCACGCGCCAGCATCCTGGAGTGCTTCAGTCCTCCGGAGCTCTGGTGAAGCCAGATGGCAAGGTTCACGGATTGGAACTGGCGTGATGTGGAGCCGGGCGGGTGGGTGAAAGCGGCGGAGGACCGCCGCACACCAAGGCGCTCTGCGCGGTCGAGGGCGTTGCCGGGCCCTCTGGAGCTCTGGCGATGGCAGGTGGCTGGGTGCCAGCGTTCGGCATCCGCGTGGGGGCTGGCCAAACGAGTGAGCGAAAGCGGCGCAGAGGCGCCGCACTCCAGGACGCGGTCGCGCCAGCAGAACGTGGAGGACATGGCTTTCGTCAGAGGCATGGGAAGCAGAGGTGCGCGGGTTGGCTGCCTCAATGCTGGAACAAAAACTCCTTGGAACTCATCAGCCCCCAGAACAGGTCCTCGAGCGCGGCGCGGCGGTCGGCGGGTTTCGCGTCGGCCAGCAGCGGCGTGGCCTTGACCAACTCCCGCTCGGTCGGCAGGCGCCCGAGGGTGATGAGGTAGGCTTCCTCAATGAGCTTGGCGTCGGGTTGCCTGGAGGCGAGCAGGGCGTCGATGCGGTTGTCCTTCTGGGCGAGCTTTTGGTTGAGCGTCTCCCCGTTGGCAAGGTGCAGGGCCTGGGCCATGCTCGGTTCGTTGGTGCGCTCGCACTCGCAGGTGGCGACGCGGTCGGCGCGGCCGAAGCTCTTCAGGAAGTAGCTGGCAATGTTGCTGTCCGGCAACTGCAGGGCGCGGAAGCCCATCGGGTAGGCGTCGGCGGTGCCGCGGTTGGCGTTGCGTCGGTCAATCTTGAAAGTGGTCGGCGCGGCGGTGACCTGCGAGACGGTGTCGAGCAGGACCTCGGCCTTGAGCCGGCGCGGCACATAGTGCGAGCCGTAGCGTGTGTCACCGGCGTTCTCCGGCCGGGTGAGGCTGCTGCGCTGGTAGGTCTCGCTCTGCAGGATCGCGCGCATGAGCGCCTTCAGGTCAAACTTCTGCTGCACCAAATGCTCGCAGGCGGCGGCGAAGAGAGGCTCGTTGCTGGCGGGATTGGTGACGCGCAGGTCATCGACCGGCTCGACCAGACCGCTGCCGAAAAAGTTCGCCCAGACACGATTGACGATGGCGCGCTGGAACAAGGTGTTGTCCGTTGCGGTCAACCAGTCGGCGAGCACGGCGCGGCGGTCGCGGGTGTCAGTGAGTGACACTGACGCGGGGGCGTCGAGGGGCCGCGGCGGCTGCGGTTTGCCGGTCAGCGGCGCGACCAACTCGCCCTGACTGTCGCTGAACAGCACCCGTTCGTCGGCCTGCGTGCCGTTCTTGGTGCGCACCCGGGCGAACAGGTTGGCAAAGGCGTAATACTGGTCGTAGGTCCACTTTTCCATCGGATGGTTGTGGCACTTGGCGCAGCCGATCGAGGTGCCAAGGAAGGCGACGCTCACCGTTTCAGCGCACTTGGTCGGCTCGTCGTTGAGGATGAAAAAATTGCCGGCGCCGTTTTCGAGCGTGCTGCCGGTGGCGGTGAGCAGGTCGCGCACCATCGCGTCCCAGGGCGTGTTGGCGGCGACGTGGCGGCGGATCCAGTGGTAGTAGGACCACATCGCCTGCGGCATGAGCTTGTCGCCATTCACCAGCAGCAGGTCGCTCCAGCGGTGCGACCAGTAATCGACGAATTCCGGCCGGTTGAGCAGCGATTCGATGAGGCGGTCGCGCTTCGTAGGCGCGTTCGCCAGAACGCGGTCCTGTAGCGGCAAACGTGAGTTTGCCCCAGCCTCGTTCTCCCGGCCATGGGCATGTGCGCCTCCATCGCTGGGGATCACCTCAGGTTCCGCCAAAAACGCCCGCGTTTCCTCCGGGCTTGGCAGCACGCCGATGGTGTCGAGGTAGGCGCGGCGCAGGAACTCCGTGTCCGTCGCACGCTCGGACGGGGGGAGGTTGAGTTCGCGCAGCTTGGCCAGCACGCGGTCATCGATGAAGTTGCGGGGCTTCATGGCCGCAAAGGCCTCCACGGCCGGCTTGCCGGGCTGCGGCACCGTGACCGTGGCCACGGCGAGCTGGCTGAGGTACCAGGCGCTCACCGTGCCTTCGCCGGCGCCGGTGACATTGACCAAGCCATGGTCATCGACCGTGGCCACGCTTGCGTGACTGGCATTGTATTTGGCCCAGCGTGTCACATCCTCTCGGTGACCGTCACTGAAGGCCGCGGTGATCTTGAGCTGCACGGTCCGACCCGCCTGCGCGACGAGATGGGGTTCGGACACCTCGAGTGACACAATGCGCGGATCGTCCGCCCGCGGCCCCGGGGCGCCGGCGGCAATCCAGTCGACGATGGCGCGGTACTCCGGCGAATCCACCTCGAAGCGCTTGTCGCCCTTGTGTGGCACGGCCTTGACGGCCTTGAGCAGGAACAGGCTCCGCGCCGGATCCTCGAGCGTGAGCCGTCTGCCATTGGCGCTGCGTGTGATCGAAAGCCAGTCGCCCTCGTCATCAAAGCCGCGCAGCGACAGCCGGAAGCCGCCCTGGCCGGCCGCCGCACCGTGGCAGGCGCCCATGGCACAGCCGTAGCGTGTCAGGATCGGCTGGATCGTGTTGCGGAAGGACGGGGCCTCGGCGGCGAACACCGGGGTCGCAGCGAGCAGGAGAATGAGACGACGAAACATGGAAACTCAGGGAATGGTTCGAACCCCAACAGGCGGTCTGGCTCTAGGCAAACAGCTCCCGGATGCCCTGCGTGCCGAAGTCGACGACCGGGAAGGGGCGGCCCTGCGGGCCGGGAAGCTCGGTGTGCAGGTCGACGCCGAGCGCCTCGTAGATGGTGGCGACGATTTCCTTCGGTGCCACCGGACGCTCGGTGGGGTAGCCGCCGATGTCATCGGACTTGCCGATGACCTCGCCACCCTTGATACCGCCGCCGGCGAAATTGACGGTCCAGCAGTTCGGCCAGTGGTCGCGGCCGCCTGCCGGGTTGATCTTGGGCGTGCGACCGAACTCGGCCAGGCAGGTGACGAGGGTGTCGTCGAGCAGGCCGCGCTGGAACAGATCCTCGATGAGGGCCGTGTAGCCCTGGTCGTACATTGGGGCGACGATGTCACGCATGCCCTCGATGCTGGTGAAGGGCTTGCTGCCGTGAATGTCCCAGGTGATCTCGCCGAAGACGGTGATGAAGGTGTTCACCGTCACGAAGCGCACGCCGCGCTCGACCAGGCGCCGGGCGAGCAGGCAGCTCTGGCCAAAGCGGTTCAGGCCGTAGCGTTCGCGCACCTTCTGCGGTTCCTTCGACAGGTCGAAGGCCTCGCGTGCCTCGGTGCTGGTCATGATCCGGTAGGCCGACTCGAAATTTGAGTCCATGAGTTTGGCCTGTTCACTGTATTCGAAGTTGCGCACGCTGCTGTCGACCAGTTCGCGCATGAGCCGGCGGCGCTCGAGACGCACCTCGCCGATCTCCCTGGGAGGCAGCAGGTCGGGCACCTTGAAATCCTTCACGGCCGGATCCGCATTGAGCACAAACGGATCCCAGGCCTTGCCGAGGAAGCCGGCGTCCTGGCCATGGGGCATGTTGCCGCCGGTCGGGCCCATGCTCTCGGGCAGGATGACATGGGCGGGCAGGTCGCCGCGCCGGCCCTTGAGGAACTCCATCGCACTGCCGACGTGTGGGGTGATGATGCCGCCGCTGAACAGTCGGCCGGTCTGCATCATTTGATGGCCGGTGTCATGCACCGCCGCCGCCGTGTGGTAGCACGAGCGCACGAGCGAGAACTTGTCGGCGATCTTGGCATGCAGTGGCAGGATCTCGGAGATCTCAAAGGCGTCACTCTTCGTGCGGATCGGCTTGAACGGCCCGCGGATTTCGCTGGGGGCGTCCGGTTTCATGTCCCACAGATCCTGCTGGCTTGGCGCGCCCAAGTTGAAGATCATGATGCAGGACTTGCCGTCCTTTTTCGGGTCGACCCGGCCCGCGGCCTTGAGCTTGGCGAAGCCGGGCAGGGTCAGGCCGATGGCGCTGAGGGCGCCGGCCGACAGGAAGTCGCGGCGGGTGACGCCGTCACAGGTCGTGGCGGAGGCGTGGTCGGTGCAGGTGAACATGGCGGAGAACGTCAGAAGGTTTAGACCTTCATACGCGCTGCGCAGTCCCTTCTAAATGGAAGATGCCGCTTTCTGACGGTGAATTTCCGGGCGGCCTTTTCGTCGCTCGTTTTTTGTCTTTCGTATTAATGACGAAGACAGCTCTGATGCGCACCAGTGGATTCCCTTGGATTCAGCGAGCCATGATGATTCGCTTAGCTCCCAAATTCAATATGGTGCCGCACGGCTGATTTCTTCAACTGTTAACCCATTCAATTCAATGAAGCGGCGCAAATCGCATGACTTTCATCACCGATACGATCACCGCCGGCAATTTTATTAACGCAGAGGACAGGATTAGCCGAGAAGCCGCCGGAATTAGCTCCATTCTCTGCCCCAATGGCCTGCAAAGCTCCATGGCATTCAATCCTGTGGATTGCCTTTCTGACTAGGCTCCCTTTGGGACCTCACCCCCTCATGGTCCAAGTCTGCTGTGAAAATCTGGACAGATTCTGTGTGTTCGTGCAGGTCCTGTCGATGCTTTTCAAACCTCGTGGTGATTCGTTCGCTCCAACTTCCTGCGGCCTCGAAGCTCTTCGTGTGTGGCTCGTTTCTGAAGTGCTCACCGCACGGACAGCAACTGGCCGGATGGAGTTCCTGAGGCCCGCGTGAATCAGCCTAGATTCACACGCAAAACCCCATCTTCTGAGACGGCAGGCCAGTTCATTCCGCTGAACTTGACCCAAGAAAGCAGGGCTTCGCTCAGCTCATGACAGACGTATTAAAACGCGTGGATCAATGATTCTTCATTGCTGCGCCTTCATTTTGTCTTGAAAACTGCCCTTATTCTCTTCTCCGCTTTTTCCTTCATCGGCTATGGAGCGGCGTGTTTTTTCTCGGCCCGCATGCAGAGGGAGTTTTTTCGCTACCGTCTTGCGTCCCAGCGGCTCAGGGTGGGCACCCTTCAATGGTTGGCGGGCGTCGGCCTGCTGGCAGGACTGAGCCAGCCATGGATGGGTCAGTTGGCAGCTGGCGGCTTGGCGCTGATGATGCTCGTTGCAGTCATCGTGCGCATCCAGATCAAGGATACGCTGCTGCAGAGCTGCCCGGCACTGTTTTATCTGGTGCTCAACACCTATCTTTGTCTTGCCGGATTCTGATCTGCCCGCCGCCTAAAGCAGCGCAACGGCGACGCACATCGCCAGCACCGCGAGGGAAGGCAGGGCCTTGCGGATCGGATCTTTCACTTTGAGATGCATGAAGAAGGCTCCAAGCATGAGAATACCCATGCCAACAGCCGCAGGTTGCGCCAGATGGGGGATCCAAACGGAGGCTAAAAGTGCTAAAGCCAAGCCGATTTTGAGCAAGCCGATGAGGCAGAAAATCGGAAAAGGCAGACCATAGACGGCGAATTCCTCGCGCATGTTTTTTGCATTCCTGCCCCGATAGGCGGTCGCTTTGCCGGAGCGCAAGAGCCAGACGTTCAGGATGCCGAGTGCTACGATGAGTTTGAGTGCGATGAGGAAGTAGGTCATGACAAATCAGCCCAACGATTCGGCTTTCCGTGCTATCGGGCAAGATTTGACCATGCTTGATTCTCTTTGCAACCGCAAGCTAATCCCTGCATCGGGCGCCGACCGCTGCTTCGCCCCACGCCGGGCGGCAAGGTGCTGGCAGACGGAGGCAACAGGATAGGGATACCGGTTGTTTTTCTGTTCCGAAGCAGGACATGCAGCGTACCCAAGATTCATGCGACGTCTGCTTTCTGCCGCTGTCAAAATTGCCCTGACTTGCTGCTTCGCGCTGACACCTTTAGCATGGTGTGCTGGTTGCCTGTTCTTCGCGGGGTCGCTTCCTGCTGTCGTGCCGTGGATGCTTTTGGCCCTCATTTTAGGTCTTATCCCGTTCACGGCAGCTTTGACGCTGGCGATCCTACGTTTGCCTTTCTTGGGTGTCGTATCTCTACCCCCAAACCTAGTCGCCTCCTGCGGGCTCCTGCTTTGCTTTGCCACTGGAGCCAAGGCTGACGATAAGCCCCCCGGGAGACGGATGCATTCGCTCACGGAGTTTGACGGCAAAGATGCCATGAATTGGCAGGTTGTGAATGATGGCGTGATGGGCGGGCTTTCACAGGGAAAGTTGACTCAGAAAACAGCAGGGACAATGCTGTTTAGCGGCATGCTCTCTCTGGAGAACAACGGTGGTTTCTCGACCTTCCGCAGCCGCATATTGAAAATGGACCTCAGCCGCCATTCTGGGCTGGTGCTGCGTGTGAGGGGCGATGGCCGCACGTATCAGGTGCGGGTCGCTACCGACGCCCGTTTTCGCGGCATGGAGGTGTCCTTCGCCGCCGAGTTCGCCACCATCAAGGGCGAGTGGACTGAAGTGAAGATTCCCTTTGCTCATTTTGAAGGCAGCTTTCGCGGGCTT
>JBIJBO010000256.1:0-3187 GCA_044345215.1 Prosthecobacter sp. | reverse complement strand
CCAGGTGTGGCCCGCGCTCGTCTCCAGGCGCACGCGGTCGCGGGTGAGCAGGCCGGCTTCGGGATCGATCGGCTGCCACTGCCAGCGACCCGCGTCATCGGCAATGACAAAGCCGTCGGCGAGCGCCAGCCCGCGCAGGCGCAGGCGGCCCTCGGGATCGGTCGTCGCCTGCCAATGCGGCAGCACCTGCAGAGCCTCGGAACCACTCGCCGGCCAGGCCTGGGTGGCGACCTGCGAGGCGGCCTCGGTCAGGCCATAGCTGAGGAAAAGCGGCCAGCCCAGAGCGCGCGCCGCGGTCGCCAGTTCCGGCGTCGTCGCCCCACCGCCGACGATGATCGCGCGCAGTCCCTCGGGGGCACGCAGGCCGGCGCGCACCAAGTCATGGACCTGCGTCGGCACCAGCGAGCTGAGCGTGTCGCCGGCCTCGGCGAAACGCTGTGGATCCCAGCGGCCTTCGTGGTGGGTCACCGGGCAGCCGGCGACGTGGGCGCGGGCGAGGATGGCAAAGCCGCCGACGTGATGCAGCGGCAGGGTCAGGCGCCAGCGGTCGCGGGCCGTGACGTCGAAGTGGGCGTTCACCGCTTCGGCGGAAATCAGGAAGGCCTGCTTGGCCAGCACCACCCATTTCGGTCGGCCCTCGCTGCCCGAGGTCTGGAACAGGCAGCGACCGCGCCAGCCCTGGCCGCGCACGAAGTCGGCCAGGCTCGCCATCTCCGCGGGCGAAGCCGCGGGCGGCGCCGCGAGATGGTTGCCGGGGTCCTGCCAGAAGTCGGACTTCATGCGCTCCTATTCCAAGCGGCGCCAGGGCAGTTTGTCGAGCACGGAACCAAAACCGAGACCGCCGCCGTCGGTGTCGGGCTGCAGCCGGCCGCCCGGACTGAGCACCCGCTCGAGGAAGGCATCGGGTTCAAAGAGATGCTGGGTGCAGAGGCCGCACAGACCCACGAGATCACCGAGTTCGGCGCGCGCCTGCGCGGCCTCCCAGGCGGCGAACATCTGGCCGAGCGGATGATCCATGGCCGAGGTCAGCACCAGCGGCTGACCGGGGTGACGCTGCGCCACCGCGCGCCAGTCGCGCCGCGCCGGCTTGACCACCACGGCATCAAAGCCGTGCTCTCCATCCTGCCAGCCCTTGTCGAGCGCCAGCCGCACGCCCCAGCGCTCCCGGCAGGCCTGCCAGGCCTCGGCCTCGTAGGGGAAGGGATCCTCGACGAAATCCAGCTGGCGATAGACGCGCACCGGCATGAACTCGACGAACTTCTGGAAGCTGTCGGCACTCAGGCAGCCGTTGAAATCGACCCGGAAACGCGGCCCGCCATCGCCGGCCAGGCGCGCGCACTGCTCGAGGAAGCGGGTGGTCTCGCCGTAGTTCGCATAGCCCTTCGCCTTCAGCGCCGGCCAGCCCTCGGCGAGCAGTTTGTCAAACTGCGGCATCGTCGGCTGGGCAAAGCTCCAGGAGTAATGGCTGGCCGGGATCTCCAGGCCGTCGAACAGGCTGACCCCGGCCGCGCGCGCCGCGCCATCGATCGCCGCGCAGCGCAGGGCGGCCTGCGCCAGCGGGGTCGGCTGGCCGGCGGCCAGGCGCGCCAGTTGCTCGGGCAGGGGCAGGTCGCCAAACTCCGGCCAGGGATGCAGGCAGCCGTAGCCGGCGCCCACGCGCAGCAGCGCCCCCGGGAAGACCCGCCGCTGCGAGGCGGAGTTCAGCGCCACGCCGCTGCGCAGCAGGTATTCATAAAGGTAGATGGGCTCGGCCACGGTCAGGGAGATACGAGCCGGCTCAGGCGCCGAGGCCAAGACAAAACAGCAGGGCAAAGGCCAGCAACTGCGCCCCGCCCAGGGCGAGCAGGCGGTTGTAGGCCGGGCCGGGCGGCGTCGTCCACAGCCGCTGCAGCAGGAAGAGTCCGGCGGGCAGGGTGAGCAGCGGCAGCAGCAGCGCGCGCGGCAGCCCGGTCGACAGCCAGTGCAGGCCGGCCAGGTGCGGCAGCAGGATCAGCAGGGTGATCTCGATCCGGGCAAAGCGCGGACCGAAGCGCGCGGCCAGCGTGCGTTTGCCGGTCGAGCGATCCTCGTCCAGGTCGCGCAGGTTGTTCACCGCGATGAGCACGGTCGACAGGCAGCCGATCTGGAAGCCGGCGACGATCGCGTCGAAGCTCCATTGGCCGCTCTGCACAAAGGCCGAGCCGGCCACGGCGATGAAGCCGAAGAACAGCACCACAAAGAGTTCGCCCAGGCCGCGGTAGGCCAGCGGCAGCGGCCCGCCGGTGTAGCCGTAGCAGAAGTAGAGGGAAGGCAGGCCGATGGCGAGGATCGGCCAGCCGCGCGCCTGCAGCAGCGGCAGCGACAGCAGGGCGGCGACGCCGAGCATCGCGGCCGCCGCGCCGAGCACGGTCCGCGGCGCCACCGCCCCGGCCGCCGTGATCCGGCGCGGCCCCAGCCGGGCCTGGGTGTCGGCCCCGTTGAGGAAATCGAGGGCGTCGTTGAACCAGTTCGTCGCCACCTGCAGCGCCAGGCAACTGCCGAGCGTGCAGGCAAAGAGCAGCCAGCTCCACTCCCCGCCCAGCTTCCAGCCCAGCACCGACCCCGCCGCCACAGGCGCCACCGCCGCCCCAAGCGTCTTCGGGCGGGCCGCATGAATCCAGTCGGCAAGCATTGCCCGATGTAGCCCGTCCCCGGCAAAGTGCAAACGGCGGGCGGGGAAGGGGAGCCAAGTTTAAAGTTGAAAGTCTAAAGTTTAAAGTGGGTGAAGACCGGGCGGCCCTCCGCCGCTCTGCCGCCTCGCGCCGTTCCCCTCAGGAACCCCGAAGGTCACGAATTCAGCAGGGTAGGGAGCCGCTGCGTCGGTGCCGTGGTTTTCCGTGTGGCAGCCTCGGTTCACGTGCCTTTGGGCCGCAGAGGGGCGGAGAGGCAGAGGGGCCTAAGGTAGGGCGCTCTGTCCCAGAGCGCCGTTCTGATCCGAAGGGAGCGCGGACACTTTTGTCCGCATCTGATGAGGAGGCAGGCTTTGAAACCACGAATCGCACGAAGCTCACGAAGGTAGGAGGGTAGGGCGCCGCTCCGCCGACGCCGTGGTTCTGCAGGCGCGGGCAGTGCCCCCGCGGCCCGGGTAGAGGAAGTCGTGAGACTTCCCGGCTTGGGAGCCGCGCATCCTGTTGTGAACCGCTGATTTGATGCTGATCCTTAGGGAAAG
>JBIJBO010000131.1:0-10653 GCA_044345215.1 Prosthecobacter sp. | reverse complement strand
GTGCGGCGCTTTTGCTGCACCTTGTGGCGCATTTCCGCGCTGGCCTCGGCTCCCTGCTGGGTGCCGCCGCCGGGCAGGAAGTCGACCTGCTTCTGGATCATCTGGGTGCTGACGACGATCGCGCCGGCGAACAGCAGGATGCCGGCGTGGATGGCCAGGCTGAGGGTGAGGGAACCGCCGCCGATCTTGCGCCAGGCGCGGACGAGGCCGTTGGCCGGCTTGGTCGGCTCGATGTGGGTGAGGGCGGGCGGATGAAAGACCTCGCCAGGCGCGGCAGCGGCCAGCACGACGGCGTCGTCCTCCTCAGCGGCGGCGCTCACCGCGAGGACGGCATCGTTCGGGGCGGGCATGGCCGGTTGCAGCGGATAGCCGTGGGCGGTCGGGTAGCCGAGGTTGTTGCCGGCCGCCGAAGCGGGGTAGCCGGGAGGGTAGCCCAAATTCGCGGCCGAGGGCGGCGGCGGCAGCATGCCCTGCGGCGGGGGCAGCGGCTGGGTGACACCGGGGTCGTCGGAGGAGGGCGGTGTGGACATGGCAAAAAAAGAACCCCTTTAGAATACCCGGGACTGGCTCTTTCTGGCAAGACAATTAGCGCGATGCATTCCGCGTCCCACCGCCCCCGAGGCGATCCATGAGTTTGTCGGCCGGATGGTCAAGAAACTGCGGGCCGCGCGCGGCTGGTCGCTCGAGGAGCTGGCCGCTGGCAGCGGGGTCAGCCGCTCGATGCTCAGCGAGATCGAGCGCGAGCGCGCCAATCCGACGCTGACCGTGGCGGCGCGCATTGCCCGCGCCTTTGAACTGACCCTGCAGGATCTGCTCAGCGGTGCGGAATGTCCGGCCGAAAAAATCCGCGGCTTGCCCGTGGTCATTTACCCCTGACACTTCTTGTCACGGCGGGCGAGCCATGTGCGCAAGCTTGGAAGAAGGATGGAAGCCGTCGATGTCGACGATAGAATGGCTGAAATCTGGCTGCGCTGACTTTGGCTTCGCGTGCTTTTGAACGCCCTTGACACTTCATGCGGCAAAAACTTGCCGGTAGAACAAAAGCGGATCCTGGTTTGGCTGATAAGCAGAGAAGCCCCTCCATTTTATTCCCTCACCTCCCGGCCCTTGTTTCCTGGCTCGCCAAGGGCGGCGTTGAATCCAATGGATTGCCAGCTTCCGAAGCTGCGCAGGCAATCCACTTTCGGACGAGGTCCGGAACAACGGCCGTCGCGGCACCTTGAAGGTAGCTGAAGTCATAGGGAATATGACCCATCTCAAGTGAGACGATCACTTTATCGGCCTTGGCACAGGCCACATTGATGAGCGAAGCCGCAGGCTGGACGGTGAGTGACGTGCCGACCACCAGCACTTTTGCTGCATTTGAAACATGCCACCGCGCCTCATCCATGTGCTGGCTTTTTTCTCCAAACCATACAACATCAGGCCTGAGCTGAGTCCCATCCTCACAGAGGTGGCCAAGCAAAATGGGCGCATCGTCAATGCGATAACGTTTGGGGTTATCCGAAGTTCCGCGCGCGTAGGCTAGCTGACCATGCAAGTGAATAACTTTGCTCGATCCTGCGCGCTCGTGCAGGTTGTCAACGTTTTGTGTTATCACAACCACGTCATAGGATGATTCCAAGTCGGCGATTGCGCTATGTGCTGCATTGGGCAGTGCGTTCCAAGCCTTTTGCCGACGCTCATTGTAAAAGGCGAGGACAGCCTCCGGCCGAAGACTCCACCCCTCGGGGCTGGCAACCTCTTGCCAGGTGTAATTGTTCCAAAGTCCCTTGCTGTCTCGAAAGGTGGGCAAACCACTTTCCGCGCTCAGACCAGACCCGGTGAAAACAACGATTTTGCTTGGCATTAAATCGAGTATCCATCGGAATCCACATGCTGCATCCAACAGTTTTGGGAAACTTGGTTTTCCCAATCGATGATCCGAAGCAGCCGGTCCCGCCGACAGGCCATCCGACTTCATCCGAACAGGGTCAACTGGGCGGGGTGGATCTCGCGAGTGAGAATAACCACGGAAAACCCGGGACTGGCTCTTACTGGCAAGACAATCAGCGCGATGCATTCCTCTTTACAGGATGGAAATCCAGCATACCGGCAGAATGCATGGCCTCAGCTCCGCGTTCCACCGCCCCCGAGGCGATCCATGAGTTTGTCGGCCGGCGCGTCAAGAAACTGCGGGCCGCGCGCGGCTGGTCGCTCGAGGAGCTGGCCGCTGCCAGCGGGGTCAGCCGCTCGATGCTCAGCGAGATCGAGCGCGAGCGCGCCAATCCGACGCTGACCGTGGCGGCGCGCATTGCCCGCGCCTTTGAACTGACCCTGCAGGATCTGCTGAGCGGTGCGGAGTGCCCAAGCGGCAGGATTCGGGTCATCCGCGCCGGCGATCCCGCCCAGGTGTTCCGGGCGGACCGCGAGTGCGAGGTCCGCACGTTGTCACCCCTGCAACTCGAGAAGGACGTGGAGTTTTACGAACTTGAACTGCGTGCCGGCGGGGCGCTGCGCAGCCAGCCTCACTTTGAGGGCACGCGCGAGTTCCTGACGGTGGTTGAAGGCCGGGTGCGCGTCGAATCTGCCGGCGGCGGCGACGAGCTTGCCACGGGCGATTCCGCCACCTACCCGGCGGATGTCGCCCATGCCATCATCAACACCGGCCGCGACCGCGCCCGTGTTTTCCTGGTCGTGATCTATGCCTGAGTGGCCCATGGCAAATTTTGACAGCAGGCGATCCAGTGACCATGCCGCCTCCCCCAAGGCGGGGCCGTGCGATCCGCAGACGCCTGGCGCTGCCGATCGGCGGGGCCGTTCCCGGAGCGATCTTCAGCGTCTTCGGGCGGAGTGTGCCGAATGGGTCGCCTCGATCCACGCCCCCGACCATTTTCACCGCCTCTTCGACCATCTGCCCGGGCACTTTTTTTTCACCAAGGACGCCCGCGGCCGGTTCATGGTGGTCAGCCGCAATTTTCCCCAGCACTACCACCTGCGGGATGAGGAGGCCATTCTCGGTCTCACCGATTTTGATGTGACCCCCTCCGGCATGGCCGGCGGCTACACCCGCGATGACCGGGAGCTGCTCAGCGGTCGCACGGACTGCGTGCAGCGCGTCGAGCTCTGGTTTGACGAGCAGGGTTTGCCCGACTGGTTTTTTGTCACCAAACTGCCGCTCTACGGCCGCCG
This sequence comes from Prosthecobacter sp., assembly GCA_044345215.1. GTDB lineage: Bacteria > Verrucomicrobiota > Verrucomicrobiia > Verrucomicrobiales > Verrucomicrobiaceae > Prosthecobacter. The sequence continues at coordinate 7,482 of JBIJBO010000131.1, read as the reverse complement.
GCGGCGCATCATCGGCATCATGGGCGTCCTGCGCCGCGCAGCCGAACATGAAATGCAGATTCCGGTCCTGCAGACAGTGTCGCGCGCGGTGGAATGGATTCGTCGCAACCACGCCCGTCCAGTGTTGATCGCCGAGGTCGCCCGCGCCTGTGGCCTGTCCGAGCGCCACCTGCAGCGCCGCTTTCACGAGACCTTTGGCTTCCCCCCGCAGGAGTTCGTCATCCGCTCCCGCATCCGCGCCGCCATGGAGAGGCTCGAAAAGACCTGCTGCGGTGCCGCCGAGATCGCCGTGCATTGCGGTTTCGGGGATGCCAGCGCCTTTGCCCAGCAGTTTCGCCAGCGCACGGGCATGAGCCCGACCCAATGGCGTCGCCGCCATGCTCCTTCCGCCTCCCTGCGCACACCCTGACGCCCCGAACCGGCCGCTACCGCGTCACGACCGCCGCCGGTCCCAGCTCCCAGGCCCGGCCCGCGGCACGGATCGCCACCGCCGTCGCTGACTTCGGCCAGTCCAGCTCGCGGCGGTCGCAAAAGCGGACTTCCACGGTTTGCCACTGGCCGTCGATGAGGGCCTGCACGACCCACCAGCGGCCGAACGATTCCCAGCGCGCATCGCCGAATCCCCAGCGCAGGCGCGCGCCGCCCGCGGTCTTCTCCACCAGCGGTGCCGGCAGGGTCACGTGGCTCAACCAGGGACTCGCCGGCGGCAGGGCATGGACGTTGTAGGCGCGCTCGCGGGTCAAGGCGCCGAGCTTGCCGAGGTTTTTGTCGAGCGCGGCGAAGTTCCAGTGAAAGTGCCCCGGCGGCATCACCCGGCCGCGCTCGCGCAGCACGCTGATCTGGCGCAGGATCTCGCCGGCATTGCGGTCGTCGCCGACCTTGCTGCTGTTCATGCCCGGCCAGATGTGCCGGCCCTGCGTGTTCTGCGCCAGCCACCAGTCGTAAAAGGTCGCAAAGCCGAGCTTGGGCCGGTCGATCGTCCAGTACAACTGCGGCGTCAGGTAGTCGACCCAGCCCTGCTGCAGCCACTTGCGACTGTCGGCCGCCAGGTCCTCGTAGGGATCGAGGCCGCCGCCCGTGCCCTCGGGATGATTGGGGCGCCAGAGCCCAAACGGACTGATGCCGAACTTCAGGGTCGGCTTGATCCGGCGCAGGCCGCGGTGCACGGAGTACACCACCTCGTCGATGTTCTGGCGTCGCCAGGCCGTCAGCTCGAGGGTGCCGCCCGCCGCCCGGTAGGCAGCGAACGCGGCGGCATCGTCGAACGGCACCGACTTGCCGTCCGCGCCCGGCACGGGGTAGGGATAAAAGTAGTCGTCGAGGTGGATGCCGTCGACGTCGTAGCGGGTGGCGACATCGAGCATCACCTGCACCGCCCGCTCGCGCACCTCGCGCACGCCGGGGTTCATCCACCAGTCGCGGCCGTACTTCACCGTCCATTCGGGATGGGTCAGGCGGAGGTGGTTGCCCCCCGGCGCATGGCGGTCTCCGGCCAGCGCGCGAAATGGGTTGAACCAGGCGTGCAGCTCGATGCCATGGCGGTGCGCCTCGGTGACGGCGAAGGCCAGCGGATCCCACTTGGGCGAGGGCGCCACGCCCATGCGCCCGGTGAGGAAGGGCGACCACGGTTCGAGGGCCGACTCATAGAGGGCGTCGCCGGCCGGGCGCACCTGAAAGATGAGGCAGTTCAGGCCCTGGTCGTGGGCGGCGGCGATGAGCCGGCGCAGCTGCTCCTGCTGGCGCGCCACCGGCAGGCCCGGTTCGCTCGGCCAGTTGATGCAGTGCACCGTCGCCAGCCAGGACCCGCGCAGCTCGCGCGCCGGCAGCGGCACCGCCGTGGGCTCGGCCGCCGTGAGCAGGGAGCCGGCGGCGAGGCAGAGCAGGGCGGAAAGGCGCATGCACGCACGCAAGAAGCGGGCGGGGTTTCTGTCAAATAAGAGATATCCTTATACAGAAAGAGAAGAATTCTTCGGATGATCTTGCAAAATTAGGTCTCCTCTGGCATCTGAATAAAAGAATTTTTTAAATGGTATTCTGGTTCATTAAGCCGTCATGAATGCGTCTCTTCTTGTTTCCTCCCCTGTCTTGCAGGGTCTGCGTCAGCTGAGCCGACGAGCTTGGTGGCTGCATGCCCTGCTCATCGGCCAGTTGGCCCTGTTGCCCTGCCCGCTCTCGCGCGGGGTTTGGGTGGATCTGGACACCGAGGGCGACGAATTGCCCGACTCTGGCTATGAGGACGGCGTGGCGGACGCCAGCGTTGAGGGCTCGCCGACGCTTGCGGAACCGGATGCCGATGGCGACGGCTTGAGCGACTCCGAAGAGGCCGCCCTGGGCAGTGATCCCTGCAATCCGGACAGCGATTACGACGGCCTGACGGATGCGGATGAGGCCCGCCTGACTGGCACCCATCCGATGTCGGCTGACAGCGATGGCGACGGCATCTCCGATTACAATGCCTTTTACGGCAACTCTGCCGTCGACACGCTCTGGGCGGGGCAGGGCAGCACACCCTACGATTGGGATGGCGACGGACTGCATGATCCGTTCGACCCGGATCCGTTTTCGGCGCAGAACATTGGCGACGCGGATGGCGACCATGTGCCGGACCCCGAGGATTCGCATCCGCTCGATCCAATGCTTTGGTGTGATGGCAATGGCAACGGGGTCAACGACGATGCCGAGGCCGCCGGCGCCGACTTCGATGCGGACGGGGTGTCTGACGCGACCGACTCGCATCCCGCCGACCCGGCCCTCGACAACGATTGGAATGCCAACGGCACGGATGATGAACATGAGGACGGGGATGGCGACGGCGTCAGCAACCTGCAGGACTCGCATCCGACCGCCAACACCCTGTGGTGCGACTGGAATGGCAACGGGGTCAACGACGATGCCGAAGCCGCCGTGGCTGCCGGCAACTCCATCCTTGGCCCCTCGGAGCCTGCGGTGTTCAACACCCTGAACCCGGCAGATGCCGTTCTGAAGGATCGCGATGGCGACGGCTATGCGGATGGGCGTGACACGCATCCCGATGACTCGGGCCTGTGGAACGACCACCATGGCAATGGCCTCAACGATGACGCCGAGGCACCGCCGGACACCGATCGCGACGGCGTTCCCGATGCCCGCGATGCCGCGCCCACGGACCACGACAACGATGGCCTCAGCGATGCCGAGGAGTGGATCAGGGGGACCAACGCCGCCGAGGCGGACAGCGATGGCGATGGCCTGGGCGACGGCGAGGAAGTGCATCTGGCCACGGATCCGCTCAGGGTCGACAGCGATGGCGATGGTCTGACGGACAGCGAGGAGGTGCTTGCCTATCACAGCGACGCCCTTGCACCCACGGCCATTGCCGAGTCCGAGAGCTTCGCGGCTTCCGCCCCGGCAGAGGCATCGTTGCTCACCGCCACGGCCCTGAGGGTTTCGCAGATCCTGCCTGCCGCCGGCGCGGAAATCAGGCAGCGGCGGGTCGAGCATCCGGATGGAGGGGGTCTCGCCTTTCCCAGCCGCAGCGCGCAGAAGAACAAGTCCGACCTCACCAAAACCCTGCTGCTGGCCTGTGCGGGCGGAACGCCCATCGTGGGCTTGAGCGCCCGAATGACGGGAGCGAATGCCGCCCACTTTCGGCTGGGCGGTCTGTCCGGTGCGGAACTGACACCCGGCATGGAGCGAGAGCTGACCGTGAGCTTTGTGGCGCCGCTTCCCGCCAATCAGGTCTGCACGGCCACGCTGACCCTGCACGCCGGCCCCGAGGCCAGACCGCTGTTCGCGCTGCAGCTGCGCAGCGTGGTGAGCACGGGGCTGTGGCTGACCCACGACGAGCATTTCTTCGCCGATTACACGGATACCGATCTCGATGGGATTCCCGATCTTGTGGAGGAGATGTATGCCCCGCTGCAAGTCACGGCCACCGGCGACCTCGACGGCGATGGCGTCAACAATCTGGATCAGTATCTGGCGGGCCGGAATCTGCGCGACCGCGCCAAAGGCAATGACGTTGATGGCGACGGCCTCACCAATGCGACCGAGGATGCCTGGAATGCCGCTTACCCGGGCAAGCTCAACAAGTATTACTTCGCCGATGCCTACGCGGATCCCGACGGCGACGGCCTGCTGACGATTGAGGAATTGAACTGCCTGTGGGGGAGCGACAAGGATCCGCAGGCAGTGGCCACGAATCCCTTCGTCGCCGGCAGTCCGTCCCCCAGCGTCAGCAAGACCGCCACCTACAAGACGGCCGGCCGCAAACCGCCCAAGACGCCGCCCGCGGCGGGCGCAGCTCAGATCCCCAGCGGGCCGCTGCTTGGCCGCTGCAGCCGGTATGCCGCCTGGATGAATGACGGTCTGCTGCGTCGGGCCTGCCACGAAACCGCGCTCGCCAACGGCGGGCGTTTGCCGGTCGACTTCTTCGCCATCGAGCGCGTGGTTCACGCCGCCAACGCCGCTCTGCAAAACACCCAGGGCTCCGATCACCTGCCCCGGGGGTATCTCGCGTGGCTGGCCCGGCAGACGCCCGCCATCCTTGTGCCGGCCCCTGCCCCGGGTGTGCCTGCGGACCGGGAGGTCGGTCAACTGGCTGCGTTGTGCTGGCCGGATGCAGCCGATCCTGATGCAGATACCCTGCCAACCGTGTGGGAAGCCGCCCATGAACTCAACTGGCGGGATGGCGCGGACAGCCATCTGGAACAGGCCATCGCCGCTTTGAACCGGCAAACCGCCGCCTTGAACGACCAGAATCCCGTCCATCTGGCCGAACAAGAGGCCCTGCTGAAGGTTCGAGATCGACTGACCGCCGCCGCCTCGACCTGGCCGGTGACGGTCTACCCGACGGCTGGAGGCAGCCGCAGCACGCTGATCGTGCCGGTCTATGACGTGGCCGAAGTCGCCTTTCCCGCGGCCCTCAAAGCCAGCCCCGCCATGACCTGGGCCAGCCGCCGCGAGCTTTGGCTGGGTCGCCAGGTGGAGGCTTTGCACTGGCAGGTGTTGTCGAGACTCGACCCCGACCACGACGGACTCATGAACATCGATGAACACCGGCACTGCCTCAACCCGCGCCTGCCGGATTACAACGCCACCAGTGAGCGCGACACGGACGGCGACGGCTTTACTGATGCCATGGAACTGGCCACCGGGACCGATCACCTGAAAAAAACCAGCAAGCCCGTCTACACGATTGAAATCCTCACCCCGGTCGCCGAGCGTAGCGTCACGGCCTTGCAGACGCTCGTTCAGCCCCTGCGCCTGCAAACCGTCCTCAAAGGCAGCAAGGGCGGCACCTGGCCCGTTGGTGGGCAAACCCTCAGTGTCAGCGCGCCGGACAACCACACCCTACTGGCATGGGAGGAGACGGGCCGCGGCTTGCGCTGGCAACCGAAAGTGGTCTCTGCGGGTGTCACCAATGCCCAGGGCATTGCCTGTTTGCAGGTTCATCCCGGCTGGAAGGGGCCGACGCTCAACCTTACCCTGAAATCCACGCCCGGCCCGGGCTGCCCTGCCGGCGTCAGGGCAGCCACCGTCACCTGCCAGTTGAAGGTCTCGCCGCCCGAGCTCGACAAGGATGCCGACGGAATGCCGGATGACTGGGAAAGCCGTCCGGCGACCCAGGGACAGCCGGCCCATGGCCTGGCGGCTGCCAGCGCGCTCGACGCCGAGGCAGGGCCGCAGCACTTTGGTTACCATCCATCGACGCCGGCGGAGCGGTTGCCTGAGGTCGTCCTGAGTTTGCTCAACGAATGGAAGGCCGCCGAGGCCGACCTCGGCTACCTGACGGAATACCCCGCAACGACGGCCACCCTCACGTCGCTGGCCGTGCCCACGACGGCAGACGCCACCCAGGCCGCCCGCCACAAGATCCTCGCCCTGATCGATCCAGATCATGACGGCTGGAGCAACCGCGTGGAGTTCGAGAACGGCAGCCATCCACGCGTGCCTGACAACCCCGCCACCGCCGCGCGCGACACCGACGGCGACGGCGTTGCCGATGTTCTGGAAGTGGAGAAAGGCACGAATCCCCATGATGCTGGCAGCGTGCCGTTGGCCAACCTCGCCGATGCAGGCTTGCAAGTGGTCTGGGGCGATGGCCAGAAGGCAGCGCCGGGCTCGCTCGCTCCACAACCGGTTGTGGTCCAGCTGGTCAACGCCAACGGCGCGCTATTCAAACGCGCCGCTCTGAAGGCCAGTTGCTTGGGCGGGCATTTCGCCTTGCCGGCCGCCGTCGAAAGGAACGTCCAGTGGCAGGCCAACGAACTGCCGCTGGTCACCGACGGCCAGGGCAAGGCGGTGTTTCATTTTTGGTCGCCGGTGGATACCGCCTCCGAGTGGCAGGTCCGCATCGCACTGACAGCCCATCCGGCAGTCGAAGCGCGTGTCCAAATCCACAATGCCGGCACTGGCGTTTCAGGAGGAATTTCGGGTGGGGGCACGGGTGGTGGACCCGGTGCCGGCGACCGGCGTCCCAATGCCGGTGACAGCCCGGGCTTCAACAATTCTCATGCGCCCTTCATCATTCGTTTTGTGGATTGGAAAAGCGGGACCGTCAGCAACGAACGATCCGATTCGGGTGGCAGCTTCCCTGGCTCGGGCGGTAAGTCCTACAAGGCCAGCAAGCAGGGCATGCGCTGGGAACTGGGAGGCGTGGGTGCACCGGGGAAGATTCCTGATGGGACTCCCTTTGAAGAGTCCATCGGCTCCCACACCGCGGAATCGGCGCAAGCGTGGATGAACGAGTGGAATCGTGCGGCGCCCGAAGCCTACACTGTGAAGCGGCATGTCGCCCAGTGGATCGAAGGCGCAACGGACAACGGTATTTACACAGAGTCGTATTGGGTGCAGAATGGCACAGAGCATTTGCAGAGTCGATCCCTTAAGCAATCGTTTGGAGGAGAGGAGGATTATCACTCTTACATGAACGCTCCGCATGCGGATGAATATGAAGTGGGCGGCGGGAGCTGGGTGGAGGTGCTCGCGGTTTACCCCGAAGAGGAAGACCCTGGCAGCGTGGGCAAGGAGCCACAGGGACAGCCCAAAGCCACAACGAAGCACGACTATCAGCAGCAGGTGCCACGGACGTTTTCGTCCTTGGCGACTCCTGTCGATACCTCGAGGCAAAGAATCACGGCTCCGATCGCCATGCTCAACGCCCTTGGTGCGACGATCCGCCTGGAGGACAAACGCTTGCCCAACGGGCAGAGGAGATTGGCAAACGGGGAGCATGACTGGGATGGCATCGTGGCAAGCGCGGCCCTGCAGTTGAACAAGACCGCGCCGGGCGAGGCCGGCGAGCCGCCTGCCTACAGCGGGAGCCGCAGCGAGGGCAAGGTGGTGATTGCCTGGGACAGCGACTACCCGGTGAGTTTGAGCGAAAAGAGCCGGGAAGCCTGGTTAAAGCGCTTTTTGGTGCTGATCACCCGCACCGACGGCACCGACAGCCTCAAACCCTTGAGCGATTACCTCAGCCTGACCTCCGCAGGCGACAGTGCA
>JBIJBO010000130.1:0-10711 GCA_044345215.1 Prosthecobacter sp. | reverse complement strand
TGGCGGACACGCGCGCAAGCCCTGCTGGTGCTGCTGATGAGCGGCTTCGGCAATCTCGCCGGCTATCTCGGCGGCGGCTGGTGGCATCAGGCCTGCCAAGTCGACAACCGCACCGACTGGACGCGCTTCTGGCTGGGAGAAACCACCCTCACGGCCGCGGTCTGCGTCTTCTTCCTGTTCGCCTACCGCGGTCGCGGGGCGAAGAGCTAGCCACCGCCCAGAACCGCAGGCAGCGGCAGCCAAAAAAACCGCAGCCGGCACGGGGCCGGCTGCGGGGCGGAAAGCTGTGCCAACGGCAGGATCAGTCAGCCAGCACCTTCTCGATGCCGGTGACAATCTCGCGGATGCGGAAGCCAAGGCCGTCGGTCTTGCACAGCGAGCTGATCTTCGGATCGGCAAGCTTGGCGCGCAGCAGCATGGCGAGCTGACCGTAGCCATAGACGCCGCTGTCGTTGAGCTCTACGACGACGACCTTCTTGAACTTGGCAAACAGACCGTCGAGCTTGAGTGGCAGCGGGTGCAGATGACGCAGGTTGATCGAGCCTACCTTGTGCCCCTCGGTGCAGAGGCGGTTGACACTCTCCTTGATCGGCCCGTAACTGCTGCCCCAGCCGACGAGGAGGACATCGCCCTCCTGCTCGCCGTAGATTTCCGGCAGCGGCAGCTTTTCCGCCAGGGCGACCAGCTTGTTGCGGCGCTTGTCGGTCATGCGCTGGTGCATCTTCGGGTTGCCGCTCGGGTGCCCCCACTCATCGTGCTCCAGGCCGGTGACGTGCGGGTAGCGACCGCCCAGCATCTTCGCTCCGGGCGGGGCGTGACGGGTGATCTGGTCGAGCGGGTAGGGCTTGAAGTCCTCGGGGCGGTCGGAGAGGTCGAGCACGGGCTCGACCCAGTGCTTGTCGAGGTCGGGCTCGGTAAAGGCCTCAATGCGGCTGCTCAGGGCCTGGTCGCTCAGGATGATGACCGGGCAGGAGAACTCACGGGCGAGCTTGCCGGCCTCGAGGGCGATGTAGAAGCAGTCTTCAACATCCTGCGGCGCGAGCACGATGCGCGGGCAGTCGCCATGGCTGCCGTAGATCGCCTGCAGCAGGTCAGACTGCTCGACGCTGGTGGGCAGGCCGGTCGACGGACCGCCGCGCTGGACGTTGATGGCGATGAGCGGCAATTCGGCCATGCTGGCGTAGCTGAGCGCCTCCATCTTCAGGCTCAGGCCCGGGCCGGAACTGCCGGTGACGGCGAGGTGGCCGGCGTAGGCGGCACCAATGGTGATGGAAACCGCGGCAAGTTCGTCTTCGGCCTGCACGTAGATGCCGCCAAACTTCGGCAACTCGGAGCGCAGCTGCTCCATGATCGGCGACCACGGTGTGATCGGATAGGCGGCGCCGAAGCGGACACCGGCGCAAATCAGGCCCAGGGTCATGAGCGTGTTGCCGTCGGTGCTCAGGCGGTGCTCGTCCTTGTGCTCGCCCTCGTCGAAGTGGAAGCTGCCGATGTCGCCGATCGGGTAGGCGTAGCCGGCATCGAAGGCGAGCATGGCGTTGCGCAGCACGCTTTCGTCCTTCTTGCCAAACTGGCGGGAGATGATGCCGGAGAGCTTCTCACGGTCGAGCTGGAAGACTGCGGTCAGCAGGCCGAGCACGAACATGTTCTTGCCGCGGTCGCGGGCGCTGCCGCCGATGGCCTCGATGGTGGCACTGTTGATCGGGATGCCGATGTGATGAATGTTGCGCTCGTGCTTGACCTCGGCCACCTCGCCGGAGTCATAGATGCAGATGCCGCCCTCGCGCAGGGCGTGCAGGTGATCGTTGTAGCTGTGCTGATAAAAGGCCACCAGCACGTCGCTCTCATCCCCCGGGTGCAGGACCTCGCCCGAGCCGAGGTGCAGCTGGAAGATCGACGGACCGCCGGAGATGGTGGAAGGGATCGTCATGTAGGTCATGACGTCCTTGGCAGTGCGGCCGGCGAGGCGGGCCAGGAAGCCGCCGATCGACTGAATGCCGTCCTGGGAATTGCCGGCCAGGCGAATGACCGCGTTGCGAAGCGTCCGTGTGTTGGACGCCGAGGGGCTGGTGGTGGTGGACATGGAAGTAAGCCGAGTCAACGGGCGGTTGGGCCATCATTTTTCCGGCTTCTCGCAAGTAACCGCGCGCCAACCCGGGTCAAGTCAATCCTCGCGCTCGCAGCGTGATTTGCCCTGGCCGGGCTTGCGGCCGGACAAGATGCGCGTCAAACCGCCAAAATCGGCGGGGCAAGTGGACTCGACAACTGGCACGAAAGCCGCGTAGCTGCCCGCAACCACTCCTCCCACGACCGATGCCCACGAAGTCCGCCTCGAAACCACTGAGCAAAAACATCCACCTGCTGCGCTGGGTGAAGAAGATGGCCGCCCTCTGCAAGCCCGACCGCATCCACTGGGTCGACGGCAGCAAGGCGGAGTATGACCGACTCTGCGACCAACTGGTCGAGGCCGGCACCTTCACCCGCCTCAACGCCACGAAGTGGCCCGGCTGCTTCCTCGCCCGCTCCGATGTCAGTGACGTCGCCCGCGTCGAGGAGCGCACCTTCATCTGCTCGCAGGCCGAGGACGGCGCCGGACCGACCAACAACTGGATGAACCCCTTCGAGATGAAGGCGAAGCTGCGCGGCCTGTTCAACGGCTGCATGCGCGGCCGCACGATGTACGTGCTCGCCTTCAGCATGGGCCCGCCCGACTCGCCCATGGCGCAGATCGGCGTGCAGCTCACCGACTCCCCCTATGTGGTGGTCAGCATGCGCATCATGGCTCGCATCGGCAAAAAGATCTTCCACCTCATCGACACCACCAAGAAGCGCGTCGTGCCCTGCATGCACACGGTCGGCGCACCGCTGAAGAAGGGCCAGAAGGACGTGCCCTGGCCGTGCAACAAGGAGAAGTACATCGTCCACTTCCCCGAGACCCGCGAGATCTGGAGCTACGGCTCGGGCTACGGCGGCAACGCCCTGCTTGGCAAAAAATGCTTCGCCCTGCGCATCGCCTCCGCCATGGCCCGCGACGAGGGTTGGCTGGCCGAGCACATGCTCATCCTCGGCGTTGAGAATCCGAAGGGCGAAAAAACCTACGTCGCCGCCGCCTTCCCCTCCGCCTGCGGCAAGACCAACTTCGCCATGCTCATCCCGCCGGAGCATCATGTGAAAAAGGGCTGGAAGGTGTGGACCGTCGGCGACGACATCGCCTGGCTGAAGCCCGGCCCGGACGGCCGCCTCTACGCCATCAACCCCGAGGCCGGTTTCTTCGGCGTGGCGCCCGGCACCAGCGTGCACACCAATCCCAACGCGATGAAGTCGCTGGCCCGCAACACCATCTTCACCAACGTCGCCCTCACCCCCGACGGCGGCGTCTGGTGGGAGGGCATGACCGACACACCGCCGGCCAAGTGCATCGACTGGCAGGGCAACCAGTGGACACCGCAGATCGCCGGCGAAAAGGGCGTCAAGGCCGCGCATCCGAACTCCCGCTTCACCGCCCCGGCGTCGCAATGCCCGACCATCGATCCCGACTGGCAGAAGCCCGAGGGCGTGCCGATTTCCGGCATCATCTTCGGCGGCCGCCGCGCCACGACCATGCCGCTCGTCTACCAGGCCTTCAACTGGAGCTCCGGCGTCTACATGGGCGCCACCATGGGCAGTGAAATGACCGCCGCCGCCGCCGGCACCCTCGGCAAGGTGCGCCGCGACCCCATGGCCATGCTGCCCTTCTGCGGCTATCACATGGGTGACTACTTCCGCCACTGGCTGTCGATGCAGCGCCGCCTCACCGAGACCCCGCGTCTCTTCCACGTGAACTGGTTCCGCAAGGATGCCGACGGCAACTTCCTGTGGCCGGGCTTCGGCGACAACATGCGCGTGCTGCAGTGGATCGTCGAACGCTGCACCGGCCGCGCCCTCGCCAAGGAAACCCCGGCCGGCTGGATGCCGCACTACGAGGACATGGACTGGACCGGCCTTGAATTCAGCAAGGCGGCCTTCGACGAACTGCAGCGCTTCGACCGCGCCGCCTGGCGCCAGGAGGTGCTCTCGCACGAGGAACTCTTCATCGACCTCAAGACGCACCTGCCCAAGGAGTTGATCTACGAGCGCGAGCTGCTCATCTGCCGGATGTAAGGCCGCAGCCTCGACCGGTCGCACCCCTCACTTCGCCGCCGCTTCACGGGCTTCCAGAGCCTGGATGCGTTCGGCGGTGAGCGGGTGGGTGGAAAAGGCCTCGCCGGTTTTCCCCAGCTCAAAGCCCTCGGGATCGATGCGCTGAAGAAGTTTGCTCAGCGGCGCCACACCCCAACCCTGCGCGATCAGGTAATCCGCCGCGCCCAGATCCGCCTCACGCTCAAAGGCGCGCGAGTAACCGCTCTGCGCCAGCAGCGCCGGCAGCGCCGAGCCCATGCCTGCCACGCTCGAGATGTCACCGGTCATCAGTGTCCAGATCAGGAAGACGGCCGAGTTCTGCAGCACATTGCGCAGGCCGTGCTGCTCGCGCACGTGGACGATCTCGTGCGCCAGCACGCCGAAGATTTCCCGGTCGTGCTCCGCCTTCTCCACAAGGGCATCGGTGATGCAGACCAGGCCGTCCGGCAGGGCGAAGGCGTTGGGCATGGGCGCATGAAAAAACTTCAGCCGGTAGTCGCGCCGGTTGCCCGGGTCCATGGCAGCGGCCATGAGCGCAAACTTCGCGGCAATCGCCTCGCGCCTCGCCTCCGGAAGTTCGCTGGGTTCGAAATCGAAAAGCGTCTCAAAGGCCTGCATTGCCTGCTCGGTGGCCACGCGCCCGACCTCAGGCGGCAGTTTCAGGGCGAGCTGACGGGCACCCGCCGGCAGCGCCCAAAGGTAGAGCACGGCCATCAGCGCGATCAGGAACAGCACCGAGACCGCCACCCAGCGCCAGCGTGACTCCAGCGCGTGAACCCAGTGCAGGCCGGAACTGCGCCGCTGCTGCGTTTCCCAGGCCGCCAGTTCCTCGAGATCGACCACCTCGATCCGCGCGCCATCCGGAAGGGTGAAATGCCGGGCCATGCGCCCGAGCGGTTCCGACAACGGGCAGTCGTCCAACCGCTCGACACGCTCCACGCCCTCGCCGCTCACCTGCAGGGCGGTCTCGTCCAGACGCAGCGCGACCTCAAAGGCCCGGGATGAACCGGGCGGATAATAGGTTCCGGCAAGCAGCATGATCAGGCGGACTAGAAGCCGATGTCGAAGTCGAAGACATCCGCCCCGGCATCGCCCATGGCCGACTCCTCAATGGCCACACCGGCCGTGACGGCATCGAGACTGCCGGCGCAGAGGAAGGTGGTGCGCTGCGCGCGGTAGCGCGCCATGCGAATCTTCACCCACGGGATGAGCAGACCGAGCGACAGCAGCACGGCGAGGCCATTGCTGAAGTAGAGCCACATCAGGTCGCGCACCCGCACCCGCGATTCGAGCCGGCCAACCTCGCCCCACTGGGTCGTGTTGAGGCAGTAGTTCTGCGTGCGGACTTGGTAGTAGACGAAGATGAAGAACAGGAAGAGATAGAAACCCAGCGCCAAAAACATCACCAAGTCCTCCATCCCGGATTGCGGAAGGCGGCTGTCACCGCTCGATGGCGCGTCTTTGGATACGACTTCGTCCTGAGCGACGTCCGGAACAGCGGACTGTTCCACGACCGCGGGTGACTGCTCATCTTCGGTCAAGATCTTGTTGGTTATCGCCTGGCCGACTGGAAGAGCCAGCATCGCCAACAGCAAGAGCATGACCACGATCTTCAGGAAGGTCTTGTAAAAGAAGCCGGCCGTGCCGCGCATCACCGCCTCCGCCTTGCCCCAGCCGAGGTTGCCGAGGAAGTACTTGCGCTGCCGGAACTGCACGTAGGGACCGAGAATGCCGACCGTCAATGCCACCAGGATCGGCCAGCCGAGGAAGACCGCGTAAGCCTCGCCCGTCGTGCCGCGGAAACCGAAGCGGACATTGCGATGCATCGTGTGGTGGGCGCGGAAGCGCATCGCCTTGTGGATCAGCCAGGGCGCCAGCGCACCAATGACCAGCATCACCAGCAGGGCCAGCGGCGGGAAGACCGCGCCGGCAACGCTGTAGAGGATGAACAGTCCGCCAAAGATCAGGTTGCCCTTGAGGATGGCGATCGGGTTCGCCGTGAAATCGAAGGGCTTGCCGTCGAGCAGGGTGTTGCCATAAAAGTACCGGCGCGTGCGCACCTTCGCCCAGGCCGCGTAGATGCCGAGTGTCAGCACCGTCAGCACGACGTTGACGATCCAGATGCGGAAGAACTCGCCGGCACGACCGCGAAACTCAAAGGCATGGACCTGTTCCGGCCCGCCGGCGACCGGCAGGCTCGGCGGCACAGCAACCGCCCCACCCGGCAGCAGGTGCGCCGGCACCAGACCCAGCGGCGTCCAGGCCGGCAGATCCTGACACCAGACCAGACTGGCGCTGTTCAGGACACCCTGGGTTTCCAAATCACGCAGGGCTTCGGCCGTCACCGGACCGGCCTGCTCGCCATTGCTGGTATAGAACCATTTTTCCATAAAAAGGTTTTATAGCGACACCCCCGCCTTTCTGGCAATGGCATTCCAAGGAGCGGGCTTGTCCCTGCGCACGCTGCCCCCCTCACGGCTTCATGCCGTCGGCCGCGCCCCAGGGCTCGAGGTGGCGGAGGTTGCGGTTCTGGAGGGCGGCGCGCAGGTCGGGCAGGTCGAAGTGGGCAAGCACGTTCGGCAGCAGGGCGGCCAGGGGCCAATGGTAGTTCTCGGTGGTGGCGATGGCCTGGTAGGATTCCAGAGTGTTCTGGGTGGTGACCTGCTGGACGCGGGCATCGAGCACGGCGGCGAAGGTGGCGGCGAGGGCGCCCCAGCCGCGACCGGCAAGGTGGATTTCCTCATGCCCCTGGTCGGCCAGCCAGTCGATGACGCGCAGGGCATCAAAGACGCGCTGGCCGAGGTAGGGGCGGTCGAGCATGAGGCCGTGGGCGCTCAGGAAGTAGTCGCTGCCGTAGGGCTTGAGGAACTGGTTGGCACCACAGATGTCCGGCTGGCCGTCGCCGATGCCGCGCAGGTCGCAGGCGTAGAAGGCGGCGCCTTTTTCCTCCTCCAGCAGTTGTTTCACCAGGGGTTCGCCGCGCAGTTCGGCATCGGCGGAACGATGGGAGAGGTAGAGCACGGCGCGCTTGCGGCCGAGCGTGGGGCGCGAGACGTGGGATTCCGGGGTCAGCAGGGTGACAAGGGCATGGACGCCGGGCTCGGTTTCGACGGCGTAGCAGGCGTGACCCTTGCCGGGGTACTGGCGACCGGTGAGCGGGCGCAGGATGCGGTAATCGGGCGTGCCCTGGGCGGCGGGGATCTTGAGCACGTCGCGGACGGCGGCCTGCAGGGCTTCGCCGGCGAGCTTGGGTCGGGCGGCGGTGAGCTGCTCAGCCTTGTCACGGGTGAAGCTGAAGATCGTGCGCGACTGCGAGCCGGCCTGGCCGCCGGGCAGGCACCAGAGAGTTTCATCCTTTTCGATGACGAGTTCCGGCTCGGTCTGGGCGTCGGAGATGCCGGTGACCTCGTTGAAGAAGCGGTACATGCCCTCGCGGTTGACGCGGGTGTAGCCGTGGGGATCGCCACCGATGTGGAGACGGATGGCGTCGGGTTTGCCAAGCAGGGTGTAGAGCGACTTCAGGCGCTGGTGCGCCTCGGTGCTGCCGCGCACGTCGAAGAAATCCTTTTCCTGGGCGAGCAGGATGACGGGCTTCGGGGCCTGGGCGGCGAGAAAGTCGCTGTGATCGAGATCGAGGGCGAGCACGCCCGGCGGGCACTGCTCGGTGTCGGCCGGCAGTTCGTTTTCGGCGTTGCGGCGGAAGGTCGTGATGAAGCAGGAGGGCGCGGCCATGCTCCAGCGTGGCTCGACGCCGCAAAGCCAGGCGGTCTGGGTGCCGCCGCCGGAGTTGCCGGTAACGCCGACGCGTTTTGAATCGACCTCCGGACGCGTCAGCAGGTAGTCGAGCGCGCGCACGCCATCCCAGGCGAACCAGGCGCCGAGAAACTCACCGACGAGGGCTTGCTGGTTGCCGGCCTGGATGTGTTCGCTGACGCCCGGGCCGTAGCGCGCCTTGGCGCCGTCGAGGTACTGGAAGCGCTCGCCCTGGCCGGCCGGATCGATCAGGAGGACCACGTAGCCCTGGCGGACCAGACCCTGGGCAAAGCTCTGGTAGGCCTCGGCGGCCTTGCCGTTGGCCGAGTGACCGCAGACGCCGACCACGCCCGGCAGGCGGCCTTCGGGCCCCTTGGGCACGTAGAGGTTGCCGGTGACGAGGAAACCCGGGCGGCTCTCGAAAACCACCATTTCAATGCGGTAGCTGTCGCGCTCAACGGTGCGGGTGACGCGGGCGTTGAGCGGCGTGCGCTCCGGCTCCGGGCCGAAGCTGGTGCGGATGCGCTCCCGCACGGATTGAACATAAGCTTCGGCGTCGGCCTTGGTCTTCAGCGCCTCGCGCCGGGCATCGCCACGCGCCTCGGCGGCGCGCACCTGGTCGACGAGCCATTCCTGCATCATGCGCGGGAAGCGGTTGAGCGGTTCCGGCGCCTCGGTCTGAGCGGCGACCGGACTGAGGGCGAGCAGGCAGGCGGGCAGGAGTCGGCGGAGCATCATGGCAAAACGGTGAACAGGAGCATACCCGCCGCCGTGGCGGCTTCTTTCCCCGAGTTCGCCGCCTTGCATTTCGATTGGCGGGGGTCGCCGCGCCATGCTTGATTGCACGAATGCCCTTTCGTCTTCTCCTTTTGCTTGCGCTTGTCGCGGTCAGCGCCTGCGGGCGGGAACCCGTCGCGTCCGGATCGGCGCCGACGGGCAGTGTCTGGGTGGTGGAAGCGCCCAAGGGCGGCGGCCGCCTCTACCTGTGCGGCACGATTCACATCCTTCGCCGAGACGACTACCCGCTGGCGCCGGCCTATGAGTCGGCCTATGCCGACACCACGCGCCTGGTCTTTGAGCTGCCACCTGGGGCCGGCACCGATGCAGCGCTGGGAACACGCATGCGTGAACTGGGGCGCTGCGGCGCCGGCGAGACGCTGGAGGCGAAGAGTGGCCCCGCCCTCTGGCAGCGCCTGAAGGAGTGGGGCGAAAGGCGCGGCGTGCCGGTGGCAACCCTCAACGGCTGCCGGCCGTGGTTTGCCTCGCTGCTGGTGACCAGCACCGAGTACGGTCTGCTCGGGGCCTCGCCCGAGATGGGGGTCGACCAGCACTTTGAGGCACGCGCCCGGCGCGACGACAAGCCGGCCGAGGGGTTGGAGACCGTCGAACTGCAGCTCCAGCTGTTTGCCGGGCTGGAGGAAAAATTGCAGATCGCCATGCTTGAGCAAACGCTCGACGAAGTCGACACCCTGCCGGAGGAATACGGGCGGATGATCGGGGCCTGGAAGCAGGGTCGGCTGGATGAGCTGCACAAGATGCTGTTTCGCGAGGCGGCCAAGCATCCCGAGCTGATGGAGATCTTCCTCGCCAGCCGCAACCGCGCCTGGATGGCCCGGCTGGAGGAACTGCTGAAGCGCGGCGAACGCGCCATGATCCTGGTCGGCACCGGCCATTTCACCGCCGACACCGGCCTGCTGAAGCTCTTTGAGCAGCGTGGTTTCCGCGTAAGCCGCCACCTGCCGGCGCGGGCAAAATGAGCTTGGCACGACCTGCCGCGCCTGTCTTAATAGACTTTCCTCCCGACCCCGCATGAGCCAGGACACCCCCGCCCCGCCGCCGAGCAAACGCCGCGTTTTCGCCTCGCGTCTGCTCAGCACCCTGATCCTATGGGCGATGATCGCCGCCGCGGTGCAGTGGAAGAGCCAGTGGTTGCTCATCCTGCTGACCGGTTTCTTCGGCGTTGCCGGCGCCTTTGAATACTACCGCCTGCTGCGCGGCGCCCCGCAGTGGCGCTCCTTCAACCTGCTCGGCCTGGTCATCTGCCTGGGCTACTGGCTGGTCATGACCGTCTGGGCGATGCGCCACCGCGATGCGCCGCCGATGTGGCTCGACCTCGCCGCTCTGACCGCCAGCGTGCACGGCTCGTTCCTGCTCTGCTACCGCCACCAACTTGAAGGCACGGTCACCCTCCAGCGCATCTTCCACACCGTCTTCGGCGTGGTGTACACCGTCATCTTCTTCGGGTTCCTGATGCGCCTGATGTACTTCAACGCCGATGGCAGCGGCATGACCGGGCTCTTCCTCGTGATCTTTCTGGTCATGGTGACCAAGTTCAGCGACATGGGTGCCTACATCTTCGGGGTGATCTTCGGTCGCCACAAGATGATCCCACACATCAGCCCAGCCAAGTCCTGGGAGGGCTTTGGCGGCGCCTTTGTCGGCTCCTTCGCCGCCGCCGCCCTTCTGCTCTGGTTGATTCCGCAGCGGCTGGCGCCACTCGACTGGACCCACGGCCTGGTCCTGGCCCCCCTGCTCTGCCTCACCGCCATCACCGGCGACCTTGCCGAATCGGTGCTCAAGCGCTGCGTCGCCATCAAGGACAGCGGCCACACACTGCCCGGCATTGGCGGCATCCTCGATCTCACTGACAGCCTGCTGTTTACCGCCCCGGTTTTTTACTTCTACCTTGCCGCGCTTTCCGCCTGACGCCCGCCCACGCATGACGCCCCCCCCCCCCCCCCCCCCCCCCCCCCCCCCCCGAGCCACAGGGGGGAAAACCCCCCCCACCCCCCCCCGCCCC
>JBIJBO010000129.1:0-10731 GCA_044345215.1 Prosthecobacter sp. | reverse complement strand
GAGGAAGAGTGGCGTCGCACCCTTGTCAAAGAAGCGGTGCGACTCGATCGAGGGATTCACCCGCGCAAAGCGCTTCACCAGATTGACCGACCAATGGTTGGAATAATCGATTTCTTCGTCGTCATCACCGGCCGTCCACATCTTCCACACCGTCCATAGCACAACGGCGGCGAAGGCGATGAGCACGTAGGGGCTGAGGTTGACAATGATGGCGCCGGCGCCGAGGAAGACAAAACGCAAGCCGATGGCACCGAGGATACCCCAATACAGGATGCGGTGCTGCAGCGGTTGGTTGGCCTCGAGGGTCAGTCCGAAGGACTTGAAGATGAGGTAGAAGGCAAACAAATTGTCGACCGCCAGAGCCTTCTCGAGCACATAACCGGTCAAGTACAGACTGGCCTGCTCCCAACTGCGCTCCAGACCAACGTAAGCGCCGAACAGCAGGGCGCAAACCACCCAAATCGCCGACCACATGGCAGCATCCCCGATCGTGATCGGCTTGTCCTTCTTGTGCGAACGCAAGTCGATCCAGACGGCAAGAACAAAGGGCACCAGGAAAGCCAGCACCTGGGTGGAGGTGATCCCTGAAAAGGCGGCGAGAAGTTCGGAAAAATTCATGAAGGGGCCTGGCTTTCGTTAGACGATTAGTATGCCGAGCAGGGCGGTCGTTGCAACAGTCCTTTTAAGATTCGGCCGGTTATTGCCAGGGGGACACTTGCTCCAAGCCTGATCCGGCACGAATCCTGCATCGTTGGTTTTCTTTCTGCCCGGTCGGTCTGGTCGGGCGATGGAATCCCCTTTCCTGCCGGCAACTTTCCGTTACTGCTGCCCTGCCCATGTTTGCCATCCCCCGTTCCAGCGGCCTGCTCCTGCATCCCACCTCCCTGCCCGGCCGCTATGGCATCGGCGAAATCGGGCCGGAGGCGCATGCCTGGCTCGAGGAACTGGCGCGCATGGGCCAGAAACTCTGGCAGATGCTGCCGCTCGGCCCCACCGGCTACGGCGCCTCGCCCTACCAGAGCCTGTCGTCCTTCGCCGGCAACCCGCTGCTGATCTCCTTCGAATCCCTCGCCCTCGACGGCGTGCTCAGCCTCGAGGAACTGGCGCGCGCCCCGCGCTTCCTCGACGGCCGTGTCGAGTTCACCCGTGTCGAAGCCTGGCGCGAGGAGATGCTGCGCCTCGCCGCCGGCCGCTTCCTTGCCCAGTGCGAACGCAGCGCCCTGGTGGCGCGCGCCTTCGAGGCCTTCGCCGAGCGCGAGGCCGGCTGGCTCGACGACTTCGCCCTGTTCATGGCCCTCAAGCGCCTGCACGGGGGGCGCCCCTGGCATGAATGGCCCGAGGAACTGCGCCAGCGCGCCCCCGAGGCGCTGGCCGCCGCCCGCGAGGGCCTGCGCCGCGAGACCGACGAGATCAAGGCGCTGCAGTTCTTCTTTGACCGCCAGTGGCAGAAACTGCACGCCCATGCCCGCGAACTCAGCATCGCCCTGATCGGCGACATCCCCATCTTCACCGCCCACGACAGCGCCGACGTCTGGGCGCGGCCCGACCTGTTCGAACTCGATGCCGACGGCCGGCCCACCGTCGTCGCCGGCGTGCCGCCCGACTACTTCAGCGCCACTGGCCAGCGCTGGGGCAACCCGCTGTACCGCTGGCCCGCGCACGCGGCGGAAGACTTCGCCTGGTGGCAGGCGCGCCTGCGCAAGACCCTGGAGCTGGTCGACATCGTACGCATCGACCACTTCCGCGGCTTTGCCGCCTACTGGGAGATTCCCGCCGACGAACCCACCGCGGTCAACGGTCGCTGGGTTGAGGCCCCGGGCGACGCCCTGTTCGAGGCCCTCAAGCGCGGCCTGGGCGGCGAACTGCCGGTCATCGCCGAGGACCTCGGCATCATCACGCCCGACGTCACCGCCCTGCGCGAGCGCCACGGCTTCCCGGGCATGAAGGTGATGCAGTTCGCCTTCGGGGCCGACACCCTGGCCCAGGAGTACATCCCGGAGAACTACCCCGAGGACTGCGTCGCCTACACCGGCACCCACGACAACGACACCGTGCTCGGGCTGTTCCGCA
Source organism: Prosthecobacter sp. (assembly GCA_044345215.1). GTDB lineage: Bacteria > Verrucomicrobiota > Verrucomicrobiia > Verrucomicrobiales > Verrucomicrobiaceae > Prosthecobacter. The sequence continues at coordinate 8,661 of JBIJBO010000129.1, read as the reverse complement.
GCGGCGAGGGCGAGGCCACCACCCGCACCGCCGAACAGGTCGAGGCCGAGCGCCGCACCATCCTCGCCTACACCGGCACCGATGGTTCGCAGCTCAACTGGGACTTCCTCGGCGCCGTCTGGCGCTCGCAGTCCCGGCTGGCCATCGCCCCGCTGCAGGACGTGCTCGATCTCGGCAGCGAGGCGCGCATGAACACCCCCGGCCAGATGGGCGAACACTTCTGGAGCTGGCGCTTCACCTGGGACCAGCTCACGCCCGAGCGCAGCGAACGCCTGCGCGCGTTGACGGCCGAGGCGGGGCGGTGAGCCTCACCCCTGCCGCGCGCGGAGGTCGAGCAGGCGTTTCATGACGTGCTGCAGGTTGCCATGCCAGTCGAGAATGCCGAAGGCGTCGTGGACGTCGCGGTAGAGTACGTACAGCTCGGCATAGACCGCCTGGTTATCCGGGATCGGGTAAAACACGCGCTCACGCACGGCGGTGACGCGGGCCTGCAGTTCGCCCAGTTCACCGGCGCCGGCGGCGACCGCGCCAAAGACGGCGGCCCCGAGCGCGCAGGTCTGCTCGCTCTGGCTGACCTTCATCGGCTTGCCAATGACGTCGGCATAGATCTGCATCAGCGTCGGGTTCTTGATCGACAGACCGCCGGTGTTGATGACCTCGTCGATCTTCACACCGTAGTCCTCGACGCGGCGGATGATGGTCAGGGCGCCAAAGGCGGTGGCCTCGATGTAGGCGCGGTAGATCTCGTGCGCCTCGGTGTGCAGGGTCTGGCCAAGCAGCAGGCCGGTGAGGCGGGCATCGACCAGCACCGTGCGGTTGCCGTTGTTCCAGTCGAGCGCCAGCAGGCCGCTGGCCCCGGGTTTCTGCGCGCTCATCGCCTTTTCCATGGCGACAAATTTGTCCCCGACTGTGGCGCCGTAGCTGTCGGGCACCAGATGGTTGACCAGCCACAGGAAGAGATCACCCACCGCACTCTGGCCGGCCTCAATGCCGAAGAAACCCGGCAGCACGCTGCCATCGACAATGCCGCACACCCCAGGAATGTCGGCAAGCGGCGCGTCGTTGCGGGCGATCATCAGGTCGCAGGTGCTGGTGCCGAGGATTTTCACCAGCGTGCCCTCGCGGATGCCGGCGCCGACAGCGCCCATGTGGGCATCAAAGGCACCGACGGCAATCGCAATGCCTTCCGGCAGACCCAGCTTCGCCGCCCATTCGGCACAGAGGCTGCCGGCGCGGGTGTCGGCCGTGTGGGCCTCGTCGTAGAGTCGGTCGCGCAGGTCGGCCAGGGCTGGATCGAGGCGGACGAGGAATTCCTTGTCGGGCAAACCGCCCCACTCGCGGCCAAACAGCGCCTTGTGCCCGGCCGCGCAGATGCTGCGCTTGAGCGTGCGCGGATTCGTGTCGCCAGCCAGCACCGCCGGAAGCCAGTCGCAGTGCTCGACAAAGCTGTGGGCGGCGGCAAAGACCTGCGGGTTGCAGCGGCGCAGGCGCAGGATCTTGCTCCAGAACCACTCGCTCGAGTAAATGCCCCCGCACTTGGCGATCATCGTCGGCCTCATCTCCCTGGCCAGCGCGGTGATCTCGGCGGCCTCGGCATGGGCCGTGTGATCCTTCCAGAGCCACACCATCGCATCGAGGTTGCCGCGGAACTCCGGCAGCAGGCCCAGCGGCGTGCCGTTGCCATCCACCGGAATCGGCGTGCTGCCGGTGGTGTCGAGGCCAATGCCCACCACCTGCGCAGGATCAAAGCCCGGCACCGCCGCGCGCGCCTGCTCGAGCGCCCCGCGCGTCACGGCCACAAGACCGTCCAGGTAGTCCTGCGGATTCTGACGCGCCACATGCGGATCGCGCGGATCGAGCAGCACCCCGAGCTCCCCGGAGGGATAGTGAAACACCGTCGACCCCACTTCGCGGCCATCCGCCAGGTCGATGAGGAGGGAGCGGCAGGAATTCGTGCCGTAGTCGATGCCAAGGGCGTACTGTGTCATGCATCTCCACGATAGGAAGTCACGACGCTGCTGGGAAACGGAAAAATGCAAAAACACGCCCCCACTCAACCCGCCCCGGCGATTCCGCTTCCCGCTCGACAAGTCCGCCATCCTGCGATTTGCTCTCCCACCCGATGAGCCAACCCGCCAAGCAAACGGCGTTCCTGCGCAACTACCACGCCACCCCCCTGGAGTGGCAGCGCGACCTCTTCCACTGCGTGGTGCGCGGCGGCCACCTGCGCGGCGGCAACGACCACCACATCGAGCGCGACACCTACCCGGGCCATGAGTTCATCCTCTGCCTCAGCGGCCAAGGCTGGGTTCAGGTGGCCGGCCGACGCCACAACATTGGCCCGGGTAACCTCCTCTGGGTCAACTGCCATCACCCGCACCAGTATGGCGCCGCCCTCTGTGACCCCTGGGAGTTGTACTGGCTCCGCGTCGAGGGCCGTGTTCTCGATCGTCTCGCTGAACTTCTCGAGGCTCGCGCCCGTCCGGTGTTCTCCGGCATTGCCAGCGAGTTCAGTCGCTCGGCCTTTGAGCAGATTTTCGACCGACTGGAAAGCGGTCGCCCCTGCGACGCCGCCCACGTCAATGCCGTGGTCGCCTCCCTGCTGGCCGCGGCTTTCGAGTCGCGCCTGGGCGACGCCCGCGAGCTGCGCCCCGAGCTGCCCCTGCCCGTGCAGCGCGCGCTGGAACGCATGCGCCTCTACTTCCACACCCCCATCCGCGTCGCCGACCTCGCCGCCCTCGCCGGCATGAGCGAATCGCACTTCAGTCGCCAGTTCAAAGCCAGCGTCGGCACCAGCCCGATCGACTGGCTGCGCCGCGAGCGCATCAACCAGGCCAAGCGCCGCCTCGCCGAATCGGACGACGCCGTCAAAGAGATCGCCCGTCAGGCCGGCTACACCGACCAATTCTTCTTCAGCAAGGACTTCAAGCGCATGACCGGGCTGACACCGAGCCAGTTCCGCGACCAGGAACGGCATTGAAACGCTTGCCTGCAGCGAACGGCGACGCCTTGGATAGGGCCGGGCTGTCCTCAGCCCGCCGGGAACGATCAAGGACGCTGTAGCGTGAGGCAGCGACCCGCGAGGCCTGCGGGGTCAATGCCCCCGCCTACAGCTCAAGCCCAGAGCGGCACCGCAGAGATTGATTGGGACGCAGAGAGGAGAGTGCCGGACTCTGACCTCTGCGGTGTTCCCTTCAGAGGCGGAGTGTCCGCGCTCCAGTCGGGGCTTTTAAAGTGGTCCTCACTCTCCGAGTGAGGTCTGCGGGGATTCATCACAGGAGTGTGATGGCTACTTTCCCTGCCCCCGCCATCAACGACGGCGCCGACTCAGCGGCGCCCTACCGTTTCACTTCCTTGCGATCGTGTGGGCGAAGGGGCCGCCGGTGGCGAGGTTGTACTGGCGGATGGCGGTGATCCAGAAGGGGGCGAGCTCGTGCTCGGCGGCCGACCAGAGGCGGTAATGCAGGTTGGTGACGGTGTCGGTGTCGTGGATCATCGCCTTGATCTCCTGCGGGCTGAGCGACTGCGGGCCCTGCTGGATGAGGCGAGCGGCGATTTCGTCGAGGTAGCCGCGCGAGACGTCGATGTTGCGGCGGCGGCGCAGCAGGGAGACGTGCAGGCCGTTGATGTAGGGGTCGAGGAAGACCTGCATGAGGCCGTGGAAGCGCTCGAGTTCGGGCTGCAGGCGCAGGCGGCCCTTCACCTCATTGAGGTTCTGCTCCATGGCCTGGAGCACGCTCGGCGGCTCGGCTTCCTCGGGGGTGAGGAAGAGGTGGAAGCGGCGCCCCGTGCGCGTGCCGGAGACGACGACGGCAATGGGAATGGCAAGCAGGAGCGAGACGAGGATGGGGCTGATCCAGAGCAGGAAGCTGGGCGAGACCCACCAGGCGACGACGCCCCAAACAAGGGCCAGAACGGAGAGGGGCCAGAAGTTGAGCAGGATCTCCACCCAGTCGACGCCGCCATCGAGCTTGCGGCGCTGGGTGACCCAGCGCACGCCCTTGCCGAGAATGGTGTAGATGACGAAGCGGCTGTGGAAAATCATCAGCACGGGAGCCAGCAAGGTGAAGACGACGGTGTCGAGCAGGCCGCTCATGAAGGTCATGGCGCGCATGACCGGGGTCTTGAAGACGCGACCGGTGATGAGTTCGTCGAGCAGGATGGTGGCCTTCGGCAGGAAGATGAGGGCGGCGGTGAGGCCGAGCAGAATCTGCGCGGCGAGACCTGCCTGCGGACTTTCGCGCGGCAGCGGTGTGGCGGCGAGGAAGGTGGCGAAGACGAGGAAGGCCAGCCAGAGCAGCGAGCTGGCATAGCTGAGGATGCCGTGCAGGAAGTTGATGCGGCTCATCGGGTGCCAGCCCTTGGCGAAGAGCAGCCAGAAGTGCTGCATGTTGCCCTGGCACCAGCGGCGGTCGCGCTTGAGCATGTCGACGAGGGTCGGCGGGCCCTCCTCGTAACTGCCGCGCGGGGTGTTGAGCAGGCGCACAGCGTAGCCGGCCTTGCGCATGAGGGCGGCCTCCACGAAGTCGTGGCTGAGGATGTGCCCGCCGAAGGGTTCCTTGCCCGGCAGCGGCGGCAGGGCGCAGTTCTTGATGAATGGATCGAGGCGGACGATGGCGTTGTGGCCCCAGAAGTTGGCCTCGCCGCACTGCCAGTAGTCGAGCCCGGCCATGAAGGCGGGACCGTAGAGGGCCTGGGCGAACTGCATGACGCGACCGAGCAGGGTCTCCGAGCCGATCTGCTTGGGGAAGGTCTGCAGGATGCCGATGCCCGGGTTCTTCTCCATGATGCGCACCATGGCGTTGAGCAGGCCGCCCGACATGAGGCTGTCGGCATCGAGCACGACCATGTAGCGGTAGCGCCGGCCCCAGCGGCGGCAGAAGTCGCTGACGTTGCCGCTCTTGCGGTTGATGGGCTTGCGCCGCTTGCGGTAGAAGATGCGGCCGAAGGCGTCGAGCTGGCGGCAGAGCTCCAGCCAGGCGCTCTCCTCCTCGATCCACTGGCTGGTCTGGTCGGAGTCGCTGAGGATGAAGAAGTCGTAGTTGGCGGCCTGGCCGGTGGCCTCGAGCGAGAGGTAGATGGAGCGCAGGCCCTCGAAGACGCGGGTGACGTCCTCGTTGTAGATGGGCATGACGATGGCCGTGCCGGCGGTGATCGGCTGCACGTGCTCCTCGGGCGTCAGGCTGCGCCAGAGGTCGAGCGGGTCGTGGCTGGGACGGTTCATCAGCCAGACGCCGAAGAGCGCGGTCCAGAAGCCGGTGTTGAGCTGGTAGTAAAGCGGCACGAAGGCCGCCAGCAGCGCCCATTCCGACCAGCGCATGCCGTGCTCGGAGAGGTAGACGTACATCAGCCAGACGCCGGCGATGGTGCCGAGGCCGACGAAGGAGAAGAAGGTGGCGCGGCGGGTGCGCGCGACCCGGCGCGGCGGCAGGCCCTGGCTGGCAGTCAGGAGGGTGGTGTGGGAGCCGGCGGCGCTCATCGCAGCAGCAGATAGAGGTAGCCGAGCACCGAGCCGGCGATGGTGGTCAGCAGCGCGTAGCGCAGCATGGGGTGGCGCCCCAGGGTTTCAAAGGTGTCTTCGGCGACTTCCGAGACGATGCCGAGGTCGATGTCGCGCGGGGTCATCTTGGAGACCTGCATGCCCGGGCCGGAGGTGCGCACGGCGGAGCGCATGGCCTCGGCCATGTCTTCGGGCAGGTTTTCGTCGTCGAGGAAGAAATGTGGCCAGCTCGCCGGGCCACCGCTGAGGTAGAAACCGAGGCGCCCGGCGGCCTCAATCTGCGCCTCGCTGAGGTTGAGGTCGCGGTAAATCGTGCCGAGCCAGTCGCGCAGCATGAGCCGGGCCTGCTCGATCGAGTGCGCTGTCGGCGAGCGCCCCGGCTCGCGGGCATGGGCCTCGGCGGCGCGGCGCAGTGTCTCCAGGATGAGCTGGGTGCGGCGGATGCGGTTGTGCAGCTGATAGGAGCGGAAGTAGTCGGCAAGGCGCGCGTAGGCCTCGTTCCACTCCTCCTCGGTGCCCGTTGCGGGCGCGAACTGGATGTTTACCGCCTCCATTGGTATTGCCAGCGTTCGGAGATGACTTCGGCGCCGTCGTGCAGTTCACAGGTCAGCTCGAGCTGCGGGGTGTCGGCGGGCACATCCAGTTGGAAGAAGGCGCGCCAGCCGCCGGTTTCCGGGTTGGCCATGACGCGGGCGTCAAGCAGCTTGGCCTTGTCGGGATTGACCCGCACCTGCGGCAGCCAGTCCACTGCCCGCGCCTTGGCCGGCTTGCCGGCGGTGAAGTCGAGCACGTAGAGGTGGTCGTCGGAATCCATGACGAAACCGCGGCGGGTGGAAAGCACCTTGCAGAGGTTGCCCGGTTCATGGCCGCCGTGCCAGAGGAGGCGGTACTCAAACTTGAGCGGCGTGGCGGGCGAATCCGGCAGCGTCTCGGGTTTCCACATGGCGACGATGTTGTCCCAGGTCTCCTCGCCGGTGGGCAGTTCGACCAGCACGACCGAGCCCTTGCCGAAGCCGCTCACCGGCTCGACCCAGACCGAGGGCCTCTGGTGGTAGCGCGCCTCAAGGTCCTGGAAATGGGTGAAGTCGCGGTCGCGCCCGGCGAGGCCGAAGCCCTTGAGCTGATCGGTCTGGAAGAAACTGAGACGGGTGTCGCGGCCGACGTCGAGGGGTCGCCAGATGGACGGACCACCGGCAATCTCGATCTGCAGGCCGTCGGAATCGTGAACCTCGGGACGGAAGTCGTAGGGCTTGGGATGACTGTTTTCGCCGTACCAGAACATGCTGGAGAAGGGCGCGATGCCGAGCATCTCCACCTTGCGGCGCAGGAAGAGCGTGCCGCGCACCTGCATCTCGGTCGTGCGACCGGGTTTGGCGGTGAACTCGTAGGCGCCGGTCAGGCTGGGGCCGTCAAGCAGGGCGAGCAGGCGGAAGCGGTCGTCGCCCGGCTTCGGGTTGGCCAGCCAGAAGCGGGTGAAATCGGGGAACTCCTCGGGAGCGCCGCCGACCGTGTTGACGGCGATGCCGCGGGCGGAGATGCCGTAGCCAAGTTCGGTCGTCACCGCGCGGTAGTAGCTGGCGCCCATGAAAACCAGGAACTCGAAGCGACGGTCGAGAAATCGGTCGGGGGCCAGCACGCGGAAGCCGGCATAACCGGCCGGATTGGCGACGCCCTCCGGCACGCTCAGCGGGCCGTAGTCGAAGAGGCCGCGGTCAAAGGCCACCGGGGCGGTCACGCCGGCATCGAGCTGGTGGAAGCGCACCGGCTTCTTGAACATCCAGCCAGGGTGGAAGAACTCGACCCGGAAGGTGTCGTCGGCGCCGCCGAAGAGGGCGCGCTCGGGCCGGAAGCGGATCTGGCGGTGACCGTCGTAATTGAGCTTCTCGAAGAACGGATCAAGGTCGTGGGGCACCGGCTGATGGGGACGGCTCGCCAGGGCGGCGGCAAGGACCTCCAGGCTGGCGTGGTCGGTGACATCTTGCGACCACAGCTCGGCGGCGGGGGCGAGGACGGCCAGGCAAGCCGCGAACAGAACCGGGCGTCCTGCAGATGGGGGGGCAATCATAGGAGCTGCAAGCAGCAAGTCTTGAGCATGGCACAAAGCGGAACAGCGTCAACTTCGGCGGAAAGAAACGATTCCGGAGGCGCGTATGGCCGGCATCAAACCCGCGCCCGCTTGCTGAACAACCCGTAGCGGGGGCTGAACACATAGGCCAGCAGGAAGAAGCCGCCGAGGACGACGATGATGGTGGCGCTGACACTCCAGCCGAGCGGGTAGCTGATGAAAAAGGCCGCCACTGGTCCGATCGCGCCGATGATGCCGCCACCCCAAAACAGCGTGCGGGCATTGTCGGTGAAGAGGTAGACCGTGGCCGCTGGCATGACCAGAAGGCCAACACTGAGGATGCAGCCCACCGCCTGCAGCGAGGAGATGAGCACCAGGATGGTGATGGCGAAGGTGACGTAGTTGAGCAGGCGCACCGGCACACCGAGGCTGGCGGCGATGTTGGGTTCGAACAGATAGATCAGCAGGGGCCTCTGCAGGGCGGTCAGGGCCAGAACTGCAAAAGCGCTGATGGCGAAGGCGATCCAGAGGTCGCTGTCGGCCATGCCAACGATGCTGCCGAAGAGCCACTCGTCGAGTTTCTGGCGGACGTTCAGCTGGGTCAGAATCAGGTAGCCGCCGGCAAAGGCCGTGGTGTAAAGGATGCCCATCGAGGTGTCCTGGTCAAGTCGCGAGGTGCGCGACAGGAAAATGGAGCCGAGGCCGACGATCAGGGCGGCAAAGACCGCGCCGACCAGTACGCTCCAGGCAACGAGGCCAAAGATCAGCACGGTCAGGGCGATGCCGGGCAGCAGGGCGTGGGAGAGCGTGCCGATCTTCAGGGCCGACCGTCGCAGCACGACAAAGGCGCTGACGAAACCATTGGCGAAGCCGATCATCAGGCAGGCGAGCAGCGCACGCCGGGCGATGGGCTCGGCGAGAAAGTCGGACAGGCTTGGCAACTCGGACGGCATGAATGGATCACCAATAGATGAAAAGCGAGCACACGAAAGAGAAAAGCCCTCTCGGCGGCTCCGCCTGAGCAATCTTTCAAGAGAAGTCACTTTCGCTGGCAAAAGAGCACAAATGCAACGAAAGTGATCACTTCCTGCTCACT
>JBIJBO010000025.1:0-34322 GCA_044345215.1 Prosthecobacter sp. | reverse complement strand
TTGCTCCGGGGTCTGGGCGGCATCGGGCAGCATGACCAGCCGCGCCAGAACCTCGCCCTTGGGCTGGATCAGCAAGCCCTCGCCATGCACGCCTTCAAAAACCGACCAGCGAACACGGTGAAGGCTGGCTTCGGCGGTCTCAGCAACCAGCGAGGGCGTCACAGTGCCACCGACGAATTCCAGTTCCTGAACCGGCCAACGGGGATCGACCACGCCGAGCAGGCGTGCGAGGCGCTCACGGTTCGGCTGCACCGAGGCGGAGTAGGCCGCCGGCGAGGTGGTGTCGCGCTGCCAGCGCCCCTCGCGACCGGTCACCGACGCGGCCGTGGCACGGTCGAGATAGCGATGCACGCCGGCGACCATCGTCGCCGAAAAATCCGGATCGGGAGCCAGGGGCTGGGTTTCCGGCAGGTGCGCCGCCGCGGCGGCGAGAAACAAGCTCAGGAGCATCAGGCCTAAACGTGCCGGGAGCGGCCCGTCACACGTTCGTCCTGAAATCCGCATTGACGACCGAACAAGCGGCGATAATCTCAAAATTCACATCAACGCATCATCATTCATCAATACAAACGACTCCACCATGTCACGCTCCTACATCTTTTCCTCCGAGTCCGTCGGTGAAGGCCACCCCGACAAAGTTTGCGACACCATCTCCGACGCCGTGCTGGACGCCTGCCTCGCGGTCGACCCGAAGAGCCGTGTCGCCTGCGAAACCTTCGCCAAGAGCAACATTGTCGTCGTTGGCGGTGAAATCACCATCCCGAAGATCGGCCACAAGCCGATTGGCGACGTCATCAACATCGACAAGGTGATCCGCGACGCCGTGCGCGGCATCGGCTACATTCACGACGACGACGTCTTTCATGCCGACCGCATCTTCATCAACAACTACCTGACCACCCAGAGCCCGGACATCGCCCAGGGGGTTGACGCGAAAAAGGCCGAGGGCAAAAAGCACGCCGAACAGGGCGCTGGCGACCAGGGCATCATGTTTGGTTATGCCTGCGACGAGACTCCCGAGTTGATGCCGGCGCCGATCATGTTTGCCCACCGCCTCGGCCGTGAGCTGACCCGAATCCGCAAGGCCGGCAAGCTGGCCAAGTGGCTGCGGCCCGACGCCAAGTCGCAGGTCTCCGTCGAGTATGTCGACGGCAAGCCGACCCGCATCGTCAACGTCGTCATCTCGACCCAGCACGCCGCAAGCGTCAAACACGCCGAGATTGAGAAGTTCTGCATCGAGCAGGTCATCAAAAAGGTGCTGCCGAAGCAAATGCTCACCAAGAAGACCGAGTTCCTCATCAACCCGACCGGCAAGTTCGTCGTCGGCGGCCCGCAGGGCGACAGCGGCCTGACCGGCCGCAAAATCATCGTCGACACCTACGGCGGCATGGGCCGCCACGGGGGCGGCGCCTTCTCCGGGAAGGACCCCTCAAAGGTCGACCGCAGCGCCGCCTACATGGGCCGCTGGGTCGCCAAGAACGTCGTCGCCGCCGGCCTGGCCGCCAAGTGCGAGGTGCAGTTCGCCTACGCCATCGGCCATCCGCTGCCGGTGAGCGTTCACATCGACACCTTCGGCACCGCCAAGGTCAGCGATGACGCCATCCTGGCAGCCGTGCTGAAGGTCTTCTCCTTCAAGCCGGCCGACATCGTCAAGCAACTCAACCTGCTGCGTCCGATCTACTCGAAGAGCACCAACTATGGCCACTTCGGCAAGATCGGCGACGCAGACCTGACCTGGGAGAGCACCGCCAAGGCGGCTGCGCTCAAGAAGGCGGTGAAGTGAGCAACTCCAGGGTGGACATCCGCCCGCCCTGCTGGCAATCTCAGGCGCCGCAAGCCCCGGTACTCGCACCGAACTTGCGGCGCCTTCCCTTTTCACCCCCGTCCCGACGCTGTTATGGATCCCGAAATGACCCTTCTGGAGTGCGATGACGCGATGACCCGCGCCGTCGAGCACGCCATTCACGAATTCGCCGCCGTGCGCACCGGCAAGGCCTCGCCCACCCTCGTCGAGGGCCTCGATGTGCACGTGATGAGCTATGGCTCGCACATGAAGCTCAAGCAGCTGGCGATGATCACGACACCCGACCCGCGCCTGATCCGCATCGAGCCCTTCGACCCCGCCACCCTGCAGGACATCGACCGCGCCATCCGCGAATCCCGCCTCGGGCTCAATGGCAGCATCGAGGGCAAGGTCATCCGCCTGCCCATCCCGGTGCTTTCACAGGAGCGCCGCGAACAAATGGTCAAGCTCGTGCGCCAGATGGGCGAGGAGGCGAAGGTGCGGGTGCGCTCGGCCCGCCGCGACGCCATCGAGGCCCTCAAGAAGGGCGAGAAGGAGGGCCTGATCACCGAGGACGACCTGCACCGCCGCGAGAAGGAGGTGCAGACGCTGACTGACAAAAAGGTCACCGAGATCGAGCAACACGTCGCTTCCAAGGAAAAGGAAGTGCTCACCGTCTGAGGCCCACCGGCGGATCCCGCGCCACTCCCCGTCATGCACCGCGCCGCCGACTACCTGAACCTGAGCCACACCCGGCACGGCATCCTGTTTCCGCCGGATGAACCGGTGTGGACCGCGCTGTCGCGGATCGAGTCCTACCTGGAGTTTCGCCTCCAGCGCGAGGTGCGCGCGCAGATCCCGCAGGGCGCGCATCTGGGTGAGGACGTCTTCATCGACGAGGGCACCATCATCGAACCCGGCGCCCTCATCCTGGGCCCGGCCTGGATCGGTCGCAACTGCATGATCCGCGCCGGCTGCTACATCCGCGGCAATGTCCTCATTGGCGACGGCTGCGTGCTCGGCAACTCCTGCGAATTCAAGAACTGCATTCTCTTTGACCACTGCGAGGTGCCGCACTACAACTACGTCGGCGACGCCATCCTCGGTCACCGCGCCCACCTCGGGGCCGGCGTGGTACTGTCGAACGTCCGCCTCGACCGAGGCGAGGTCATCGTCCAGGATCCCGGCGGAACCATTGCCACAGGCCTGCGCAAGTTCAGCGCCGTCATCGGCGACCACGCCGAGATCGGCTGCAACAGCGTCATCAATCCCGGTTCCCTCATCGGCCGGCACAGCCTGGTCTACCCGCTGAGCAGCTTCACCGGCGTGCTGCCGGCCAACAGCATTCTCAAGACCCGCCAGACCCAACAAGTCGTCAAGCGCCACGACATCTGACCGGGGGAAGCCCGCCTTGTCCTCAGGCGCCGTCGGACCTGTCGGACAGGACGGAAAAAACGCTGCCTGCCGCGGGTTACACTGTCCATCAGGAGGCGGAGGGATCAGCCTCAACCGACCGCGCGTTCCGCTCAACCTTCAGGCGCAGGGCCTGCTCGACCTGGCCAAGCGGCAGGCAGTTGACGATGTCGCGTCGGCTCAGCCAGCCCTTGCGGGCGGCGCGCACGCCGAACAGCACATCCTGCAGGCCGCGCGTGCTGTGGGCATCGGGATTGATGCTGCAGCGCACGCCCTTTTCCCTGGCGAGTCGCCACCAGCGCCAGTCCATGTCGAGGCGCCAGGCACTGGCGTTGAGCTCAATGATCGTGCCGGTGGCCGCCGCCGCTTCGATGACGGCGGGCACATCGACCGCGTAGCTGGGGCGCTGCAGCAGCAGACGGCCGGTCAGATGGCCGAGCATGGTGACATGCGGATTCTCGATGGCGCGGATGATTCGCCGGGTCATCTCCGCTTCGGGCAGGTTGAAGACGTTGTGGACACTCGCGACACAGTAATCGAGCTCGGCCAGCACCTCGTCCGTGAAGTCGAGCGAGCCATCCTTGAGAATGTCGACCTCCGTGCCGGTGAAGAGTCGGAAGTCGCCCTCAAACTCCTCGTTGAGCTCGCGGATCTCGCGGACTTGGGCGCGCAGGCGACGCTCATCGAGACCATTCGCCTGGAAGCTGCTCTTGCTGTGGTCGGCAATGCCCAGATACTGCAGGCCCAGATCGCGCGCCGCCTCGGCCATCTCGCGGAGGGTCGCACGACCGTCGCTGGCGGTCGTATGGTTGTGAAACACCCCGCGCAGGTTCTCCAGCTTGACCAAATCTGGCAACCGCCCGGCTTCAGCGGCCTCAAATTCGCCGGCGTTTTCGCGCAATTCCGGCGCGATGTAATCCAGACCGAGCGAGCGGTGGATGTCGGCTTCCTCATGCACCTCCGGCGGCACCTCAACCACCCCACCGGCCACGGGCGTAAAAGCGTATTCGTTGAGCGACCAGCCCCGGTCGAGGGCGCGCTGGCGCAGGGTCACATTGTGCTCCTTGCTGCCGGTGAAGTAGACGAGGGCAAAGGGAAACTCGGCATTGTTGACCACGCGCAGATCGCACTGGACACCATCCACGGCGTGCACGCTGGCCTTGGTCTCGCCCCGAGCGATCACCGAGCGCACCTGTGGCAGGGCGCAGAAGGCCTCGATGACCGCCAGCGGTTGCCTGGAGGCGGCGAGGAAATCCAGGTCATGCACGGTTTCCTTGCCACGCCGGAAGCTGCCGCAGACCTCCGCCCTCGCGACCTGAGGCAGCCCGCGCAGGGCGTCGAGCAACTCCATGGCGAGGCCGTAGACCTGATCAATGCGGAACTCCGATGCGTGCTGCTCGCGAAAGGCGATGCTGGCGAGAATCTTCGCCACCGTCTTGTCGCCGAAGCCCGACAGACGCGCCGCCTCGCCGCTTTCACAGACACGGCGAAGGTCGACGACGCTGCCGACACCGAGTTCACGGTGCAGGGCGGCGATCTTCTTGGGCCCAAGGCCCTGGATCTCGAACAGCTCCGGCAGACCCGCCGGAAACTCCGCGCGCAGCTTCTCATAAAACTCCAGCCGCCCGGTGGTCACCAGCTCGTGGAGCTTGTCGCGGAGCGCATCGCCCAGGCCCTTGACCCCGTCGAGACGGTTTTCCTGCGCGAGGCGCAGCAGGTCGTCGGGATGGCTTTCAACGATCTCGGCACCGGTGCGGTAGGCACGGATCTTGAACGGGTTTTCGCCCTTGAGCTCCATGAGCAGGGCGATGCGTTCAAAGATCTGGGCAGCGGCTTCGCGAGTCATGACCGCATGATGGCGAGATCGGCTGAAAACTCAATGGCCGTCGGCTTGGCATGGAAAGAGCGGCGAAGGCGCGGTTGTTTGAATCGCGGCCGCGATTTCGCATTGCACTTTGCTTAACCTAAATTAATCATCCTTGTGGTGAGGTTAGTCACGCCATTCCGCCTTCTGATTGCCGCCTCCGGACTGCTCGCCAGCTGCAGTTCTCCCGAGGCGACGTCCGAAGTCGTGGTCAGCGTGAAGGACCAGAAGATGGGCATCTACTCGGAGGGCATTCTCAAGAAAGAGTATGCCATCTCGACCTCGAAATTCGGTCTGGGTGATGAACTCAACAGCTATCGCACGCCGCTGGGCAAGCACGAGGTGATCGCCAAGATCGGCCACGGCCTGCCGCCGGGCGCGGTCCTGAAGAGTCGCCACTGGAACGGCGAGGTGCTCAAGCCGAATGCCCCCGGCCGCGACCCCATTGTCTCACGCATCCTGTGGCTCAACGGTCTGGAGAGTGAAAACTCCAACGCCAAGCGTCGCTACATTTACATCCACGGCACGCCCGAGGAAAGCCGTCTGGGCCAACCAGCCAGCTACGGCTGCATCCGCATGGGCATCCAGGACGTCGTGGACGCCTTCAACGAGGTTAAAATCGGCGACAAGGTGGTCATCACCAAGAAGGCTCTGCCAGCCGGCAAACCTGTTCTGAAGGACAAGCCGGAGAACATCGAACCCGCCACGGTCAAGCTTCCCGCGCCTCCAATCGATCCGAAACCCGTGGTGCTGTCGGCTGTCCCCAAGATCTCCCCGCCGCCCGCCGAAGCAGCGCGAGCGCCGGAGGCAACCCCCACCTCACTGCTGCAGCGACTCTTCGGCGGAAAGGACGCCGCCGAACCGCAGGCACCTGAAGTCGCCGCCGAGCCAAAGGCCAAACCTTCCGGGCCAGTGTCGAAGCCAGCCCTGCTGGCGGCAGCCTCCCAAACCTTGCCCTCCCCTGTCGGATCGGCAGTCCCACTTTCGGAACCCACAGTCCCCTCCTCCTGGCTGCAGCGGTTTTTCGGCAGCAAGCACGCGTCTGCGCCCGCCTCCCCGGAAATAGCCGGCACCCCGGACCCAGCGGTTCAGCCTGAGTTGCACCCAACAGCCGAGACCAAAGCAACACCGCCAGCGGCAGGTGAACGTTCGTTTCTGACGCGACTCTTTTTCGGCAAAAAATCGGCTCCCGCCTCTCCGCAAGCCACGGGGGTGGACCAGGTCGGACCGCACAAGCCGAAGAACGTTGCCCGCGAGCCGCGGACAAGCGGGCTGTCGCCCACCCGCCCTCAGGCCGTGGTGGCCGACAACGCGCGGGCCTGACCGGCTCAGAACTTGTTTGCCTGGATCACATCCGTTGCGCCGCTGAGGAAATTGACCAGGTTGAGGGTGGCACGCATGGCCTGGCGCGGCACGCTTTCATAAGTGCGAGAACCAATGTGCGGCGTGATCAGGGCGCGTGGATGGCGCAGCAGCGGATGATCGGCTGGCGGCGGCTCCTCGTCGAGCACATCAGTGGCATAGCCGCCCACCGCGCCGGCGTCGAGCGCGGCAATCATGTCGGGCATGTGGACGAGCTCGGCACGCGAGGTGTTGACGACCAGCAGGCCCGGCTTGGCCAGGGCGATGCGTTCGGCGCGGACCAGGTGGCGGGTGCTCTCGCTGAGATTGGCGTGCAGGCTGAGCACTTCGACTGCGGCGATCAGGCTTTCGATGGATTCGTGGCGGGTAACGCCTTGCTCGCGGGCGAAGGCCTCGGGCCAGTACAGATCCATTGCATGGACTTCCATGCCAAAGGCGAGAGCGCGTTTGGCCACCTCCTGACCGATGCGGCCGAGGCCGACGATGCCCATCTTCTTGTTCCAAATCTCGTGACCGGTGACGCGCTTCCACTGGCCGTTGCGCACGGCATTCGCGCTCTCGACCAGATTGCGCACGAGGGCCAGCAGCAGGCAGAAGGTGTGCTCGGCAACCGTCGTGTGATTGACGCCGGGCGTGAAAAGCACGGGCAACCGGCGGCGGGTACACTCCTCAACGTCGATCTTGTCGAGGCCGATGCCATACTTGCTGATGACGCGCAGCCGCGGCTGGGCCTTGTCGAGCACCGCGCGCGTGATCTCATCGTCACCACAGAGGAAGGCATCAAAGTCGCCGGCCAACTCAAGCATGCGCGCCTCCGGCAATGGCCCGCGCTCGCGGTGAATCTCGTAGCCCTGCGCTTCAAGCAGGGCGTGGTGGTCGCCGGGGGTGTCTTGGTAGCTGGTGGTGGTGAGCAGGACGCGCATGGGAAGTCCAGCATGGAGGGCTGGGGCGCGCCGGCAAGTGGAATGCCTACTTGAGCTTGCTCCAGACGATGTCGCCAACAAGGTCGCCATGGTCGTCGATCTGCACCCGGGCCAGCCAAGGATCGAAGCCGAGCATCATCGCACGCGAGCAGAGGCTGTCGTGGTCGTGCTGGGAAATCTCCGGCGACATGCGTGGGGCCATCGCGGTGTTGACTTGGACAAGCAGGCTGTTCTCGCCTCCGCGCGCCTCAAAGTCCCTGTGGGTTTGGCGCTGCGTATGGTGGCAGCGATACCCGCGGGCGGTCAACCATTGCGCCGCATGACGCTCCCCGAACTCGTCGATTTCGGTCGGTCTCAGCATGGTTCGCACAGGTTGAGATGAAGCCATGATCCACGGCCGTAAGGGCGGTGAAATCTCACCTATTTCTAACAAAATCGATGTCCGGAGACAAGCCCCGCGTCGCATTCACGGAAGAATCTCCACCGGAGTGCCCATGGGCGTCTCGCGGAAAAAGATCTCCGCCATCTCGGCCGGCAGGCGGATGCATCCGTGCGAAGCCGGGAAACCCGGCAGATAGCCGGCATGCATGCCGGTGGCCCCGGTGATGCGCATGAACCAGCGCATGTCGGCGCCATCGAAGCGCGTGCCCGCCGGCCGAGGATCCTTGCGCGCATCGACATCACCCTGCACCACCTCGCCATTCGCATCCACGTAGTCGCCAAACATTGACGATTCATGATCGAGGTCCTTCTCACAAATGGCAAAACGCCCCGCCACGGTCTCGAAACCCTCGCGCCCCGTGGAAACCAGCGATTCGGCCACCAGCTGCTCGCCCTTGTAGTAACGCAGCTTCTGTTCGCCGAGTGCAATCACGATGCGCGGGCGACCCGCCACGCCGTCGCCACGCCAATAGGAGAGCTCGGGTTCGGGTTCCGCAGGCCGGCGACCGAAAGACCACCATGGGGACGCGGTCTTGCGGCGCACCACGGCGAGTTCACGGACTGGCTCGGCCTTGCGGTCCGAGGACCGGCGCAGTCGGCTCCACCAACCCGGCTTGGCCGTCTCGGACTGGTCTGCTCGAAGTTCGCCTGCCGTATCTTTCCGAGTCTCGCTGGGGACGACATCTTCCGGCTTTACTTCCGGCTTTACTTCCGGCTCTGCTGAAGACTTCTCACGGCTCCACCACCAGGACCGCCGAGCCTTCACCTCGGGCTTCACCTCGGGCTTCACCTCGGGCTTCACCTCGGGCTTCACCTCGGGCTTCACCTCGGGCTTCACTGGCACCTCGGCACGCGACCGCCACCAGGATTGACGCGGCTGGGTCTCGACTTTGACCTGAGCCTGCACGCCCTCTTGCTGAGGGGGGAGGGCATCCACCGAGGTCACGGGTGCTAGTGGGGCTGGTGGCATCACCGCCCGAGGCTGAGTCCGGGCTGGGGTGCGCGACGGCCACCATGACCGGGCGGGTTTGTTCTCCTGCTTGACCTCCACAGGTTTGATCGCGACCGCGGGCGGCGCAGCGGGGGGAACTTCGATCTTGACCGGCGGCTTCGCTTCGGACCTGGGCGGCGCCACCGGGGCTGGTTTCACGATCGGACGGGCAGGTCTGGCCTGGCGATCAACGCGTACACGCTCCACGTAGGTGCCGCCGCCGGGAGCTGGGCGACGAATTTCGTGATACTTTGGACCGGAGCACTGGGTGAGCCAAAGGGCAAGGAGGGGCGACAGGGCGAGGAGGCGGGGAGCATTCATGGCGGCCGGAGCCCCGTTTAAGCACATCGCCGGCCAGTGCGCCATGGAAAACGGCGTTCAGTGACCGGCTGGCTCCGCAAAACCGCGGAAAAACGCAAGGGCACTGGCCGTGGTGGTCTTCGCCACCGTCTCCAAGCTCTGGCCGCGCAGAGTGGCGACTGCACGCGCCGTGTCGGCCAGGAAGGCCGGCTCGCAGCGACACCCCCGATGCGGCACGGGTGCCAAGTAGGGCGCGTCCGTTTCCAACAGGTAGGAGCCGTCGGACACCGTGCGCGCGGTCTCGGCCGCCGGCCCGGGATTTTTGAAGGTGACGATGCCGGTGAACGAGACCATATGCCCCGCCTCCAAGAGCGGACGCGCCTGTTCCAGCGTGCCGGTATAGCAGTGGAAGACCGCGCGCAGCCGCCCCTCGAAGGGTTGAACCTGGGCGACCAGATCGTCCCAGCTGTCGCGGTTGTGCAGGACGACATTCAGGCCGAGTTCGACGGCGAGCTCAAGCTGCAGGCGCAAGCAGCGTGCCTGCCAGGCCTTCCAGGCCTCGGCAGTAAACCCCTCGGGCGGCGCGTGGTAGTAGTCGAGACCGACTTCGCCGATGGCCGCCACACCCGGCTCGCGTGCCAACTCGCGCAGTTCGTCGATCCACGCATCGCCTTGAACGGAATCGACATCGCAGGGATGGATGCCGGCAGCCAGCCGTACGTCCGGTTCGCGCGCGGCCAGTTCAATCAGCTGGCGTGTGCTGGCGAGATCGACCGCCGGCGCCAGGAAACGGGTCACTCCGGCCGCACGCGCCCGCGCCAGCACCTCCGGCAGATCGTTGTCGAACTGGCGGCTGACCAGGTGGGTGTGCGTGTCAAAAAGCATCGCCCAGCTATGCCCGGCACCGCACCGCGCGCAAGAGCGCCCTGCGCGCGCCGTTCCCCAGCCATGCCGCGTTTCCTGCTGCCCTTCCTCGCCCTGCTGCTCACCGCCTCCGGCGCCGACAAGCCCAACCTGGTCTTCATCCTCGCCGATGACCTGGGTTGGTCGGACGTCGGCTGCTATGGCGGCGAAATAGCCACGCCCAACCTGGACGCCCTCGCCGCCGGCGGCCTGCGCTTCACCCAATTCTACAACACCGCGCGCTGCTGGCCGACCCGCGGCGCCCTGCTCAGCGGCTACTACGCCCAGCAGATCCACCGCGATGAACTGCCCGGTGTCAGCGGCGGAGCCCGCGGCGTGCGCCAACCCTGGGCGCGACTGCTGCCCGAGCTGCTCAAGCCGGCCGGCTATCGCAGCTACCACAGCGGCAAGTGGCACATCGATGGCAAGGTGCTGGAGGCCGGTTTCGACCGCTCGCTCGACGTCCGCAACCAGGGTAACTTCTTCACCTCCGCCGGCAACTTCCTCGACGATGTCGCCGTGTCGCCGGCCGCCGACGAAAAGGGCTACTATGCCACCACCGCCACGGCTGATCACGCCATCGATTGCCTGAAGGACCATGCCGACAACCATGGCGACAAGCCCTTCTTCCAGTACATCGCCTTCATTGCTCCGCATTTCCCGCTGCATGCGCCACCCGAGGACATCGCCCGCTACCGCGACCGCTACCTGGAAGGCTGGGATGCCCTGCGCCACGCACGCCATGCCCGCCAGCGCAAGCTCGGTCTGCACATCACCGAGCTGTCGCCCCGCGAGCCGGAGGTGGGTCCGCCCTACGACTTCCCGGACGCGTTTGAAAAGCTTGGCCCGGGCGAGGTCAAATACCCCCTGCCCTGGGAAAAACTGACCGCGGAGCAACGCCGCTTTCAGGCGACCAAGATGGCGATTCACGCCGCCATGATCGACCGCATGGACCGCGAGATCGGCCGCATCCTCGCCCAGCTCAAGGCGATGGGGGCCTTCGAAAACACCCTCATCCTCTTCGCCTCCGACAACGGCGCCAGTGCTGAAATCATGGTGCGCCACGGTGGCCACGATCCCGCCGCCGAACCCGGCAGCGCCGGCAGCTACCTCTGCCTGGGCCCGGGCTTTTCCAGCGCCGGCAACACCCCCTTCCGCCGCCACAAAACCTGGGTCCACGAGGGCGGCATCGCCACGCCACTCATCGCCCACTGGCCGGCCGGCATCGCAGCCCGCGGCGAACTGCGCCGGACACCAGCCCACGTGATCGACTTCGTGCCCACCGCCCTCGAACTCGCCGACCTGCCGGTGCCGAACGAATGGAGGGGCCAGGCCAGACCAGCCCTGCCCGGCACCAGCCTGAAGCCGGCCTTCGCGGCCGATGTCAGCCTCAAACGCGACTCGCTTTGGTGGCTGCACGAGGGCAACCGCGCGATCCGCGTGGGCGACTGGAAACTGGTCGCCGTGAAAGACGGTCCTTGGGAACTCTACGACCTTAGCACCGATCGCGCCGAGCTGCACAACCTCGCCGACCGCGAACCCGGCAAGGTGCGCGAGCTCGCAGCCGCTTGGCAGCACCAGACCGACGCCTTCACGGAACAGGTGCGCCCGACCCTGCCGCTGCAGCCCAAGGCACCCGCCGGCAAAAAGAAGAAGGCCAAACAGCCCTGACAACGGCCCCTTTACTTCCCGGCGCGGCTGGGCATGGGTCGCCCTGTCCGCATGCCCCGCCCCCACGATTCCTCCCGTCGCCCCCGTCCGCCTGCCATCAAAGCTCCGCCTGCCGGCAGCGAGTCCTGGGAGCGCCCCTGGGCCGTGTTGAAATACTACTCCTTCCACCCGGCCATTTACCCGAACATGGTCGGCGCGACCTCGTCCGACGCGGGTGCCGGCGATCTGGTGCGCGTCTACGACAAGGAGGGCAAACCCTTTGGCGCCGGCTGGTTCAACCCGAAGGCGCGCGTGCCCCTGCGCGTGCTGCACCATGGCGAGGAGGCCTTCATCGAAGCCGATCTCGACGAACGCGTGCGCACCGCCGTGCGTCTGCGCACCCAGGTGCTCAAGCTCGATGAGTCCGGCGACGCCTACCGTGTGATTCACTCCGACGCCGACGGCCTCAGCGGGCTGATCGTCGACCGCTATGCCGACACCCTGTCCGTCGAGGTCACCTCTCTCGGGGCCTGGCGCCGGCTGCGCCGCTGGCTGCCGCTCCTGCACGAGGAACTCGGCACCACCCGCCAGGTCGTGCACACCGATCCCGACGTCGCCCTGATCGAATCGATGCGCCGCGCCGACGTGCCCGAGGCCGATGAACCGGGACCTTCGTCGGTGAAGATCCGCGAGCACGGCCTGCGTTACCTGGTGAACTTTGAAGACGGCCACAAGACCGGTTTCTTCTGCGACCAGCGCGACAACCGCCTGCGCCTCGGACGCCTGGCCCGCGGCCGCGTGCTCGACCTCTGCTGCTACACCGGCGGCTTTGCCCTCGCCGCGCGCGTACTCGCCGGCTGCGAGGACGTGACCGGTGTCGATCTCGATGAAAAGGCGGTCGCCCAGGCGCGCCACAACGCCAATCTCAACCAGACGCGCTTGCAGTGGACGCATGCCGACGCCTTCGGCTGGTCGCGCCAGATGATCCGCAACGGCGAGCTCTGGGAGACAGTTGTGCTCGACCCGCCCAAGCTCATCCATCATCGCGACCGCCAGGAGGAGGGCATCTTCAAGTACCGTGACCTCAACGGCCTTGCCCTGCAGCTCGTGCGCCGCGGCGGCCTATTCGTCTCCTGCTCCTGCTCCGGCATGCTGAGCACGGAAGACTTCGAACAGCTCGTCATCGGCGCCGCCCATCGCCAGGGCCGCAAGCTGCAGATCCTCGACCGCACCGGTCCGGGCATGGATCACCCGGTCATGTCCAACTGCCCAGAGAGCCGCTACCTCAAGGCCGTCTGGGCCGTGGTGCACTGACCGCGCTCAGAGCGCCGCTTCCTGAATCTGCTCGGCAAATCCGGGCAGCTCGGCCAGCGCCTGCGCCGGAGGCGGCCGCATGCCAGGCATGTGCAGGCCGGCGCGCTCGACATCGGCATGCAGGACATCGAGGGCGGAGGTGAAGGTGCGCAGGGCCAACTCCTCCTCTTCACGATCAAAGATCAGGCCGTTGAGCAGGGCGACATGCTCGTAGCGGCCGAGCCATTCAGGCGCGCGCTTCTCGCGGTAGACACGCAGCGTCTCGCGCAGCGGGGCCGCACGATGCGCCTCCGGCAGGTCACGCAGGATCTGCCAGGCCAGGCAGCGGGCCACATCGGCCGCGGCAGCCACCAGACCGTGCTCGATGCCGGGCACCAGCAACTGGCGATGGCGATGCTCGTAATGGAAGCCGAGGTCAACCTGGCACTGCGCCTCCAGGGGCACATGCCGGTGGACCTCGCCCAGCATGGCCACCTCCAAGCCCCAGGCCGAAGGCAGGCTGAAGCCGGCCAGCGTGTCGAGGTCACCGGCGAACTCTCCGGAGAGCGGGTAGCGAAAACTCTCCAGGTGCTGCAGCAGCGACTGCGGCCCAAGAACATCCTGGAAGGCGCGAATGAGAGGAAACACCAGAAGGCGCGTGACACGGCCGAACAGGCGGTCGCGCACCCGGCTGTAATAACCCTTGGCGAAGCGGTAGCCCATGCGCGGATGCGCCACCGGATGACAGAGCCGGGCGGGCACCGAGGCGTCGTAATTGAGGATGTCGGTATCGTGGCTGAGGATGGTGGACGCACGTCCCGCGGCCTTGAGATAGGCCAGGCCCATCCAGATGTTGGCGCCCTTGCCACTGCAGCCGCCATCCCAGCCGAGTTCGGCCAGCCGATGATGGGCCGCCTGCAGGGCCGGACCGTCGTTCCAAAGAATGTGCACCGGCTTGCCGGCCGCCCATTCACCGCAAAGGCGCACGGCTTCGTCGGCCTCGGCCGCTGTCATGACATTCATGCTCAGCACGATCTCACGAATGTACGGCGCCTCGGCCAGCGTGCCAAGGATTGAGGGCAGCGCCGGACGCCGGGTCTCGACAAACAGGGCCGGCAGCAAAACGGCAACCGGCCGTTCGCACGTCAGATTCGCCAGTTCAAGACCTCGCGCCGCGAGGTCAGGCGCCGCCAGATGGTGCAGTGTGGGAAGCTGGGTGTGCTGGTAGAAATCCGCCATCCTGATGGGTCTCTCTCGCTTAGGACCGTAGGGCGGCCTTGTCACCGGCCGTTCCCGTCGACCCGCCTTCCCCGGATGTCTCGGATTCCTCGGTGCTTTCCATTTCGATCTCGATCTCCTGACGCCAGCGCCGCGAGATCCACGGCCGGGCCAGGCCATACAGCAGGTAGCTGACAAAAAGCACCGACGGCATCCACTGCCAGTTGCGCACGGTGAAGGCGATGACGATGATCGAAGCCAGGACCCAGGCCGGCGAGCGACTCGTGCGCCAGTTGATCGACTTGAAGCTCGGGTACTCGAGGTCGCTCATCATCAGGACTGAGAGCAGAACCATAAGCACGGCAAGACCATACTTCCACGGGCCGATCTCCTTGTTGCCCTCATCCAGCCAGAGCATCAGCAGGGTGAGCGAGGCAATGACCCCCGCCGCCGCAGGAATCGGGCAGCCGCGGAAGTGCTTGCTGCCGGTTTTGTCGTCCGACGCCGCCAGGCAGTTGAAGCGTGCCAGACGCATCGCCCCACAAACCAGGTAGACCGAGGCGATCAGCCAGCCAATGCCAGCCGGCTTCTCGATGCTCGACAACACAATGTCATGGACCAGCAGCGCCGGCGCCACGCCAAAGCTGACGATGTCGGCGATCGAGTCCAGCTCACGGCCAAATGGCGACTCCTGGCCACCGAGACGGGCGACACGTCCGTCAAGCACGTCGAACAGACAGGCCGCCAGGATGGCGATGATGGCCCAGTAATAGTGCTCGGTCACCAGGCCCTCGCGACCCTTGAAGATCTGCAGGATGGCGACGAATCCGGACAGGATGTTGCCGGCCGTCATCAGGGTCGGCAGGACATAAATGCGGGGTTCGCGCTCGGTCATTGCTTCCACATTAAAGCGAGCCGGCGACGAATGCACCCCCGAACTTTGCAGTTTCCACATCAACAGTCCGCGTTATCTGTGATGCATGCCCGCCCCGGACGCCCCCCCGCTGACGCCCGAAACCACCCTCGCCCAGGTGCTGCAGAGCTACCCCGGCGCACGCCGCTCTCTGTTCGCCAAATACCACATCGGTGGCTGCAGCGCCTGCGCCTTCAGCCCGACCGAGACCCTTGCCCAACTTTGCGCCCGCAACGATGCCATCCCGGTCGACGAGCTCATTGATCACATCCGCAGCAGCCACGAGGAGGACGTCAAACTGCAGATCACACCAGCCGAACTCGCCACACTGCGCACCGAAACACCGGCCCTCCGCCTGCTCGATGCCCGCACCCGCGAGGAACACGAGGCCGTGCACATCCCAGGCTCTGTGCTGATCAGCCAGGAACTCATCCAGGAAGCCTTCGCCTCCTGGAACAAAAACGCGCCACTGGTCATCTACGATCACACAGGCGGCCGCAGCCTCGACATCGTCGCCTACTTCATCGGCCACGGCTTCGACAATGCCCGCTGCCTCGCCGGAGGCATCGACGCCTACAGCACCGAGGTCGATCCCTCGCTGCCGCGCTACCGGGTCGAGATCGAGGACTGAGGCCATGAGCGACGCCGATTTTCGCCCCCTCAGCCTCGCCGAGGCCGCCCGCCTGCGCGACGATCTGGACGCCCGCGATCGCAAGCTGGTCTTCACCAACGGCTGCTTCGACCTGCTGCACGCCGGTCATGTCCGCTACCTCAATCAGGCGCGCGCTCTTGGTGATGCCCTGCTCGTGGCCGTCAACTCCGACGCCTCCGTGCGCGCCCTCAAGGGCCCCACCCGGCCGGTGAATTCGGAGAACGACCGCGCCGAAGTGCTCGCCGCCCTGCGCGCCGTCGACGGTGTCGTGGTTTTCAGCGAGGAACGCGCCACCCGCCTCATCGAGGCGATTCGCCCGCACGTCTACGCCAAGGGCGGCGATTACACCGTCGATTCGCTGAATCCCGAGGAACGTGCCGCCCTCGATGCCGCAGGCAGCGCCATCCACATCCTGCCGCTGGTTCCCGGTCGCTCCACCACCGCCACCCTGCAGCGCGCCGCCTCCCCGGAGACCGGCCCGCACCGCCTGCGCCTCGGCGTGCTCGGCTCCGGCCAGGGCTCCAATCTCAGGGCCATCCTCGACGCCATCGCCTCCGGCCATCTCGATGCCGAGGTCGTGCTTGCCCTCTCCGACCAAGCGGACTGCGCTTTCCTGCAGACCGCCCATGCCGCCGGCATTGATGCCCGTCATGTCGATCCCGGCCCGCAGCCGCGCCGCCTCGGCGACGCCGCCCAGAAGGAGATCGCCGAACACCTGCTCCGCGCCCGCGTCGACCTGGTCGTGCTCGCCGGTTTCATGAAGATCCTGCGCGCACCTGTGCTCGACGCCTTCGCCGAACGCATCGTCAACGTTCACCCTTCCCTGCTTCCCCATTTCAAGGGCGCCAACGCACCGCAGCAAGCCCTCGACGCAGGCGTCTCCGAGACCGGCTGCAGCGTCCACCTCGTCAATGCCGAGATCGACGCCGGCCGGATCCTCGGTCAGGGCCGCGTGCCAGTTCTGCCGGGCGACACCGCCGAAAGCCTGCACGACCGGATCAAGCAGGCCGAACACGAGCTGCTACCGCGCGTGCTGGCCGATTGGTCGAAGAAATCAGCGTAGCACTGGGAAGCGCTCTAGGCTCTAGGCTCTAGGCTCTCGGTTCTTGGCCCTTGCCCCCAAGTGGTGGCCCTTCGAGGATTCGCCTTCAGGCCTTGTCCCTTGTCCCTGCTCACTTGAGTCGCCAGATTGCCTGACGAATCACCGCCCGGGGTGTATCCTTGAGCCTTTCGTACCACACCGTGAGCAGACGACCGTCCCCGAGTTCCACCGTACTGGGATAACCGAGGTCGCCACTGGCTCCATCGCCGGAAACGATCAAAGGCTCGCTCCAGGTGCGGCCATGGTCGCTGCTGATCCTGGCCTGGTTGCCAAAGGGCGGGCGGCGGTGGCCGTAGCTCATCAGCAGGCGATCGTCGCGCAGACGAAGCAGGTGCGAGGGCAGACCCCAGACACCGATGGCATGAGGCACGCTCCAGCTGCGACCGCCATCGGTCGACTCGGTCTGCAGGGTTTCACCCTTGTTCGTGACGTTGTGATTGCGGATCTGCACGATGAGGGTGCCATCGGCTGCCTCGACGCCGTGCAGCTCGTGGTAGTCGGCCGTGGCCGTGTCGCCCGGACGGGTCGGAATGTCGGCAAGCCACTGCCAGGTCTGGCCGTCGTCACGCGATTCGGCAACACCGATCTTTTTGTCCCCCTTCCACAGCTTCTTGCCCGGGTATAGCAGGCGACCATCCTTGAGCTGGATCGGACCGTGCGGGCTGTTGGCCACCGTCGGAATGCGCTCCGACCAAGTGCGACCGCCATCGGTCGAGCGGATCAGCCACTCGCCAAGTTCCGACTGGCGCTCCTCGGCGGTCAGGCGATCGCGCGCGCCCTGCCAGGCGCGCAGGCGGTCGGCGGGCCAGTTGCCCTCCTTCTCGACCTTGGCGAGGATCGGCTCATAGGCCAGCGAGGTGAAGGTGGTGACGAGCAGGCTGCCCTTGGCGGTCTCGACGACGCCGCTGTCGCGGTCGTCGGTGGCGGAATCGAGCAGGACACGCGGGTAGGTCCAGGTGGCGCCATCGTCCCTGGAGGTCATGGCGACCACCTGGCCAAAGGGGCAGACATGAGCCTCGCGGCCGCCCGACCAGCTGACCCACAGTTCGCCGTTGGTGCGGCGGGCCACAGTCGACCACCCGCCGTAGAGTTCCGGCTGCTGGGAGATGACCCGCGTTTCGAGGATTTCGGCTTCGGGGGCGGCTGCGAGGACGAGGGGCAGCAGGGCGGTGAGGCAGGCGAGAACGGGTCGGGACATCCTCATGGTAAGCCGGCGCCGAGGGCGGTCTTTCAGGCAAAGAAAAAGCCGGAACGCGTTGGCGTTCCGGCTTTCACAAAGGTTGGCGTTATCTCAGGCGGCGGCCTTCTGTTCGAGGGCGGTCTTGGCCTGGGCGGCGAGCGCGGCAAAGGCGGCCTCGTCACGGATGGCGAGATCGGAGAGGACCTTGCGGTCGATCTCGATGCCGGCGTGCTTGAGGCCTTCCATCAGGCGGCTGTAGGTGATGCCCACGGCGCGCGCGGCGGCGTTGATGCGCTGGACCCACAGGTTGCGGAAGGTGCGCTTGCGGACCTTGCGGTCGCGGTAGGCGTAGAGCATCG
The DNA here is from genome assembly GCA_044345215.1 of Prosthecobacter sp. Classification (GTDB taxonomy): domain Bacteria; phylum Verrucomicrobiota; class Verrucomicrobiia; order Verrucomicrobiales; family Verrucomicrobiaceae; genus Prosthecobacter. The sequence goes on along the minus strand of JBIJBO010000025.1, from coordinate 15,975 downwards.
CCTTGCGGACGGCGTCCTTGGCGTAGCGGAAGTGGGTGGAACGGAAACCGCGAAAGCCCTTGGCTTTCGCGAGGGTGCGCTTGCGCCGCTTGCGGCTGGCGGGTGCGTTGGTGGCTCTTGGCATGTGTCGTTTTCTGTGAGCAGGCTGTTGTTGAATCTTCGATGACCGGCCTCACCTGATCTTAGGAACCCGGAGGGAACCAGACCGGAACATCGTGGTTCCCATTGAAGGAACCGTGGGGCGGCATCAGCGCGAGAACGGAAGGCTCGCGAGGACGTTCGCCTTGTCCACTTCCGCCACGAGGGCGACCTTGCCGAGGTTGCGCTTGCGCTTGCGGCTCTTGTTCTGCAGGATGTGGCGCTTGCCTTGTTTGCGGCGCAGCACTTTACCCGTCGCAGTAACTTTGAAGCGTTTGGCGACAGCTTTTCTCGTTTTGGCTAGACCAGAATTTTTGGACATAGGGGCGTGAAAGATGGCGGCAAAATTGCCAGCGGCAAGCGATTTTTAGGAAGTTCGAAATGAATTTTCAGGGGTGCCAATACCCGCCGGAGCCGGGCTGCACCTCGCTGCCTTGCCATGCCACGCCGCCACGGCCTACTTTTTGGCCTTTTTCATCCTGGCCGGCGCCTCACCGTAGGGCGGTCCCCAGATCCAGGGCAGGACCTGGGAGCTTCGCGCCCAAGCTTCCCACTGGCAGGCCATGGCACGTACCCGACCGGCTTCCCGGGCGGCCAGGTCGTGCCGCTCGGTGCGATCGACCTCCATGTCATAGAGCTCCCAGGGGCCTTGGGCGCCCTTGGCGACCAGTTTCCATCGGCCTTCACGAACGGCGCGATTGCCCTCGTGCTCCCAGAAGATCGGCCGTGCACGGCGCAAGTCGCCGCCTTGGAATGCGGGTCGCAGGCTGACGCCCTGCAGCGGCGTGATGGATTCGCCCGCAAACTCGGCCGGGTAAGTGGCGCCGGCGAGATCGACACAGGTGGCCATGAGATCGATCAGGTGGGCCGGCTGATGCTCCAGCGCACCGCGTCGGTCACCGGGGATGCCGGCCGGCCAGTGGGCGATGAGCGGGGTGCTGATGCCGCCCTCGTGCACCCAGTGTTTGTATTCGCGGAAGGGCGTGTTGCTGACATTGGCCCAGGCCTCGCCGTAACCGTGGTAGGTGTCGGCCGCCCCCGGCAGCACGCCGTAGCCCTGGCGCACCGGATAGCCGTCGCGCGTCTGCCGGGGAATCATGTCGGGCTGCAGGTAGTCGGCGGTCAGGGGCGGCAGGGAGGGCTTGTCGGCCCTCAGGCGCGGCTGCCCGGGCTCGGCGCGCCTCCCCATGGGCTCGGCGCAGCCGCCGTTGTCTTGGCAGAACAAAATGAGGGTGTTGTCATACTGCCCGGTCTTCTTGAGCTGCTCGACAAGCCGACCGATCCCCTGATCCATGCAGTCGACCATGGCAGCATAGACTTCCATGCAGCGGATCTCAAACTCACGATCCTCAACCTCCGACCAGGCACCGCCGGCCTGAGGCGCGGTCTGCCAGCGCGGGTCAACCAAGCCAAGCTTCTTGAGTTTCTCGACGCGCGCCGCGCGCACGACATCGTAACCGGCATCGTAGCGCCCCTTGTACTTGGCGATATCCTCCGCCTTGGCATGCATCGGCCAGTGGGCGGCCGTGTGGGCCATGTAGAGGAAAAAGGGCTTGCCGGCATGGTCGCGCGCGTGGTCGGCAACAAAGCGGGTGGCGTGGTCGTTGATGGCGTCGGTGTAATAAAATTCGTCTGGACGGTACTCCGGGTCGGCAAAGGGCGAGATCGGAGTGTTGTCGCGGGTGAGCGAGTTCGGATCAAAAAAACTGCCGGCGCCGTGGATGGTGCCGTAAAACCGGTCAAATCCGCGCTGCAGGGGCCAGTTCGCCTTGTCGGCCTCGCCCGCGGGCTTGACCTTCTTCGTGACGTGCCACTTGCCGGTCGCATAGGTGCGGTAACCGGCCGGTTTGAGCGCTTCGGCGACCGTGACCGCCCGGCGACTGAGTTCACCGCGGTAGCCGTCGAGTCCGCGGTCGTCCATCATGTGGCCGATGCCTGCCTGGTGCGGATAAAGGCCGGTGAGCAGGGCGGCCCGGGTCGGGCAGCAGCGGGCGGTGTTGTAAAACTGGGTGAAGCGCAGGCCGCCACCGGCGAGAGCATCAAGGTTTGGCGTCTCAATCTCGCCGCCGAAGCAGCCGAGATCCGACCATCCCATGTCATCGGACAGGATCAGAATGACATTCGGCGCGGCAGGTGTTGCCACCGACAGAGGCGCGGCGAGAAGCAGGACGGCAGAGAGCAGGCGTTTCATGACGGGTCGGTGAAAACGCCGTTGCAGACAGCTATGATCGAAAGAAACTCCACTTGCAGCTATCCGGAGCACACCTACCTCGCGGGCCCGCTGTCAGGCAAGCGACTGGGAGTCGTAGACGACAACGCGCTCAAAGAACACCTTGCAGGTATCGACAAAGCGCTGGTGGTCGGGACAGCCCTTCTGGTAAAATTCGTGGTCGGCCATCGACTTGAACTTCAGGCTCAGCGAGTAGTGGAAGCTGTGGTCAGTGACCGGACGCGGCTCGGTCGGCGCGGGCTTGCCGCAGAAACCGCTCTCCAAGTAGGCGATGCGGGTGAGAGCGACGAGTTCCTCTTCAAAAAGATGGGTCTGTTCGGCAGTGAGACCTGGCTTGAGCCAGAAATAAACATTGTGGAGCATGACGTTGCCAGATTGGCGGGCCGCGGGTTTCTGGCAAGCAGAGTCTGTCACTTTGCCCTGGCTGCCGTGGGCTCAACCCGGCGGAATTCGGTCGTGCGTCCGAGAACGTAGTAAAAACCGAAGATGCTCGCAAGGAGCAGCAGGAAGGCAACCAGAGCCCGGAACCCGGGAATCCAGGGTGGATGGAGGCGTCGGCGTGACATGCTTCACCGTGGCGCAGGGCGGCGCGGTGGCAAGATGCAAAGCACGCCGACAAAAACCGCAAGCCACCGTCCTTGGCTTGACTCGCCGCCCCGCTTCCGTCAATTCTACCCCTACCCCATGCCCGCCATTCCCATCCTGATGCCGCAGTTGGGCGAGTCCATCGCCGAGGCAACCGTCATCCGCATTCTGGTCGAACCGGGCCAGGAGGTCGTCGCGGGGGCAGATCTCTTCGAGGTGGAAACGAACAAGGCCACCATGGCGGTGACCTCCCCCTGCACCGGTCGCATCACCCAAATCAGCGCCCAAGTGCGGCAGAGCTACGCCGTTGGATCGAATCTGGCCAGCTTTGAAGTCAGTCCCGAGGATGCCGAGTCGCTCGGCTTTCACGACAGCCCCGCCGCCGCGCCTGCCACCGAGCAGGAACGTGCCAAGGCCGCCCAACCCGAGTCGGTACACTTTCATTTCAGCGACGAGGACAACATCACCGACTACCAACCGCGCGTGGAACCCGTGGTCGGCGGCCTGCCGGTTCCCGCCGGCGCCACCGGAGCCAGCTACATCTCGCCGCGCATGCGCGCCCGCATGAATGAACTCGGCCTCAACGCCTCCGACCTTGCCGGCATCGCCGGCACCGGCGCCGGTGGCCGCGTCACGGTCGAGGATTTCGAAAACTTCCTGCGCAGCCTGGAACAGCACCGGTTGACTCCCGCCTCGCCCATGCGCATCGCCGTGGCCGACTCCATGCGCCGCAGCTGGAGCCGCCCGCTGGCCACGGTCGGCAGCCCTGTCCTGCTGGACGCCGTGCTCGGCCACCGTCGCAAGGCCGATCCCAAACCGGGACCCGCTCTCTACGTTCTGCGCGCTCTGGCCCTAGCCCTCGCGGAAAACACCGCCTTCGCCGGCCGTCTCATCGGCAGTCGCATCGTGCATCCGCGCGCGATCGACATCGGTTTCGCGGTCGAGGTCGACGACGGGGTGCTGGTGCCCGTGCTGCGCGAGGTCGACAAAACGCCGCTCGCGAGCCTGGTGCCCACCTACAACAAGCTCGTCGAGCAGGCGCGGGCACGGCGCCTGCCGAATGATGCCAGCCGACCGGGCATCGCGACGGTGACGAACTTCGGCACCTTCGGCATTGTCTGGGCCACACCGATTCCACTGCCCGAGCAAAACCTTGTGCTCGGTCTAGGCGCCGGGAGCAAGGTACCTCGGTGGAGTGATGAAGTGAACCAGTTCATCCCGGTCACCGAAGCCGAACTAACTCTCAGTTTTGATCACCGCATTCTGGACGGCGGCGGTGCCGGTCGCCTGCTCGCGCGCGTGGCGCAGCTGCTGCAGCAGCCGGAAAAACTTTGATCTGCTGCAGAGGATCTCCGGCCCCTGCGCCCGGCCGAGCCGGCCGCTCCAGCCAGTCACTGTCTGGCGAGACTGAGGATCTGATAATTCTTGGCGTAGGTGCCGAGCGCCTCGGTCGCGGCCTCCTTGGTCAACCCCACCTTGTGCGTGATGATGACCAGCTTCTGGGCCTCGGGGGTTTCACCCGCCTTGACGTCGACGCTGACAACGTCCGGCAGCTTCTGAACGAGGGCCGCGGTGATGTGGGCCTTGCAGGAAGCGCAGACAACACCGGTTATCTTGCCTTCGTAGGTGACAAACTTGCTGTCTTCGGCGGCGACAAAAGTGGCGATGACCAGTGCCAGGATTGCGGTGAACTTTTTCATGAGGTGCGAGGGATAAAAAACGCCGGGATGAGGCTGTAACCTGCATCCCGGCGCAAATCAGTCCGGGGAATTACTTGCTCTCGAGCTGCTCACCCTGCTTCTTCCAGCCGCTGATGCCGGCCGAGAGGTGCTTGACGTTGGTGTAACCCAGGTCGGCGGCCTTCTGGGCAGCCTTTTTGTAGGCGCTGCAGGAGGGGCCACCGCAATAGGCCACCACAAGGGCGTCCTTGTCGGACGGCAGAGCCGAGGTGAGATCGCCGCCGGTGGAGGCGAAGTCGACGGCGCCCGGGATGTGGCCCTTGGCATAGGAGTTCGATCCGTTGACGTCGATGACGACAACCTTTTTCTCGGCGATCGCCTTCTTCAGGTCGGAGATGCTGATGTCCGGGAACTCGGCGGCCATGGCCGAGGCAGCGAACATCGAGAGGGCGAGTGCGATCAGTTTTTTCATGATGTGGTTTGGATGGGTGGGTTGTGTGGGGCGGCCCGGGCGGCGTGTGTCCAACCGGGACAGATATGAGACGCTGCAGGCTGGAAAAATATTCCAGGACCGGCGGCACCAGGAGATAAAACGTCGCAACCCGGCGCTTCGTTGGAAAAATCAGCGCCACCAGGAGGGCAGCCCCGGCAGGGTCTGCTTGAGGATGGCCCGGATCGCCAGCTTCTCAGCAGGCTCCAGGTGCCGGTAGGTCGGGTTCTGCTCGCGCAGGCCCTCGGCCATGCGAAAGTAGACCCGTTCCTTGAGCAGGGCTGGCAGACTCTGCCAGGAATCCGTGTACAACATGTAGCTGCAGCGGTGCTTGAACAAACGGGTCTTCAGGTCGAAATCCTTCAGAGCCAGTCCACCAGCCGCCTCGCGCCGGTTGCGCTGAAAGTCGCGAATGAAATCGGCGTCCCCCTCGATGCCTCGCTCGGGCAGCCTGGCCTCGTCGACAAACAGGATGTAGCGCGCCAGTTCCTCGGCCAGTTCCTCAAACTCCGGCCGCACCGGCGCCGGCAGGCTGCCTCGGCCCTCGGCCATCCACTGGCGAAGGAGGTAGGAGGCATGAAAGACCCGGTTCTCGAAGCCTATCTGATGCTCGTGAACGAGGTGCGGCAGGATGTCGCTGGTGGCCCGCAGGTGCAGGCCAAGATCCGACAACTGGCCCGGCTCGATTTTTTGCTTCTCAATGCCACGCCCGGGCACGCTGCTGCCCATCAGATTGGCGTGAGTCTCGCGCAGGTGATGGCCGCCAGTCAGGTGCCAGCCGCCAAAACGCTTTTCGAGCGGAATGTGATGCCCCTGCTCATCATGGCGGTAAGTCTCCAGGCTGGCGCCGCTTGCCATGGGCAGCAGCGATTCGGCAATCAAGCCGGGCACGCGCCGGGTCGCCGAACCGGCATGACAGTTGAAGCACTTTTCCGAGCGCGTGATCGGCGGCAGTCCCCCACCGGGGCGGAGTTTTTCGAAGATGTAGAACATCGCGCCCAACTCCGGGTCCATCGAGATGATTTCAACCTTGCCTCCCGGCACCCAGCCAAGATACGTGTCCTCGTTGAAATAGAGCGCGCGCGGATTGCGCGGATTGATGATCTCGCTCTGCAGCGAGCTGGCCGAGAAGACCAGCAACTGGGAAGACTGTGGGATGTCCAGCGCCTGCAGGATCGAAGCGAGGAAGGCTTTGTCGTCGGTGATGTCCAGCGTGCTCCGGCCGGCCTCCAACTCAAGGCGCAAGGCGGCAAAACGATCCCGGGGCACATGCTCCAGGTAACGGTGCGGCGCCTCGCGAAACACCACCCGCGTCTCCATGGCCGGCAAGGCAAGCGGGACAAGGGGCAGCATGGACAGCAGGCAGCGCATCAGCATGCCCAAACCAACGCCCGCCGAAGCCCGCTTGTTGAGTTTTTTCCGAGTCTTTGCTCCCGGCAATTTTGACTCACTGCACATCAAGGCGTATCGGCGCGCGGTGCGGCTGCCCCTTCTCGTCGATGAAAAGCACGCCGAGCGGATCACCCGGGTACTTCATCGCCTCGCGAACCCGACCGCTCGTGTTTGGCCGTAAACCCTGTCTTTCCTGCAGGGCAGGCCCGGAAACCGCCGAAGCGACTCTTCGAGCGCACCCTGAGCAAATAACCTCGGCGCATGCAGCCCCGGAACTGCTCCCTAAAAAAACCAAAACGGCGCCCGGTGTCCGGGCGCCCACGAAGTAATGCAAGACGCATTTCAGGCCAGTTCAGCCAGCTTGCCCCTGATGGCGTCGAAGTTCGGCAGATCACCGGGGCTTTCAAGCACTTCGGCATACTGAATGACGCCGGCCTTGTCGACGATGAAGGCGGAGCGCTTGGGCACGCCGCCCATGATCAGGTTCTTGGCCGGCAGGAAACTGTCGTAGGCGACACCATAGAGGGCGGCGACCTTGTGATCGTAGTCGCTCAGCAGCTGCAGGGTAATGTTCTCCTTCTCGGCCCAGGCCTTCTGAGCGAAGGGGTTGTCGCCGCTGATGCCGACAACGCGGGCGTTCAGCTGGTTGAAGGCATTGATGCTGCTGGAGATCTCGCAGAACTCCTTGGTGCAAACGCCGGTGAAGGCCATGGGCACAAACAGCAGCAGCAAATTGGCCGTGCCGACCTGCTCGGACAGCTTGAACAGCTCTGGGCCATTGGCGCCGAGGGTGGTGACGGTGAAATCAGGGGCGGAGGAACCGACAGAGAGGGCCATGGGATTGGATGGGGTTGAGGATGCGGAAGAATAAACGCGCCGGACCGACGCTCGGCTGCATGAAAGGGCGGGCCAAGGCCCGGGTCAAGTCAGGCTTCACCGGCGAGTCGGCGGAAGAGCCTTTCCAGACTGTCGGGATGGCGGCAGGCCAGAGCCGCCTCGGCAAGCAGGCGGGCAACCTCCAGGCGCGACACCTTGACGCCGCTCTGCAGGTCCTGCCAGGACGCCGCCCGCAGCAGGGCCAGGGTGCGCGCCGCCAGCAGCAGCGGCAGTGCAGTGGCATAACGCAGCTTGGCGTCGGCCACATGCCTCACGTAGTGAAGCCCCGCCTCGAGATGGAGTCGGCAAGCCGCCGCCCAATGCCGCCAGGCGGCCTGCAGGGCGACCTCATCCAGACGCCCCGCAACCACCGTGTCAGGCAGGTAGCCGCGACCGTCGCGCAGGTCCTCGCCGATGTCGCGCAGGATGTTGACCAGCTGCAGGCCGCGACCGAAATCGGCGCCCCAGAGCTTCATCTGCTCCACCGGCACGGCGGGGTCGAGGGCACCAGGCTTTTCGGTGGCGCAGAGTCCGGTCCAGAATTCGCCGACGCAGCCCGCCACCCGCCACGTGTAGTCGTCGAGCTCTGCGTCATCAACCAGGCAGCGCAACCGGCCATCACCGGGAAACCGCTCCAGGTCGAGTCGCTGACCTTCGATGATGTGCTGCAGCACCTCGCGAATGGCGCGCAGCGGCACCTCGCGCATGGTCGCCAACCAGGACAGTCCGTCGCTGAAGCGCTCCATGAGGCGTCGCTCGGCCGCATCGCCCTGGTGATGCAGGAAGCTTTCGCGCACGCGCCGTGCCAGACCCGGGGTCGGCAGGCCCTTCACGGCCTGGTCGAACTGCGCGAGGCCGTCGAGACGCAGCTCCACTGGCACCGCGGCGGTGTCGGCGATCGTGTCGGCCGTGCGCGCCAGCAGATAGGCAAGCGAGATTGGCTCACGCAATTCACCGGGCAGGGCCTTGAGGGTGAGATAGAAGGAACGCGAGACCGAGGCGAGCAGCTGCCCGCCGAGCTCGCGTTCGTGGCGGGATTCTTCAGACATGGAGGACGATCTTGCCAAAGTGGGCGCCGCTGGCCAGGCGCTCGAAGGCAGCCGGTGCCTCGGCGAAGGCGAATTCGGAATCAATGACCGGCCGCAGGCCAGCGGTCTCGATGGCGGCATTCATCTGCACAAACATGGCGCGCGAGCCGACGTAGACACCGTCGAGGCGGACGCCCTTGCGCAGCAGGCCGACCGTGCGCACCTCGCCGGCGGTGCCGGTAAGAACACCAATGAGTGCGATGTGGCCGCCGAAGCGGACGGCATTGATCGAGCGGTTGAGGGTCTCCGGGCCGCCGATTTCCACCACCTTGTCCACCCCAAGCCCCCCAGTCTGCGCCAATGCCCAGGCATCCCAGTCGGGATTCTCACGGTAGTTGTGCACGGCCTCGGCACCGAGTGCGCGCAGGCGTTCAGCCTTGGCGGCGGAACTGGTGATTGCCAGCACGCGGGCACCGGCGAGACGGGCGAACTGCAGGGCGAAAACCGAAACCCCGCCGCTGCCAAGGATGAGCACGGTTTCTCCCGCCCGCAGAGCACCGCGCACCTGCAGGGCGTCCCAGGCTGTGACCGCCGCGCACGGCAGGGTGGCCGCCTCAGCGAAGGACAGATGAGCCGGAATAGGCAGCAAACTGGCGGCCGGCAGGCAGGCCTGCTCGCGCAGCAATCCGTCGACCGCACCACCAAGAGCGGCGGCAGCGTTCTCCTGAGTGAAGCCGCCGTCGAGCCAGCTTGGCATGAATGGAACCACGACCCGGTCCCCTGCCCGCCACTCGGTCACCCCGGGACCGACCTCCAGCACCTCGCCGGCCCCGTCTGAGCAAGGGATGCGCGGGACAGGCCCCGTGATGCCGTGCAGGCCAACCACATTCATCCAGTCGCGGTAGTTGAGGGACACCGCACGCAGACGCAGACGCACCTCGCCGGGGGCAGGGCGAGGCTCGGGCAGGTCAACGCAACGCAGGCTGGCAAGACCGTCCGTGCCGGTGATCTGATAGGCTTTCATCAACGCGAGCATGACGCAGCTCGCCCGGGCGGGCAAGCGTGCAGCCGGCCACCCCGCCATTCTTTTGCGCAGAAAATCTTTACTCGCCAGCCATGCCCGCTTCATTGCCGATTCCTATGAAGAAAATTGGCATCGGCATCATTGGCGGCGGCCTCATGGGCCGGGAAATGGCAAGTGCTTTCGGGCGCTGGTGCGCGCTCACCGACGTCAGCGTGCAGCCGGAACTGGTCGCCGTGGCCGATCTAGTCGAGCCGGTGCGCGAGTGGTTCCGCCAGATCCCCTCCTGCATCCAACTCACCGCCGATTATCACGAACTGCTCCAAAATCCGGCAGTCGACGTGGTGTATGTGGCCGTGCCACACAATCTGCACGAGAAGATCTACCTGGATGTGCTGGAAGCCGGCAAGGATCTGTTTGCCGAAAAACCCTTCGGCATGGACCTGGAGTCCTCGCGCCGCATCCTGGAAGCCTGCCGCCGAAGCGGCCGCTTTGTCCGCTGCTCCTCGGAATTCCCCTTCTTCCCCGGCGCCCAGCGCGCCATTGCCGCCGCCACCTCCGGCAGGCTCGGCCGGGTTCTGGAGGTCGTTTCCGGCTTCCACCACAGCAGCGACCTCGACGCCAGCAAACCTGCGAACTGGAAGCGCTTCTCCCGCACCTGCGGGGAGATCGGTGTTCTCGGCGATCTCGGCATGCACGCCTGCCACATCCCGCTGCGCCTCGGATGGCGACCGACCCACCTCTTTGCCCAGCTCCAGAAGGGCTACCCAGAGCGCCCCGACGGCAAGGGCGGCATGACCGCCTGCGACACCTGGGACAATGCCCAACTGCACTGCTGGACCACAATCGGTGGCCAGGACGTGCCCCTGCGTCTGGAGATGAAGCGGCTCGCTCCCGGCGAAACCAACACGTGGTTCTTGGAAATCCTTGGAACCGAGGGAGGCATCCGCTACTCGACCAAGGAGCCCAAGACCCTCTGGTTGTTCGAGGGCGGCAAGGAGCAGTATTGGAAGAAAACCGACCTTGGCTTCGGCATGCCCTTCAAGGCGGTGACCGGCGGCATCTTCGAACCCGGTTTCCCCGACGTCATCCAGCAGATGTGGGCCGCTTTTTTAATGGAGCGCGAGGGCCAGCTGGACAGCCGTTTCGGCTGCGCCACTCCCGAGGAAGCGGTGACCACCCAGGAAATTTTTGCTGCTGCGCTTGCCAGTCAACAGAGCCGCAACGTCGTGGCCGTCTGAAACACAGCCCGCAGCCTATTCGCGAAAACCTTGAGACTCAGGTTTTTTTCGCTGGGCCCAAAGGAACTATATTTTAGCGTTTTTATCGTTACATAAACGTTTATTTTACCTGTGAGCTCAGGCTCGGCTAGCGATTTTTTCGTTTTCTATGCGTTACGCTTTAACTGCGCGCAAAATGAGCGACGCGACTTTTTTGAATATTTTAACGTATTTTTCGTTACATTTGACACACTTTCTATTTTACGTATACATCGTGTTTTTATATTTCCACGTGTTGTTTGTGTGAATGTTTTACGAATATTTTTCTCAAGCTAGGTTTAGAGCATAATGGTTTCGCAGGATGCGCTCTCTCAAAGTGATCTCAAGGAAGACGCACATCCGACAGAAGCTTCATGTGGGATCGCAACCCAAGCTGGATGCGTTGCTTAAATGACCAGGGAAAGAGTTCTCCAGCATGAAAACCATTGCGCTCTCACTGCCCCTTCGGCCTGCCTTCGCTGCGGCTCGGGCCGACAGTGTGGAAGACCGGCAGGTCGACCAGCCACTTCCATTCTTCAGCGCTTCCGGGCGATGCCTGAGCATGAAATTCCCCATTGCGCTCTGCGCGAGGCCAAAGGCTTAGCCATCCTCACCGTCACCAAAGGCGGTTTAATTTGGTCCGGGAAGATCGGCCAAGGCGTCGTGATTGCCCGGAACTGGGATGGCTGGTCAGGCCAGCCTTCATATGCACCGGAGGCATCGGTTTCGGCGCCCAGATCGGGGCCAGCGTTACGAAATTTGTTCTGGTGCTCAACACGCCCGAGGCCATCCAGGCCTTTGCCCGCGAAACGAAGCTCAGACTCGGCGGTGGGTTGAGTGTCACCGCCGACCCTGTTGGCCGCAGCGCAGAAGCAGGGTTGACACCAACCGCAGCGCTGTACGCCTGCAGTCGCAGCCAGGGCCTGTTCGCCAGGGTATCACTGGAAGACAGCGTCATCGGAACATCAAGGCCAACCATCACTACTGCGGTCGTGATGTCGCGCCTGCTCAAATTCTGGCGGGTCGCACACAGGCCGGCCGCTGAGTGCCCTGCGCCTTGCACGACAGCTTTGAGTCGGCCACTTGCCAGATGCACTCAGGCGCCCGGCTTTTCAGCAAGAGCCAAGACGGTTTGAAACCCCGGGCTACGGGTCTCGCGGTGGACGATCGACGTCTCCACAGCGACAAATCCGGCTTGGCCAAGCATTTCATGCAACTCGGCCTCGGAAAAGCCGAGCCAGTGGTCGGCATAGAGCTCACGGGCTTTTTCAAAGGAGTGCTTGAGCAGGTCGAGCACGGCGATGCGACCACCGGGCTTGAGCAGTCGTTGGGCGGCGCGCAGGGCTTTCTGCGGGTTGGCGGCATGGTGCAGGGCCTGGCTGAGGATGGCGAGATCAACGCTGGCCGGTTCAATCGGCGGATCCTCGATGTTGCCTTGTCGGAATTCCAGGTTGGCGAAGCCATGCTCACGGGCGAGACCGGCGCCGTAGACGACCATCTTTTCCGAGCTGTCGACCGCGATGACCTGGCGTGCCCGCTGGGCAAGCAACTGGGCGAGCGTGCCCTCGCCGGCACCGAGATCCGCAATGACCAGCGGAGGCAGCAGTTTCAGCAACATCTCGCCGAGGGCCTTCCAGGAACGGCCAGGGATGTAGTGCCGGCCAAACTTGCCGGCGAGGGCGTCGAAATAAGCCTGGGCGCTGCGGGCGCGCTTCTGCAGCACAACTTTCAGGGCGGTGGCATCCTTCTTCACTTCCGGAAGTTCAGTCCCGGCCGCCTCCAGCAGGGCATAAAAGGCCTCAGGGGGAGCCTCGGCGAGGCTGTACAGGCGATTCTTGCCGCTGCGGCGATCTGCGACCAGGCCGGCGGCCTTGAGCCGGGACAGCTGGGCGGAGATGTTCGACTGCGGCAGGGCCAGGATCTCCTGCAACTCGGCAACGCTGAGTTCCTCGCGCCGCAGGAGCAGCAGCAGGCGCGCGCGCGTCGGATCGGCGGCGAGCCCGAGGGACTTCAGAAGGGATGCCATGCACAGCCATGTTGGGCCGGGTGTTCGCCTTTGTCATCCGCAAGTTGCAGCCGGCCGGATTCCGGCCTTGTCTCGCAGCCGGCTCCGGTTACTTTTGCAACGCCGTCGCCCTCAGGACGGCTTCCCCCCTGTGAACCGCCCTGTGAACCGAACGCTTGCCGTTGCCCTGATGCTCGGCGCTCCGGCCTGTCCGGCAGTCGCTCAGGACACTCGCGCCCCTGCAGCAACGATCGAGTTGGAGCGGCTGAAGTTTCAGGAGCGCCTGCTCGAAGTCAGTCTGCAACCCCTTCAGCAGCATTTGGCCGCACTGCTGGACCTCGAAAAGCAGCGCGCGACCGCAGCTGATTATGCCGGTGCGATTGAGGCAAGCAACCAGCGCAAGAAGCTGACGACCGAACTGGAGCGCCTCGACAAGGAACTGCTGCTCACTCACACGCGCGAGGAGTCGATCCAGGCGCGTCTGCTGCCCGACCGCATCGCACTGTCACTGGATGTGGCGAAACTGGCTGGGGGTGTTCGTCGTTCCAGCGGCGCGCTTACCGGCTGGAGCAATGCAGAGGCCACCGCGACTTGGAAACTGCCAAACTTGCCGCCCGGTGGCTATGAGGTCCTGATTCGATACCGCTGCGGCGCCCTGGAGGGCGGCACCCTGGAAGTGCGCGAGGCGCGCTTCCATGTGAACGCCGAGATCCTGACCACGCTGCGCGGACCACAGGAAAAGAATTTGGGCACGCTCAAAATCACGGATGGCAGCGGCTCACTGGTGATCCGCGCACGCAGCGTCCTGAAGGACAATCTCATGCACCTGCTCGCGGTCGATCTCGTACCCGCCGCCCGCTGACCACCGCCATGCGCCGCCTGCTTCCGCTTCTGCTCGCCCTGCCGGTCGCCATCGCCGCCCAGACCACGGCCGACCCTGCACCGCTTGCCGCCGCACGCGCGGGCTTTTTGCGCGATGTGCTTTCCGTTTCGCAAAAACTGACCGGACAGTACGAAGCAGCGCTGGCTCGCACCGAGGCGGAACTGGCCGCTGCCGGAGGCTATGAGGAGGCCCTGCTGATCCGCCGCCGTCGGGACGAACTGAAGGCCCTGTATCCGACGACCGATGCCGAGATGGCACTGTCGCTGGCAGTGCCCCTGCCGGTTCAGCAGGCGCGCCTTTCAGGTTCTGTGGAGGCACGCTCCGATGTCCTGACAAACTGGCGCACCAACGGCAGCGCCGCCGAGTGGAGCGGTGTTCGTCTGACGCCTGGCCGCTATTATCTGGAACTCGAGGCGACTCTGACGGAAATCGCCGCTCCATCAGATGCCCTGCTGCCTGGCCGCGTGCGCCCGCAGGAGCGGGCCGTCTTCGAATTTCACGAGCTTTCGCTGCTGCCAGGTGCGGCCGAGAGTCGGCGCTCCTTTGAAATTGCCCGGAGCCAGGACGAAAACTCCTTCACGTCCGTGCAAGTCGGACCGATGCAGTTCACCCGCAGTCCGCTGAGCCTGCGCCTGGGCGCGACCGCCGGCTACCCTGGCAACCAGATCCGTCTGCGCGCCCTGCGCCTCATCCCCGCCGTTCAGGAAACCTCCGGCGTGGTGGCACAGGCCAACTCCGAAGGGCCGAGCCTCGAAAGCCTGAAAAAGTCGCTCGCTGAAGCCCTGTCCGCCGCGCAGAAACCTCTGGCCGACGCCTACCTGAAGCGACTGCGGGAGTTGGCCCAGAGCGATCCCGCCCTCAGGGAGATGGCCGAGGCCGAGGAACGCCGCGTGCTGCGCCTGCTGGGCAGCACCGGCCAAAACGGTGCCAGCCTGCGCCTAACCAGTGCCAGCAGCCCGCTGGGCACGTTCGACGACCTCGATGGCGCCCGCTTCGTTCCGGGATCGGGCGACGAGGGCGATCGCTTTGAAGTCGAGCATGAGGGTCGGCGCCTGCGGGTGCACTTGCTTTGGGTAGTCTGTGCACCGGTGAACCCGGCCGTCGACGCCGCCCGAACCAAAGCCTTTCGTGATCACTTTCGTCTCGACGATCAGAGCACGGCCACCCTTGGCCGGCTCGCCCAGGAATTCACCGCCGGCTACCTCGAGGGCAAGCCGCTGCGTCTGCTGGTCCGGCCCGGCCGCAACAACGACGGCAGCGTTTCCGCCCTGGTCTTTCTGCCCGAGGTGGGCCTGTTCCAAAACGTGCTGGTCGATCAGGGGCTGGCGGCCGTCGCCCCCCCCAAGGAACGCCGTGCTGTCAGCGAGACCGGGCTGCTCGACAGTCTTTTGGAACGCGAGCAGGCCGCGCGCCGACGCAACCCCGCCCCTGGTGCTTGGGCGCTTTCGGAAAACCGCCCATGAAACCGTTCTGCCTGCTGACCCTTTTGCTGGCCGATGCCACCGCCCAGACGCCGCAGCTGAGCTCGGCGCCGGTGGCCGCCAGTGCCGAAGATTCGCGCCTGCGGCAAATGGAGACCATCTACCAGCAGCAGTTGCGCGCGCTGCATGTGCCCGTGGTTGCCGACTATGTCACCGAACTGCAGCAACTCGCCACAATCGCTCCGGACGCCGCTCCCTACCAACGCGAGATCGCCCGCCTGCAGGGCATTCTGGCCAGCGGTGGTGTGGTCGATCTGACCGCTGCGGCACAGTCGCTAAAAGCCCCGGCGGAACCACCACCCGAACCCGGGGCACCGCCTGTGCCGCGGCTGCGCCGGGGCACGCTGGCGCTGACGCCGGCCCTTGCCGCCAGCATTCAGCCGCGACCCGACACCAGCGCCAGCCCAGAGGCAGCCGCGATTGGCTTGATCGAGTGGCGCATCGAAAGCCTGCCGCCCGGTCAGTATGAAGTCCTGCTTCACTACGCCTGTCCAACCCCGGCCACTGCGCTGTCCGTCGAGTGCAGCGTCGCCGATCATCGACTGACCACCAACCTCGGTCCCAAAGGCGCGACTCGCGATGCCGCCACCTACAGTGTACTCCGTCTGGGGCGCCTGAGCCTGCCACTGGAACTGCGCGGAGAAATCCTGCGTCTCCGCTGCGGCACGAACACCCCGGCCCTGTACGTCAGGCAGCTCATTCTCACACCGACCCAAAACGCCGACTGACCCTAACACCAATTCGATCATGGGAGCACAATGGAAACAGAAATGGCGCGAACTCGCCGCCGACCAGAAGGGCCGACTCGTCGGCAAACTAACCCGCGAAATCCAGGTCGCGGCCCGCCTCGGCGGCCCGAACCCTGAATTCAACGCCCGCCTCTTCGCCGCCATCGCCGCGGCCAAGAA
>JBIJBO010000128.1:0-10851 GCA_044345215.1 Prosthecobacter sp. | reverse complement strand
GGAGGGTACGACCTCGAAATTGTGGGTCATGTGCATGCCGTCGTGAATCAGCGTCGTGTTCCAGGGTTGGGTGACATTCTCCGGCATGTGGTAGGCGAGCAGGCGCACGCCGGTCCCCGCGCCATTTTTGTTGCCACGGCCATGCAGGGGTGCGACCACCAGGTCATATCGGCCGGCGCGGTTGCGCAGCCAGCGCATGCGGTGGGTGGTTGGCTCGTGCGTCAGTTGAACCGGTGTCCACGGCTGCAGGCGGTCGGCCGGCGGCTGCAGGTAAAACACGGCGCCACTGGTCTCGGTGTCGCCCGGATTCCACTGGGCTCCCACGGCGATCTCGGCCTTGCCGTCACCGTTGATGTCGCGCGCCGCGATGCAAACGTGGTCGCGGTCGGTCAGCTTTGGCGCCAGCACCCGCTTCTGCCAGGTCGGGTTCTGGTACCAGGCAAAGACATCCTTGTCAGCCAGCAGGATGTCCGTGCGGCCGTCGCCGTCGACATCGGCGAGGGCCAGGCCGTAGCCGATGCCGATGTCGGCATCGATCTCCGTGGTGCGGAAGTCGGGCGTGGCCTGGGCAAGGGCCAGGGTGGGCAGCAGGAACAGGGCAAGGCAGCGCATGATGGCGACCATGTCTGCTGCAGAGGCGGGTTGGCCAGTGAAAAACGCGGGCGCCCGGCAAAACCGGCGGGTGCTTTGGCCGGGTGGATTGGAAAAGAATTGACGATGTAATGACAAAAACGGTAGGCTAATCGAACAAAACCGCCCCCAGTCGCTGTCCAACCTCCATAGAACCGGCAGCCCTCCGTCCTCATGCCCTTCTTCAACACCTCTTTTCTGCGCCGGCTCGCCTGCGGGCTCGTGCTGTCAGCGTCGCTTGCCACGGCGTTGCCGCCCGCCGCGCCTTCCGGCGTGCAGGCCCGGGTCAGCACCGGTGTGCGGAGTGGCAACACGGCCCTCACGGGCGACACCTTTGTCGTGACATGGGACGACAACGCGATCGATGAAACGGGTTATCGGGTGGAGTTCCGCGGCGGCAACACTGGCTCGTTTTACAACGCCGGTTACTTCGGACCAAATCAGGAGGGCATGTACTTGGGAGGTGGCACCGCCTCGCCCTTCAACCTGTTGCCGGGTCAAACGATTCAGTTTCAGGTGACGGCCTACAAGTTCAACGGTGCCCAGGTCGAGTTTCGATCGGGGCCGATTCAGACGATCGTCTATCCGAGTGCCACCAGCGTGCTGAATCCACCCACGGGTCTGACCGCCGCGGTTCAGGGCGACGGACGGGTTCAGCTCAACTGGGTCGACACCAGCAATGCGGAAACCTACCATCAGGTTTTCTACAAAAAGCAGGCGGACACGACCTACACGAAGTCCTTTTACCTCGAGTTGGATCGCACCGACGTGTTGCTGCGCTCGGGGCAGTTGCCGCCCAGCAAGCTGGCGCATCTGCTCACGGGCAGCCTGGCCAACGGTCGGGTCGATTTCACGCCAGGCACGACCTACCAGTTTCGGGTCCGCTCCGTGCTGCGCCTGATTCAGGCACAGAACAATTACCACAACGCCACGCCGACCCGGGTGCCACCCTATGACTCGGAACTTTCCAACGAGGTGTCGGTGGCGGTTCCAGCCCTTGCCGCGCCAACGAACCTGCTGGGCTCCGTGCTTGACCAGACGCGCATTCGCCTGCGCTGGACGGACAATTCGGAGAACGAGAGCGGCTACCGCATCGAATACAAGGATCCGGACGACACTACCTGGGAGCGGCTGGGCAGCGGTGCGACTGCCACGGCGGCCAATGCCACCCAGTTTGACGTGACGGTCGGCTCGGCGGTGAGCCTCGACTGGCGCGTGCTGGCCGTCTACCTCGATCCCGTCTCCGGCAATGAGGTCAGCGTGTCGGCCCCCACCAACGAGATCGAACTCGGCACGACCTTTCCCGGCCCGGGCAACCTCACCGCGACGGATACCGGCTACGCCGGCCAGATCCGCCTCGACTGGCAGGATCAATCGGAGGCGGAGACCAATTTCGAGGTTTTTGCGCGCGTCAAGGGCACCCCGGATTGGAAGCGCGTCATCACACTGCCTGCCGACACCCGTCGCGTCAATGTCACCGAGGCGGAATTCACCGAGGGCAGCGCCAGTGAGTTCGAAAAGGGCACCACCCATGAGTTCCGAGTGGAAGCCGTCATCTACACCCGAAACAGCAGCGGCACGGGCACCGATCGTCTCGCCTCCCAGCAGGCCGCCATGGCGGAGGCCACCCCCAATGAGGGTTTTGTCACCCCCTGGCAGAACTTGTTCGCCTCGGTGGCGGAGCGCGATCTGAATGGATACGGCGAGGACGATGTCATCCGGCGACCCTACCACCCCGTGCGACAGGGCGTCTTTTTCAGCTATCAACTGGCGACCTCCAATCCGGAAGCTCGCACCGGCTGGAGCGTCACCGGCCTGCCCGCCGGCCTCGCCTTCAACGCTGCGACCGGTGTCATCAGCGGCACCCCGATCTTGGCCGGCCTGTTTCCCTGCACCCTGACGGCGCAGTTCAACAACGGTCACACGGCCACCGCTGTCCTGAACCTGCGCGTGCTGCCGCAGGGTGCGACGCCCTCCGTCGTCACCCCGATTCCCAGCGTCACCTATGCCCCCGGCCTGCAGCTGGCGTTGCCGCTGCAGGACCGGTTTGCCGACGCCGATTCGCAGGTCGCCGTGCGCCTGCGCACGACGCTGGGCGACCTGGACCTGCTGCTCTACCCGGAACTCACCCCCGAGTCGGTGCAGAACTTTCTTCACTATGTCAATCGCGGCACCTACAACGGGGTTGCCTTCCACCGTTCCGTGCCTGGTTTCATCCTCCAGACGGGCAGCTATGTGCCGGTGCAGGCGCCCGACTTCTTTGTCCTCAACCAGCCCTCGCGGACCCCGCCGCGCAATGAGCCAGGCATCTCCAATCTGCGCGGCACGGTGGCCTGGGCCAAGCTGCCGGGATCGCCCGACAGCGCCACGCTCGATTTCTTCGTCAACCTGTCGGACAACTCGCTCAATCTGGACAACCAGAACGAGGGCTTTTCCGCCTTCGGGCGCGTGGCCGGCAACGGCATGACCGTGGCGGACGCGATTGCCGCCCTGCCCATTGGTGTCTATCGCAACTTCAACACCGGCACCGGCACCACCGCCTCCCTCGACAAGCGGGTTCAGCTTTTTGAACTCAGCAACGGTCAGTATCAGTTCCTCCGGCGCGAGGCGCTCGAGACCGTGCCGATGAACAGCACGGGCAGTGCACCGGTTGACATGGATGTCGAACGAACGGTGCGCATCCAGCAGGCCGTGCAGATTCCCGTGTTCCGCTACAGCATCACCGCCAACAGCAACAGCAACGTCGTTACGGCCGCCATCAGCGGCACGAGCCTGGTCCTGCAGACCCTGCAGGAGGGCAGTTCCCAGATCACGGTGCAGGCGGCCGATCTCGACGGCAATGTCAGCAGCCAGACCTTCACGGCCACGGTGGAGCGCAATTTTCGGGCACCGGTCATCACCCGTCAGCCGGTCTCGGTGACGGTCACTGAAGGGGCTGGCGCGCGTCTCAGTGTCCAGGCCACCGGCAGCGGCATCCTTGCCTACCAATGGTTGCGCAACGGTGTGGAACTCGACGGCCGGGTGGAGCCGACCCTGGCGCTGGAGGGCGTGGACGCCAGCCAGACCGGCCAGTATGCAGTGCGGGTTTCCAACGCCGGCTTTGCGGTGCTCAGCAACATCGTGCGTGTCGACCTGCGTGCGCCCCCGGTCTTCACCGAACAGCCGCAGTCCAAGGTTGTTGAAGTCGGCCAGCCGTTGCAACTCAACGTTGATGGCACCGGGGCGCCGCTCCCCGCCATCGCCTGGCTTCGCTCGGGCCGGGTGGTGCCCGGGCAGAGCTCGATCCAGCTGCAGCTGCCCGCCGTCACTCTCGGCGATGGCGGTGTCTACCAGGCCCGCGCCAGCAATGCGGCGGCCAAGAACGTGCTCAGCCAGCCGTCCGAGGTGCTGGTGGTCGACAAGGCTTCACGGCTGGCGGTTGGCTTGTCCGGCCAAAAGCTGGTGCTGGCGGCCCAGGCGACCGGTGGTCCCGGGCTGAGCTATCGGTGGTTTAAGAACCATCAAATGCTGCTCGTCGACACCGCAGCCTTCACCGGCGTCGACAAGCCCCAACTGAGCCTCAATGCCCTCAGCCCGGACGAACTGGGCAGCTACACCTGCCGGGTCAGCAGTGCGAATGCGGTTCTTCAGGCGGAGACCGGCGCCTGGCGCGTGCATCTTGCCGTCCGCCCGGTGCTGGCGAACTTCACCCCGGATCCGGCCTACATCGGTCTCGACTACGATCACACGCTGCCGTTCGGCGGCGACGCCAACACCTCGGTCACGGCTTTCGCGGTCAAGGGGCTGCCCGCCGGCTTGCGCATGGATCCCGCCACGGGGCGCATCCAGGGACGACCGACCCGCCCGGGGTTTTATCCGCTGACCGTCACCGGTCGCAACATTGCCGGTGTCAGCCTGCCGGTCAGCGGCACACTGGTTGTCCTGCCCATGCCCGAGCCGGCGGTCGGCGCCTTCATCGGTCAGGTGGCGGCCTCGGCCGTTCTGAACGGCAACAAGGGCGGGCGGTTTGACATGACCGTCACCGACAGTGGACAGGTCAGCGGCAAGCTCGTTGAGGGCAAGAACAGCTACAGTTTCACGGGCACCATGCGCCAGACGCCCGGCAGCAATTTCGCCACCGGTCAGGCCACCATCGTCCGCCGCGGCCAGTCCACTCTGAACCTGCTTTTCCAAACGGTTGCACTGCAGGGCTTCACGGACAGCGGTGACATCAGTGGCTTGGTCAGCGATGGTGTCAACACCGCCGAGATCTACGGTTACCGGCGGGTGTTCCATCCGTCCTGGAATCCGGTTGGCCTGCAGCAAACCTTCAACATGGGCCTGCATCTGGATGAGGATGATGTCGGCGAGGCGGACATCCCCCAGGGAACGGGTTTCCTGCGCGCGTCGCTTGTCAGCAGCGGAGCGGTCACCTGCGCGGGCCGCATGGGCGACGGCGCCAGTTTCACCTGCAGTTCGTTCCTGGGCAGCCAGTTTCAGTTTCTCGTTTATCAGTCGCTTTACAACGGCACCGGCTTCGTGGGTGGCGTGCAGAACATCCTCGGTGTCAACCTCGCGCCGGCTGGCGTCAACGAGCTCTGGCTGCGCGTCTCCGGCAGCGTGAACTGGCAGAAGGATGCCCAGGCGTCGGCCAAGGAGCGCGCCTATCGTGACGGTTTTGGACCGCTGAGCCTGGACTCGCTGGGCATCTCCTACAATCCGCCGGCTGCCGCCAAGCCGGTGCTTGGTCTGCCGCAGGGCAGTGATCTCAACGCCAGCCTGGCCTTCAGCGGCGGTGGGCTCGGCTCCGCCCAGACGGATCCGGACGTGCCGCAGCTCACCCTGAACGGCACCAATGTGCCGGTGATTCCCGCAGCCGGCAATCCCGGGGCGGTGAACCTTGCGGTCATCCGTGCCACCGGCCAGATCAGTGGCGGCTTCAGCCTCCAGGACGATCCCGAACTGAAACCCCAGCGCAAGGCAGCCTTCAATGGCCTGATCATTCCGCGCATTCCCGACACCCAGACGCAGCGGCGCAACGAGTTTGGTGAACTCGTCACGGTCGATGTTCCCGGTGACACGGGCAAGGGGGTGGGCAGCTTCCTGCTGGCTCAAAAACCCTCTGCGGGGCCGCCGGCCACGACGCTGCTGACCTCGCCGATGCTGGCCGGCGACCTGCGCCTCAGTTCCGCACCGATTCAGATCCTGGCCCACCCGGCCTCGATAACGGTCAATCCGGGGGATGGCCACACCTTCAGCGTCACGGCCCAGGCGCTTGGCGAGCTCACCTACCAGTGGCGCTTCAACGGTGTCAGCATCAGCGGTGCTGTCGCGGCCACCTACCAGCTCAGCGCCATCAGCGAGACCAACCAGGGACAGTATGACGTGGTCGTGAGCACGCCCTACGGACGCATTGTCAGCACGGCGGCCACCCTGACCGTCAATGACCCTGTTTCGTCGGTCATCATCAGCCGCACCCCTGCGGAAGGCCAGCTGGCGGAGGGCGAGACCGTCACGTTCACGGCTGCCGCCGTCGGCAGCGGCACGCTGTCCTACCAGTGGTTGCGCAACGGTCAGGAGATTGCCGATGCGACGGCCAGCACCTACGTCATTCAGAGCCTCACGGCCGCCGATGCCGGCAACTACACGGTGCGCGTCGTCAGCAGCCTGAGCCCGACGGGGGTGGTCAGCAACCAGCTGACATTGCAGGTTGCCTCGATGGTTACCAGCGCACTGGCGGTGCGGTTGCCGGCGACGGAGGAGGTGGCGGTCGGCAGCAGTGTGACCTTTAGCGTCACCCATGACGGCAGCGGCCCCTTTACCTACCAGTGGTTCAAAAATGCGGGTGAAATCGACGGTGCCACCCAGGCCTCCTACAACATTCCCTTTGTGAACGCCGCCGACCAAGGGGATTACTCGGTGCGGGTTGGCAATGCGCGAACTGCCGGCGGATTCATCAGCAATGTGGTTGCCCTCGTCATTGATGCGCGGGTTTCCAGTGTGTCGGCCTCGCGCACGCCAAGCGCCGCCGCGGTCACTGTCGGCACGCGCGTCGATTTCACGGTCGGTAACGCCGGGGTCGGCCCCTTCACCTACCAGTGGTACAAAAACGGTGTTGCGATTGAGGGTGCGACGGGTGTCAACTACTCGATCACTTCCGCGGTGGCATCCGACACGGCGGATTACACGGTCAGGGTGACCAACGAGGCCACCCCCGGAGGGGTCCTGAGCGCCCCCGTGCCGCTGGCGGTCGGTGAACCGGTTTCCGGCGTCACTGTCAGCATTCAACTGCCCGTGGAACAGCCTGTCGACGAAGGGGAAAACGTGCTTTTTGTTTCCTCGGCCCAGGGCACGGCGCCGCTGATCTACCAGTGGTATTTCAACGATCAGCCCATCGAGGGAGCCACCTCGGCCACCCTGTCGATCAGTGCCGTCACCTTGGGCGACGCGGGCAATTACACGCTGCGCGTGAGCAATGCGTTTTCCCCGGAGGCTGTGGCGAGCAATGCGGTCAGTCTCGAGGTCAGGCCGCCTTGAAGCCGATGGTCACTGCATCAGGTAGGCAAAGAAGTCGCGCAGGTCGGCATCGCTCATGCCGGAAGTCAGCCCTTCAGGCATGAGGGAAACCGGGCTGGCTTCCAGCTTGTCGATGTCGGTCTGCTTCACCGGTGTGCGGTTGCCGGCGATGTCCTTCAGCACGAGGCCCGCGGCATCCTGGGCGTCGATGATGCCGGTGAGGAGTTGGCCGTTCTTCAGCTTGACGACGTAGTTGCCAAAACCCTCGCGAATCTCCAGGCTGGGGTTGAAAAGGTTGTCGAGCCAGAAGTCGGCATTGCCGCGGTCGTAACCGGTCAGTTCGGGGCCGATGGCCATGCCCTCCCCAAACAGCTTGTGGCAGATCGCGCAGCGTGCGGCGTACTGCAGCTTGCCCTTTGCCGGATCCCCGGGTGCGGACTTGAGCACGGTCTTGATGCGCGCGATCTCCTTTTCCTTGGACTCGCTCGGCCCGGTGACCAGCAGGCCCTTCCAGTGCGTTTCCAGCGCGGCATCAATGCCCGGTTCCCGGTGCAGGCTCAGCTGGCGGACCACATCGACCGGCACGTGGCGGGCCGGCACCTTCCACTGGTTCACAAAATGGACCAGTTCGAGGGCCCAGGCCTTGCGCCCGGCAAGCGCGCGCAGCGCGTCCTCGCGCAACGCCTTGTCGCCGGCGATCTGGGCCTCGTAGGAGGTGAGCAGGGCCTCGGCGATGCGGCGGTCGTCGAACCGCGCCGCCGCCTGCAGGATGCCGCGCTTGAGGCCCGGCGGGTTGGATCCCCTGAGAATGGCAACCATGGGTGCCACCGCCTCGGTTTTGCCGAGTTCTGCCAGGGTCTTGGCGACCGCGATGCGCGCGGCGTTCGTCGCCTTGGTGCCGGCCAGCAGGGCAAGCGCCTTCTTCAGGGCGTCGGCGCTGCCGCTGCGCAGGGCAAGGGTAAGGTCGCCGCCGCTGTTTTTGGTCAGGTGCTCATGGAGTGCCCGCGCCAGTGCCGGCGGCAGCGGCGGCAGTTCGGTGCCCTCAAAGGCGGCGGCGATGCCGGCGATGAACCTGCCGCGCAGGGCTTCGTCCTCGGTCAGGCCGAGCAGGTCGGCGCAGGCGTTGAGGTGGTCTTCGCCGCCGGCCATCGCGTGCCGCCTGGCGAGTTTTTCGGCAAGGTGATCGCGGAAGAGCGTGGTTTTCAAAAAGTCGGCATCGGCCTTCAGGAAAGCGAGGATGGCCGCCTGTTCCTTCGCGACCTTGGACTCCAGGGCCCACCAGGCGAGCAGGGGCAGATGGCCACTGGCATCCTCGGCGTCGCCCGCCCAAAGCAGGGGCAGGGCCTCGCGGGCCGGCAGGCGTTTGGCACTGGCCAGAATCTGGGCGCGCACTTCAGGATGGTTTTCGGTGCGCGCCAACCGGGCCAGGTCCTCGCCTTCGGACTTGCCGCGCTCACCGAGCATCTTCACCGCCCAGCGGCGGACATGGGGATCGGCGTGCCGCAACGGCACCGGCTGCTCCGGACGCAGCGCGTCGAGCGCCCACAGCGCTTCCAGCGCCTGCGGTCCGTCGAGCATGGCTTCAAGCTTGGGCGTGAGTTCGGAGAGTCCGCGCCAGCCGATCTCGAGAACCGCCTGTTTGCGGAACCACTCGTTGGCATGGCCCAGGTACCCGAGCAGCTCGTCCGGTGCGGCCTTTCCCAAATCAAAAGGCTTGAGCTTCGGCGCGCCGCTCGCGGGTCGCACCCGGTAGATGCGCCCGCTGGTCTTGTGCCAGTCGTCCACCGGCCTCACGTGGCTGAGCCGGGTGTCGTACCAGTCTGCCATGTAGAAGCCGCCATCGGGGCCGACACCGGCCCAAACCGGACGGAACCAGCGGTCGGGCGAGGACAGCAGAAGCGCCTCGTCCCTCGTGCGGAAGGTGGAACCGTCGGGCAGCCGTTCGCTGGCATAGACGAGGTTGGCCAGGGAGTTGGGGGCGAGGATCTTTCCCTCGTAGGCGCTGCCGAGCAGGCCGCCCTCGTAGATCGCAAAGGCCTGCGGGAAGCGCTTTTCGTCGCCCTCGTGCTTCATGTGCTCGAACCACCCGAACGCATGGGGATTGGTCAGCGGCCCGTGCTTGCCCCACCCCTTGATGCCATAGCTGCCCTGTTCGTAGTGCATGCCCCGGGTCTTGCCGTTGTTGGTGCCGGAAAACACCCGGCCCTTGGCGTCGATGTCGAGACTGAAGGTGTTGCCGCCGCCCTCGGCGTAGATCTCAAAGAGCTTGCGGCGCGGATGGTAGCGCCAGATGCACTGGCCCTCCCACTTGACGTTCTTGCTGTTGGCGCTGGAAACGTTGCCGGTGGTGGTGCTGCCATTGGCCCCGTACAGCCAGCCGTCCATGCCCCAGGCCAGGCTGGTGGCGACGCTGTGGGTGTCCTCCAGCCCGAAGCCGCTCAGTTCCACCTCGGGGTCGCCCTCGGGCATTCCATCGCCGTTGCTGTCGGGATAGCTGAGCAGGTAAGGGGGATTCAGCACCCAGATGCGAGCCATGCCGGGCAGGGCGGCGCTGGCGATGTTGAGGCCGCTGAGGACGTCGGTGTGGCGGTCGAAGAAGCCGTCGCCATCCGCGTCCTCGAAGACGGTGATTTTGTCGGCTCCCTTCGGCCCGCGTGGCGGCGGCGGCGGCACCTTGTCGAACCTGGCGCGCAGATGCGGGTCATAGCTGACGATCTTCAGTCCGGCAGGGAACTGGTACTGCCGGTACAGAGTAACCCAGAGACGCCCCCTCGAGTCCCAGCTGGCGTAGAGGGGTTGCTCGACCTCGGGCTCGGCAGCCATCAGGTCGATCGCCAGATCCGGGCGCAGCTGAAACCGGCGCACCGCCTCTGCCGCCGGAGTTGGTGGTGTGTCGTCGGCCAGGGTGCCACGACCGGCGAAGGTTTCGATGATCTTCTGGACCTGCTCGTTGCCGGCCACGTCCTGGGCACGGGCGTTGGCGACAGTCAGCAGCAGCAGGGCGGGCAGGAGGCGTCGGTTCATGGCAAAAAGAGGAAAACGCGCCGCCCCGGCCATTCCTGCGGGGCTTGTCACCGGCTCCGGTACTCCTGTGATGCTGGTCCCGACTGCGCGGGTGAATGCCGTTTTTAACCTTGACGCGACTCGCGATGGTCAGCATTACTGCGCAAGCCCGGGCGATCGCCTGAGCCGTGTTCTCTGTACCCAGCTCCCCTCATATGACGTTCCTCGGAGTCTTCTCCCTTGCCCAGCGGGCCACCGGCGCGCTTCTTTCGGCCGCACTCATGATCGCTGCCGCTCCCCTGGCGGCCCAGGTCACGCTTGATGCGCCTGCTGCCGCGTCAGCCGGCACCAAGATTGTCCGCTCGGTCGATGTGGAATTCCAAGGGGTCTCGGCCCTCGACCCCGACCGAGTGCGCGCCCAGATGTCGACCCGGGTGGGCGAGCCCTATACCGACGAGGGCGTTGAGCGCGATCTGCGCAACCTGTACCAGACGGGGGCCGTGGAAAATGTCGACATCCGCGCGGTTGATGTCGCCGGTGGCGTGCGTGTCATCGTCACCATTGCCGGTCGCGGGGGCATCGGCGAGATCGCCTTCCTGGGCAACGCAGCGTTCGACAACGACAAGTTGCGCAAGGAAATCGAGGTGAAGGTGTGGGATCCGGTTGACGAGATCAAGATTTCGGCCGCCCAGCAAAAGATTCTCGAACTCTACCAGAAGAAGG
>JBIJBO010000127.1:0-10872 GCA_044345215.1 Prosthecobacter sp. | reverse complement strand
CGCCTCGGTGGACGCCACCTGGGCGTCCTTTTTCGAAGGCTTTGAACTAGGTCTCGCGGAACTCGCCAAGCGCGGCGGCCGCACGGCGCCCGCCGCCGACGGTCTCTCCGAGGAAACCCTGAGCTTCCGCATGCGCGTTACCCAGGCGCTGCTGACCTTCCGCCGTCTGGGCCACACCGCCGCCCACCTCGACCCTCTCAGTCCGTCCGGCCCCGAAGTGGCCGGCCTCAGGCCCGAGGGACTGGGCTTCACCGCCGCCGAACTGGACCAAGAGGTGCGCACCCAGATGTTCCGCGACGGCCAACCGCTGCCCCTGCGCGCCATGTTTGCAGAGCTGCGCAAAATCTACTGCGGCACCACCGGCTACGAATTTATGCACATCCATGCCCCGGAAGTGCGTGAATGGCTGCTGGAACGCATCGAACGCCACCGCTTTGAGCCGGCCCTGCCCCCCGATGACCAGACCTCCGCCCTGCGCTGGCTGCTCGAAGCCGAAACCTTTGAGCGCTTCCTGCACCGCCGCTTCGTCGGCCAGAAGCGTTTCTCGGTCGAGGGCGGCGAATCCATGCTGGTGGCTCTGGAAACCCTTCTGGAAACCCTGCCCTCGCTCGGTGGCCGGGAAATCGTCATGGGCATGGCCCACCGCGGCCGCCTGAGCGTGCTCGCCAACTTCCTGCAGAAGCCGCTGGAAACCCTCTTCTACGAGTTCTCGGAAAACTACGTGCCGAACATGGTCGCCGGCGACGGCGACGTGAAGTACCACCTCGGCTTTGAGACGGTGCGCCACACCCGCGATGGCCGTGAAGTGGCAGTCATGCTCGCCCCCAACCCAAGTCACCTTGAGGCGGTCGATCCGGTCGTCGAGGGCATGGCACGCGCGCGCCAGCGCTTCCTCGACGACACCACGGCCCGCAACCAAGTCCTGCCCGTGCTGGTCCACGGCGATGCCGCCTTCGCCGGCCAAGGCATCGTCGCCGAGGTCCTCAACCTCTCGCAGTTGCCGGGCTACCGCACCGGCGGCACCATTCACATCGTCGTCAACAACCAGATCGGCTTCACCACGCTGCCCGCCGACGCTCGCTCCAGCCGCTACTGCACCGACGTCGCCAAGATGATCGATGCGCCGGTCTTCCATGTGAATGGCGACTGCCCGCTCGAGGTCATGCGCGCCGCCCGCCTTGCCCTTGAGTTTCGCCAGCAGTTCGGCCGCGACGTCGTGCTCGACATCGTTTGCTACCGCCGCTACGGCCACAATGAGACCGACGAGCCCGCCTTCACCCAGCCGAACATGGCGCGCGCCATCGCCGCACATCCGTCGACCGCAACCCTCTTCCGCCGCCAGCTCATCGAAAACGGCGTGCTCGACGAGTCATCGGCCGATGCCCTGCAGGCCGAGTTGGAAAACGAACTGGAAGCCGGCATGACCACCCTTGCCGCGCGCGACGACGGCCAGGGCGGCAATCCCTTCGAGGGTTTTGTTGTCGAACCGCAGCCGGCCTACGACTACCGCGTCGTCGACACGGGGATCGAGCGCGACAAGCTGCAGCGCCTCGGCCGCAAGCTCATCGAGGCCCCCGAGGGCTTCCGTCTGCACCCGACGATTGCCCGTCGCTTCCTCGCCGCCCGTGGCAAGGCCATTGAAACCGGCGAGGGCATCGACTGGGCCACCGCCGAGTCGCTCGCCTTCGGCGCGCTGCTCACCGAAGGCTACGGTGTGCGCCTGTCGGGCCAGGACGTTCGCCGCGGCACCTTCAGCCAGCGCCACAGTGTGCTCTACGACACCGAGACGCGCGAGCGCCACATTCCGCTCAACCATCTGGAGGAGAACCAGGGCCGCTTCTGCGTCTACAACAGCCTGCTCTCCGAGGCCGCCGTGCTCGGCTTCGACTACGGCTACTCCCTGCTGGCCCCCAACATGCTCATCTGCTGGGAGGCGCAGTTCGGCGACTTCATCAACGGCGCCCAGGTCATCATCGACCAGTTCATCGCCTCGGCGGAAAGCAAGTGGCAGAGGCCGAGCCACCTGACCCTGCTGCTGCCGCACGGCTACGAGGGCCAGGGACCGGAGCACTCCAGCGCCCGCCTCGAGCGCTTCCTGCAGCTTTGCGCCGGCGGCAACATGCAGGTGTGCAACTTCACCACGCCCGCCCAGTACTTCCACGCCCTGCGCCGCCAGCTGCATCGCGACACCCGAAAGCCCCTGGTGGTGATGACGCCGAAGAGCCTGTTGCGCCACCCGCGCTGCGTCTCCAAGCTCGACGACATGGCCGCCGGCAGCCACTTCCGCGAGGTGCTCGACGACGAGCACCTGCCGTGCAGCCCGGACCGCGTCGCCCGCCTCATCTTTTGCTCCGGAAAGGTCTACTACGACCTGCTCGAGTTCCGCGAGAAGAACAAGATCAAGAACGCCGCCAT
Source organism: Prosthecobacter sp. (assembly GCA_044345215.1). Taxonomy (GTDB): domain Bacteria; phylum Verrucomicrobiota; class Verrucomicrobiia; order Verrucomicrobiales; family Verrucomicrobiaceae; genus Prosthecobacter. Next base: position 8,457 of record JBIJBO010000127.1, on the reverse strand, counting down.
CATCCGCGTCGAGCAGCTCTACCCGCTCAACTACGAGATGCTCAAGGACATCGTCGCCCGCTACCCGCGCGCCCAGAAAAAGTGGATCTGGTGCCAGGAGGAGCCCCGCAACATGGGCGCCTTCTATTACATCCGCCCACGCCTGGAAGAGCTGTCCAACCACAAACTGCGCTACGCTGGCCGTGAACGCAGCTCCAGCCCCGCCGCCGGTTCCAAGGCCATCCACGTCCTCGAGCAGGAAAAGCTCGTCGAGGATGCCTTCAGCGTCTGATCCCCACCTCCCCGCGATCCCCCACTCCCAGCACGACCATGGCCGAAATCAAAATCCCCGCCCTTGGCGAATCCGTCTCCGGCGGCCAAATCTCCAAATGGCACTTCAAAACCGGCGACCACGTCAAGGCCGGCGACATCCTGCTCACGCTTGAGACCGACAAGGTCGCGGCGGAAATCACCGCCGAAACCAGCGGCGAACTGAGCATCGCCCTCGCCGAGGGCGCCGACGTCGAAATCGGCACCGTGGTCGGCAGCATCGCCGAGGGCAAAGCCGCCGCCGCCCCGGCGCCGGCACCGGAGCCCGAGAAGCCGGCCGCCGCCCAACCGGCTCCGGTCATCGAAGCCCCGGCTGCGAAGCCCGCGCCAGCGCCTGCCGCCGCCAAGCCCGTCGCCGCACCGAAGCCGGCCGCCAAGGCGCCCGAGGGCCGGGTTACACGCAAGAAGATGTCACCGCTGCGCCGCAAGATTGCCGACCAGCTCGTCAGCGCCCAGCAGACCGCCGCCATCCTCACCACCTTCAACGAGTGCGACATGAGCGCCGTCATGGCCCTGCGCGCCAAGCTTCAGGACAGCTTCGTCGCCAAGCACGGCGTCAAGCTCGGCTTCATGTCCTTCTTCGTGAAGGCCGTGGTCGAGGCCCTCAAGGCGGTGCCGGCCATCAACGTCCGCGTCGATGGCGACGAGATTGTCCAGAACCATTTCCATGACATCGGCGTCGCCGTAGGCACCGAGCGCGGCCTCATCGTGCCGGTCCTGCGCGACTGCGACAGCAAGTCCTTTGCCGACCTGGAAAAGGACATCCTCGCCTACGCCGCCAAGGCCAAGGACGGCAAGATCGAGATCGCCGACCTCAGCGGCGGTGTCTTCACCATCTCCAACGGCGGTGTCTACGGCTCCCTGCTCAGCACCCCGATTCTCAATCCTCCGCAGAGCGGCATCCTCGGCATGCACAGCATCCAGCAGCGCCCGGTCGCCGTCGATGGCCAGGTCGTCATCCGCCCGATGATGTACCTCGCCCTCAGCTACGACCACCGCGTCGTCGATGGCAAGGAAGCCGTGACCTTCCTGCTGCGCGTCAAGGACTGCATCGAGAACCCGGCGCGCATGCTGGTCGGTGCCTGAGACGCGATCCTGCCTCCGTCGTATTGAACAGAAGCGGGCGACAGGCGTCGATTCATGCGTATAGTCTTGGACTGCGCGTCGCGCGCAGTCTGTCGTCATGCCCGCCCCTCTCCAGTCCGTTCCGCCGCCGTCGCGCAGCCCCTTCGTGTGGCTGCGCAACAAGCTGCTGGCCGGCCTCGCGGTGGCGCTGCCGCTGATGATCACGTATTGGATCCTGCAGAACGGTTACCACCTGCTGCACGGTTGGAGCCTGCCAATTCTCGACTTCTTCGCCCGCTTCATCAACGAGGTGGCCGGCATCACCGCCGTCGACACCGCCAGCCCCACCTTCCGCTCGGTCGTCACCTTCGTCGGCTTCCTCATCCCGCTGTTCTTCTTCATCGCCCTCGGTGTCATGGCCACCAACGTGCTCGGCGTGCGCGTGGTCACCGCGATGGACCGCCTGCTCATCAGCGTGCCCATCGTCTCCTTCATCTACAAGTCGCTCAAGCAGGTGATCGACGGCTTCAAGGGCCTGGGCGCGCGCCAGAACTTCAAGCGCGTCGTCTACGTCGACTACCCCTCCGGCGAGATGAAGATGCTCGGCTTCGTCACCGGCCAGTACCTCGATCCACAGCAGAACAAGGTGCTGGCGGCCATCTTCATCCCGGGCGCGCTCAGCCCGATGACCGGCCTGCTGCTCGTCGTGCCGGTCGAACAGATCACTGATGCCCCGCTCAGCGTCGAGGAGGCCATGAAGCTCATCTTCTCCGGCGGCCTCGTCGTGCCCTCCAGCCTGGCCGCGCCCGCCGAACGCCCCGATGTCGAGGAGGTGGACAAACCGCAGGCCGCGCCGGCCGAAGCCGAACCCCTGCTGCTGGCGACCCTGCCGCGCGCCGAGGACTTCGACTCGGGCGACCCGGACATCCTCAGCGACTCCGAACTCGAAGCCGCCACCCTCACCGGCCGACGCTCCACCGGCCGCCGCCTGCTCGGCGCCCTGAGCTGGCGCAAAAAGTGACGGTCAATCGTCCCACATCTCCCGCGCCACCGGACGCGCGGCGGGCTCCCAGCAGAGCTCGCCATTCGCCTGGATGCAGGGCGGAAGCGGATGCGGATCGTAGAGCGCCTTCAATCCGCAACGCATGCCCAAGCTGATCCGGCGCGTGGCGAGATGCACGGCACTGACCTGGCGGACCAAGCACTGGTCGGTGCCCGCCCACAGGCAGGCATGCTGACAGGAAGAACAAGAAGCGGTTGGATGCATGGTGGGAACCTCCGGTTGGGACTTCGCCCCCTTTTCTAGCGTCTCCGCCCTGGCTGGCCTAGACGCAAAACCCCGCGCTTCCGGCTACTGGAATCCATTAACCACGGAAGTTCGCAGGAAGCGCCGCGACCGGGGCGTAGATGTCGGACCATGCCATCCCATTCCGCCTCCCGCCGCCAATTCCTCCAGCAAGCCGGCCTGCTCGCCGCCGGCGGCCTGCTCGGCACCGCCCCGCGCGCCGCCGCCAATCCCTCCATCCCGCACGCCCTCGCCGGCCGCCTCTACAAGACCCTCAAGATCGGCATGATCAAGGTCGACGGCAGCCTGAGCGACAAGTTCAAGGCGGCCAAAACCGCCGGTTTCCTCGGCGTCGAAATGCAGTCGCCGGGCATGGATGTCGAGGAGACGAAGCGCGCCATCGCCGACTCCGGCCTGCCGGTCGACGGCACGGTCTGCGGCCACCACTGGCAGATCCGCCACACCAGCGCCGATGCCGCCACCCGCGCGCAGGCGCTCGAGCATTTGAAGACTGCCCTGCGCGACACCCGCGCCGTCGGCGGCCACAGCGTGCTGCTCGTCGTCGGCAAGGGCGAGGACGGCCCCGAGGCGGAAATCTGGGAGCGCTCGGTCGAGAACATCGCCAAGGCCGTGCCGCTGGCCGCCGAGGTCGGCGTGCAGATCGTCATCGAAAACGTCTGGAACCAGTTCCTCTACAACCACGACGGCGGCGCCGACCAGACCGCCGACAAGTTCGTCAAGTACGTTGACGAATTCCGCTCGCCCTGGGTCGGCATGCAGTTCGACATCGGCAACCACTGGAAGTTCGGCAGCATGGGCGACTGGATCCGCCAGCTCGACCGCCGCGTCTTCAAGCTCGACGTCAAGGGCTTCTCCCGCGCCGAGGGCAAGTTCACGCCGATCGGCCAGGGCGACATCGATTACGCCGACGTGCGCAAGGCCCTGCACGAGATCAACTTCCACGGCTGGCTCGCGGCCGAGGTCGCCGGCGGCGACCTGGAGTATCTCAAGGGCGTCTCCAAGGAGATGGACGTAGCCTTCGGTCTCTGATGCCATGGCCCCACCCCTCAGCCGCCGCCGCCTGTTGACCGGTGCCTGCGCCGCCGGCCTGCTCGGCTCCGCCCGCGCCGCCGACGGCCTGCGCATCGCGCCCTTCCGTTTCGACGTCACGCCGCCGCCGGGCCACCCGCTCTGCGGCGGCTGGATCACCCCGGCCGGCGAGCCCGACGACGCCCTCGAGGCGATCGGCTACGTGCTGCTCGGGCTCGACGGCGGGCCGGTGGTGGTCTGCGCGGTTGACTGGACCGGCCTGCTCAACGAGGCCCACCTCGCCTGGCGCCAGCGCCTGGCCGAGGCCGCCGGCACCACGCCGGAACGCGTCGCCGTGCAGTGCGTGCACCAGCACGACGCCCCCTTCGTCTGCCTGGAAACCCAGCGCCTGCTCGACGGCCTCAACGCCGGCCTGAAGAACGTCGACACCACCTTCTTTGAGACCTGTCTCGACCGCGGTGCCAAGGCCGTGCGCACCGCCCTCGCCCAGGCCCGGCCGCTCACCCACGTCGCCCACGCCGAGGCGCGGGTGGAAAAGATCGCCGGCAACCGCCGCCTGCTGCTCGGCCCCGACGGCCAGGTGAAGAAGATGCGCGGCAGCGCCTGCCGCGACCCGGAACTGATCGCCCTGCCCGAAGGCCTGATCGATCCGATGCTGAAAACGATCGCCTTCTACAGCGGCGACGAAAAGGTGGTCGCCTGCCACTACTACGCCTGCCACCCGATGAGCCACTACGGCAAGGGCAAGGTCAGCAGCGACTTCCCCGGCCTGGCGCGCAAACGGCTGCAGCAGGCGGAGCCCGGCTGCACCCAGATCTACTTCACCGGCGCTGCGGGCAACATCGCCGCCGGCAAGTACAACGACGGTTCGCCGGAGGCGCGCGTCGCCCTCACCGAGCGCCTGCACCAGGCCATGACGACCGCTGCCGCCAGGCTGCGCCCCGAGCCGCTGACGACCGCCACCTGGAAGACCCACAGCTTTGTCCCCGAGGCCAACCCGGTCTTCACCCTCGCCTCCGAAACCGCCCTGATGGAGAACCCGCAGAATGCCCCGGCCAACCGCATCCGCCCGGCCATGCGCGTGGCCTGGCTGAAGCGCCTGCAGCGCCGCGAGCCCATCGTGCTCAGCGCCCTCCACCTCAACCGCGCCGCCATCGTTCATCTGCCGGCCGAATCCTTCGTCGAATACCAACTGCGCGCCCAGGCCCTGCGCCCGGGCGGCTTCGTCGCCACCGCCGCCTACGGCGATGGCGGCCCCTGGTACATCCCGACCCTGGAAGCCTTCCCCCACGGCGGCTACGAGGTCAGCGTCGCCAATGCCGCCCCCTCCATGGATCCGGCCCTGAGCGCCGGCCTGGAGCTGCTGCTGGGCTGACGCATCTTGTCCTTTCCCGACGGCTTTTTGGCCGTATGTTAGGCTCCCCTATGATCAAAGTCGGCCTCGTTTCCCTCGGTTGCGCCAAGAACCTCATCGACTCCGAAATCATGGTCGGCCACCTCCAGCAGGCGGGCATGGCCATGACCCCGGAGCCGGAACTGGCCGACGTGCTCATCATCAACACCTGCTCCTTCATTGACATGGCCAAGAAGGAGAGCGTCGGCGCCATCCATGAGGCGGTCGACGCCCGCGAGGAGTCGAAGAAGCGCAAAAAGCAGAAGATCATCGTCGCCGGCTGCCTGTCGCAGCGCTTCCGCGAAGAACTGCCCACCCTGATGCCCGAGGTCGACGCCTTCATCGGCCTCGACCAGATCACCCAGGTCGCCCCGATCATCCAGAACCTCATGGGCACCAAGGAGCACGAGCAGGAAAACCTCGTCACCAAGGGCCCGCAGTACATCCCCGACTACGACACCCCGCGCTTCCGCCTGACGCCCAAGCACACGGCCTACATCAAGATCGCCGAGGGCTGCAACCACCCCTGCTCGTTCTGCATCATCCCGAAAATCCGCGGCCGCCACCGCAGCCGCAGCCAGGAAAGCATCGTCAAGGAAGCCCGCCAGCTCATCGCCAGCGGCGTCAAGGAGATCAACCTCATCTCCCAGGACACCACCTACTTCGGCATGGACAAATGGGAGGGCGACCGTCCCAAGCCGACCTCCGGCGTCGACAGCAGCAAGGGCGAGTCCCTCTCCACCCTCATCCGCGAGCTGAACGCCATCCCCGGCGACTTCTGGATCCGCCTGCTGTACACCCATCCCGCGCACTGGAGCGACGACCTCATCCAGGCCATCGCCGAGTCGCCCAAGGTCGCCCGCTACATCGACATGCCCCTGCAGCACATCAGCGACCGCATGCTCGGCCTCATGCGCCGCGAGACCGATGGCGCCTACATCCGCGGCCTGCTCCGCCGCATCCGCACCGGCATCCCCGGCATCGCCATCCGCACCACCTTCATCGTCGGCTTCCCCGGCGAAACCGAGGCCGACTTCAATGAGCTCGTCCAGTTCATCGAGGACGAGAAATTCGAGCGCGCCGGCGTCTTCAACTACTCGCGCGAGGAAGGCACCCGTGCCGACAAGATGGAGGGCCACCTCCACCACATGACCCGCAAGGCCCGCTGGAACGAAGCCATGCGCGCCATCCAGCGCAACGTCGAGCACGTCAACCGCCAGCTCGTCGGCCGCCGTGTGCGCGTGCTCGTCGAGGAACCCGGCGTCGCCCGCGGCGAAATGGACGCCCCCGACATCGACACCACCGTCTTCGTCTCCAAGAAACTCCCCGTCGGCGAATTCGCCGAGGTCGAGGTCAAGGAATGGCGCGGCTACGATTTGGTGGCGGCCTGAGGCTGGGTGTCCTCGTCGAAAAATCCGGCCTCGCCCGCGACGACCTACCTCAAACCGCAACGCGGTTCCGTCATGCAGCCCAGGCGTGGACGCGCAGCGGCCTCGCCTGGGACATCCCCCACCCCGGCCTCGTTGGCCGCAGCGGACCCCAACGGGGTCCCGTCAGGGGGATGCAACCCGTTCCAACCCGTCGGAACCCCTGCAGGGTTCACGGCTCACTGGATCGGGGATCGTTCAGCTCCCCAGGGAAGCACTCGCTGTGCTCGGCATCCCTGGGCTGCATGATGCAAGCCCGGTGGGCTAGCCTGCATTCACACTCCAACTTCGGCCCCGGACGGACAGCCTGTTGTCTACCTTCGTCTTATTCAGATCGATGTTTTGAGACGGCGTTCTCCATGGGTGGGAAGTCCTTCCTCCACCTTTGCGAGAACGATTCGTAAACCCAATAAGGACCATCAAACCCATCCAGAATTGTGAGACGGTAGAGTCCCTTCTCACCAACCTGATAGTCAGGATGCCATCCGACTCGAAGCTCAAATCCCAAGTGCTTCATGGTTTCTTGGTCGCTGGAATCGGGCAGTCGTCCGTGGCTCTCACGGTAGGCTTCAATGGCCGAAATGATCCGATTCGCATTTCGGCGCTCTGCCGTGGATTCCCAGTAGATCCAAAAGCCCGCAACCATGGCTGCAAGTAGCAGCACAGAAATGACATGGCGCTTCATCGATTCTTGATCAGCTGAACGACAGTACTCACGTCCACGGATTTACCGCATCGAGCATTCGCCTCCTGTTCCCAGAATAAGTTCCCTCAAAGAGGCTACTCTCGTCCAAGGCAGCCCGGAGCGGCAGAGATGATTCCTGAAAGGCCAGCATGGCCGCAGGCTCTTCGACACGGGCCGGACCGTCAAGAAAAGACGGAGGCCGGAAGGATCTCAGATTTCACATTCCGCCAAGTCGGGGCTTCCTCTGAAGATCAGCGTCCCATCAGCGGTGCAAAACGGTGCGTGGTTCCCAAGCGGGGAAGTCTCACGACTTCCGCTACCCAGGCCGCGGGGTCGATGCCCCCGCCTACAGCCGGCGCCGCCCCTCTGCCCCTCTGCGGCCAAACGGAATCTCGACAGAGTCAGCCACCCAGGAAAGCCACGGCGCCGGCGCAGCGGCGCCCTAACGGTAGGGATGCGCTGCGCCGTGTCCGACTTCCGCGCTCCTCTCCATTTGGCGCACGGCCGCCTCACAGAACACGTGACAGCCAGGCGTTGAGCTCACGCTCGAACTCGTCGTGGCGGCGGGCGTCGTAGTGGTGCGCTTCAAAACCGAGCCGGCGCGCGGTGGCGATGTTCGGCTCGAGGTCGTCGATGTAAAAGGTCAGGGCCGGGTCGAGGTCGAGTTCCTCGATGGTCTTGTGGAAGATGGCTTCGCCCGGCTTGCTGCACTTCGCCGAGTAGGAATAGACGCCGCCGTCGAAGGGCTGGAAGATGCCGAACTCGGCGAGCAGGTGCTCCTTGTGCAGGCCGCTGGTGTTCGACAGCAGTCGCATCGGAATCCGCCCGGCGAGCGGTTCGAGGGTGGCGCGCATGGCGGCATTCTCGGTGAAGATCTCGCACCAGATGCGGGCGAACTCGGCCTCGCTCCCGCGGAACTCCAGCGCCGCCACGGCCTCGCGCAGGAAGGTGGCGTCATCGAGGTCGCCGTTCTCAAACGGGCCCTTGAGGTGGTCGAGCCGGGCCGACAGCGCCTCGGCCGGCCAGGGGCTGCGCTCGGCGACGCGCCGGGCGGCGACACTGAAGTCGAAGAAGGTCAGAACGTTGCCGATGTCGGAGAGCAGGACGGGGACGGGCATGAGGAAAAGAGGGAGAGTCAGGCGGGTTCGCCGAGCAGCCAGACGGTGCAGCTACGCGCGCCGTGGGCGCCGACGACGAGGCACTGCTCGATGTCGGCGGTCTTCGACGGCCCGGCCAGGAAAAG